>CATOJE010000015.1 GCA_951800145.1 uncultured Lachnospiraceae bacterium | reverse complement strand
CGGTGTTTAGGCCCTGTCTTTTAGGGCCTTACGCACCGTTACGCTTTCGGCGGAGCGAGAGCGCGGTGACGTTGGGACCCGGCCTGACGCGGGCGTAGCCTCCTGGCGAATATGCGCCTGCACCTTCCCCGCCTCTTGCGACTCCTAACGGGCTGCAAAACACTTGGCTGGAGATTCCCGGAAGGCTTGGCAGTGCACTTGGCTAGAGATTCCTAAAAGGTTGGGCAGAGTACACTTAGCCAGAGATCCCCAGGCTATCTGCGACTCACTGAAATAGCAAAATCCCTTACATTTCTCCAGCTTTTTCCCACATTAATCCAGCGAATTCCCATGAAAAATATGGTAAAATATCTTCAAAGTCTATGCAGCAAACAGCCGGTATAGACCTCCCGCGGCAGCCACCCGGGAATCATCAAACTTTGTATCCTGCTTTTTCAGGATTAGGAAGGAGCGCAATATGGCTATCATTTATCAAGAAAAATCGAAAACAATCACCCTTCATACGAAAAACACTTCCTACCAGATGAAGATCGGCAATCTGGACTATCTTCTTCATCTTTATTATGGCCCTTCAGTGCCGGACAGTGACTTAAGCTATCAGATCATGCAGTACGATCGTGGCTTTTCCGGCAACCCTTATGAGTCCAGGAATTCCAGAACCTTTTCTTTAGACGCGCAGCCCCAGGAATTTTCCACCCAGCAGCAGGGAGATTTCCGCACCACCAGCATTGAGGTGGTAAATAGTGACGGCAGCTATTCCTACCATGGGAAGGCGGTTCATTATCAAATTTCTAAAGGAAAATATCAGTTAGATACCCTTCCCTGTGTCTTTGCCAGGGATAATGATACAGCAGCTACTCTGGAGATCACTCTGCGGGATGCTGTCAGCCAGGTGGATGTGATCCTTCTCTACGGCGTATTCGAGGAAACGGATGTGATCACCCGGGCGGTGAAGGTGGTAAATCGCGGGGACAAGCCCATTCATCTGAAGAAAATCATGTCCCTCTGTCTGGACTTTTTAAATGGGGCAGGCTTTGACCTGATCAGCCTTCCCGGGCGGTACGGCCAGGAGCGGCAGGTGGAGCGGCAGCCCATGACCCACCACATCCACACCATCGGAAGCGTCCGGGGATCCTCCAGCCATCAGCAGAATCCCTTTGTGGTTCTCTGTGACCGGGAGGCTACAGAGGATTATGGCTCCTGCTATGGATTCTCCTTGATGTACAGCGGGAATTTCCTGGCTGAGGCAGAGCTGGATCAGTATGATCAGCTGCGGCTGGTGATGGGAATCCATCCAAAGCAGTTTGTGTATCATCTGGATCCAGGAGAGACCTTTGAGGGGCCGGAGGTGGTGATGGCCTATTCCTGCCACGGTCTCACGGGGCTGAGCCATCTGTACCACGATTTCTACCGCACCAATCTCTGCCGCAGCAAGTTTGTGTCCCAGGTGCAGCGTCCGGTATTAATTAACAGCTGGGAAGCTGCTTTTATGGATTTTGATGATGTGAAGCTGGTGGAGATCGCCAAGGCTGCCAAAACCATGGGGGTGGATCTGCTGGTTATGGATGACGGCTGGTTTGGAAAGCGGGATGATGACAACAGCGGTCTGGGGGACTGGTATGTAAATGAGAATAAGATCAAATGCGGACTCCACAAGCTGGTGGAGCAGATCAATGCCTTAGATATGAAATTCGGAATCTGGTTCGAGCCGGAGATGGTGTCAGAGGACAGCGACCTTTACCGCGCCCACCCGGACTGGGCCATGGAGATTCCCGGAAGGCACGCAGTGCGCAGCCGGAACCAGATCGCCCTGGACATGAGCCGCAGGGAGGTGCAGGACTACCTTATCGAAAAGGTAAACGCCATCCTGGACGACGCGAATATCTACTATGTAAAATGGGATATCAACCGCTCCCTGGCCGATATCTGGTCGAATGTGCTGCCGGCAGAGAATCAGGGGGAGGTGTACCACCGCTACATCCTGGGCTTATACCGGGTAATGGACGCCATCATCCTGACCCACCCGGATATCCTCTTCGAGGGCTGCAGCGGAGGCGGGGGACGGTACGATCCGGCCATGCTCCACTATTATCCCCAGTACTGGGTCAGCGACAATAATCACCCCATCGACCGGTTAAAGCTCCACTACGGAACCTCCTTTGTCTACCCCACCTGCACCATGGGAGCCCATATCTCCGACAGCGGCAAGCTGGTTCCTCTAGAGACTAAGGCAGTGGTGGCCATGTGCGGCACCTTTGGATATGAACTGGATGCAACCCATCTTTCCAAGGAGGAGCAGGCCATCTGCCGGAAGCAGAGCGAGCTGTTCCGGAAATATTACCACATCACCTTCTATGGTGATTTCTACCGTCTGACCAATCCATTCCAGATGGGAAATATGACCGCATGGGAGCATGTGACCAAGGATAAGAGCGAGGCCCTCCTAAGCGTGGTGGTCACTAATTTAACCTGCAACGGCCCCCAGGAATACATCCGCGCCAAGGGCTTAGACCCCCAGGCGATGTACTCAGTGAATGGAAGCCAGGAGCTCCGCTCCGGCGCCGCCCTGATGCATGCAGGGCTTCCCATTCCGCGGGAGGTGCCGGAGTACTCCTCCTTCCAGTTCCATCTGATGTGCTCTCGGTGAGATGATTTTTTGTGCACATCTGGCGGAAAAGCAGGTGCAGAGGAGATTCCGAGAGTACCTTCTGATAAAGGGGCAGCTTTAATCCTTCCAAATCCGCCACAGCCCGGCCCCATCGGCTAAGAACCACCCGATGGGGATGGCCCACCAGATTCCCTTTACCCCGATGGCCGGGATCGGGGCCAAAAGGTAGGCCAGCAGGACCCGGGTTCCCAGGGAGATGATGGTAAGCACCAGGGACATCTCCGGCTTTCCGATTCCCCGGAAGTATCCGTAGAGGAGAAATAAGACTCCGATTCCACAGTAAAATGCCCCCTCGGTCCGGAGATATCCTGCCCCGATACCCAGGATCTCCTCCTCACTGCCGTCGATGAAGATCTGAAGCAGCCAGGGGGCCAGCGCAAATACCAGAACCGATATCCCCACACAGAAGCCAAGGGACAAAAGCACTGCGCTCTTCGTCCCGCGACTCACCCGGTCCTTCCTGCCGGCCCCGTGATTCTGGGAAATAAAGATGGAAAAGGCATTGCCGAATTCCTGAGCCGGCATATAGGCAAAGGAATCGATCTTTACCCCGGCGGCAAAGGCAGCCATCACCCCGGCCCCAAAGCGGTTCACCAGCCCCTGGATCATCAAAATCCCAAAATTCATCACCGACTGCTGGACACAGGCCGCTGTGGAGAAGCGGAAGATCTCCCTCACCCGCTCCCGGCCAAAGGACAGATCCCGGCGGCCGGGCCTAAGCCCCGGCTCTCGTATCCAGGTATAAATCCCGATCCCTGCACCGGAAAATGCCTGGGCAGCCACAGTGGCCACAGCCGCACCGCCGATTCCCCATCCAAAGCGAATCACAAAGAGGAGGTCCAGCAGGATATTCATCACCGCCGCCCCTCCTAAAAACCACAAAGGTGTCACAGAATTCCCCACCGCCCGCAGCAAAAATGCAAAATAATTATATAAAAAAACGAAAAAAATCCCGGTAAAGATAATGGCCGTGTACTCCGCCATCATGTCAAAAAGCCCCGCGGGAACCTGCAGCAGATGCAAAATAGGACGCATCCACAAAAACAGCAGCACATTCATCACTATGGCCGCCGCCCCGATAAGGAGAAAGGAGAGCACCATGCTGCTCTTCATGGAGGCTTCATCTCTCCTGCCAAAATAAAAGGAGTACACGGATCCGCTCCCCATACAAAGACCGATTAAAATCGAGGTTAAAAAGGTCATCAGCGTATAGGCAGAGCCCACCGCCGCCAGTGCGTCCGGCCCCAAAAAGCGGCCCACGATCAAGGTATCTGCAATATTATAGCACTGCTGGAGGAGATTTCCCAGTATCATGGGCGCTGCAAAGGCCAGCATGGTGGCGGTTACATTTCCCTGTGTTAAATCCTTTTTCATCAGAGCCTCTGGCGGGTGTGGAATTTCATTTTATTTTTCTTCTTGCACAGATACATCTCCACATCTGCCTGCTTTAAGATCTCATCCAGGGACAGGTTCCCATCCTCCGGGTGAATGGGAATCACGCCAAAGCTGAAGCTCACCGGATATTCCTTGGTATTATTCTCCACCATCTGCTCCAGGGCCTCCTCCAGCTTTTCCCTGGCCACATCCTCCAGACATCCGGGGAATACCAGGCAGAACTCATCTCCTCCGATCCGGGCAAACACATCTGTGTTCCGGATATTCAGCTTGATCACAGAGACAAAGCTTCTCAGATACTCATCCCCCTCCAGATGGCCATATTTGTCATTGACAAACTTTAAGCCGTCCAGATCCATGTAGCACAGGGTCATCGCCTGCTTTTCCTCCAGTGCCTGATCCATATACTCCTCAAAGAACCGCCGGTTGGCGATCCCGGTCCCCGGGTCATGGTAAGCCTTGTTCGCTAACTGCTTTGCCTTCTGGCGCTCCTGGGTGATATCGATTACCACATGGGCGTAAGCCTTTCTCCCCTGCCACTCGGTCTGTAAGGAGGTTACCTGGTAGAAATTCCCGCCAAAATCCTCTGCCTCCCAGATGGAGTATGCCTCGTCGCTGTGCCAGCTGGTAATCTGCTGCTTAAAGGACAGGCGGTAATTGCAGATGCTGCAGAAATCTTCCACCCCCTCTCCCTTTTCCTCCTTTTTATTGCAAAAGAGCAAGGTCCTGGTCTCACGGTCCACCACCATGATCCACTCTCTCCTCCGCTTGGTCAGCTGAATCAAAAGCTTATTATAAGCGATTCCCACAGCCTCGTGCTTCCGCCTGCGCTCCTCTTCCTCCTTCAGCTGGATTTCCCGCTCCTGAAGCTTCTCCACAATGGCGTGAAACGCATCGGTCAGATCCTCCGGGTAGGAGACCTCCTGAGAATAATCCCCATTCACCACCTGCTCTGCCTGCCATGCGATGTGCTTGATTCCTGAGTGAAGAATCTTCAGGCTGTCCCCCAGCTTCCTAAAGGGCTCGTCCAGCTGTGTCAAATCAATCTCCTTTGCCTGGTAATCATATAAAATGGTCTGCAAATAGTCATATAAAATCTCACAATTCTTATCTACCATGAATAACTCCTAATCCGTGCTGCAGCTTTGTCAGTTGTCTCCTTCTGGTTACACTTCACAGCCAGTGCCTGTTTCTGTGAACAGTAACTCTTTCTGATATCCTACCATATCTTTGTCCATATATCAAACAAAAAATGTAAAAAAGTAGTCGAAAAGGACTGCCTTGAAGTCCCCTTCAAAACAGTCCTTTGATTTTCCTCTCTGCTGGCCGCCGTTCACATTCCAGGAGACTGCAGCCCTCCTTCATTTTCCTTCTCCTGCCTTCTGCCGTGCTGACTGCTGACCCTTTCATGCTGAGCGAGGTGCTACGAATCCGGCAGCCCCGCCAGCCGCCGCAGCAGAAGGGCTTCCGGATAGCTGGTTAAGCAACCCACCTCCTTCACGCAGTAGCCTCCCATCACCGTACCCATGCGGATACAGGTTTCGATGTCACAGTGATGGTAAAGGCCATACATAAGCCCTGCATGGAAGGCATCCCCTGCCCCGGTGGGATCCACTGCCTGCACCCCTTCCATGGGAGGAATCCGCTCTGCCCTTCCCCCAGACTTAAAGTAGCACCCCTCTCCCCCAAGCTTGATAATCACCGGATCAAAATACCGGGACAAAACCTTTGCCGCTTCCTCCACCGTGCCCTTTCCGGTAATCTTTAAGGCCTCCTTTAAATTCGGTGTGTAGTAATCCGCCAGACGGATATATTCCAGATATTTATCAATGGACAGATCATCCTCCCAGCCAGTGTCAAAGGTGAGAATACAGCCCTCTCCCTTCCGCTCCCGGTAAAATTCCAGAAGCTCCCGGTTCCCCGGCTCCACGTACATGCGCATAATGGCGCTTCCCCGCATCTCTTCCTCCAGAGTCTGGATATCCTCATGGGTCAAAGGCTTTTTCCTTCCATAGGACAGGAAGGTCCGATCCCTCTCTGTGATCATCACCGATGTGATCTGGATTGGCATCTTTACGGTGCTCCCTAAATTATAGAAGGGAATTTGAAAGCGCTTCAGCTCTTCCTTCGCAAAGGAGGAAAACATATCATTTCCAAGAAAGGTAAACAGCTTTACCGGGATCCCCAGACGGGACAAATTTACCAAAATCGCGGGCACGCCTCCGCCAAGCTGCAGATCAAAGGTATCTGCATAAACCTCCTCCCCCTCATTGGGTATCTTTGGTACTCCTCCGTACAGCAAATCACAATTTATGGCGCCTATTCCGGCAATGAATCCCATAATCAGCTCCATCCTTCTATGTAATCTTTATTGGACTGGATATATTCCTCTGTCAGCTCCTGAGCCAGGCTCCAGGAATTTACCAGGGGATGCAAAAACAGGCACTGTGCTGCCGCCTTCTTATCCTTCTCCCGGATTGCCTTTGAGGCGTACCGCTCATAGCTTTTCACCCGCCGGATTAATTCCATGGGGATCTCCCCCGGCTGCTCCACTCTCTGAGGAATCACCGCTCCATCCTGGATGCGGCAGCTGATCTCCACCACATCTGTATCCAAAAGTCCCGGGATCGCCCCCTGGTTTGGCACACACAAAATCATATCCACCGGCTTCCTTTCCTGGACAGAACGGATGTAGCTTAAGGCCACGCCTGCGTAGCCTCCCATGTCCTTCTCCATGGAATCAAAGGTAAAGGGCTTTTTCCGCATCTTGCCGGTCTCATTTTTCATATATTTATCCGATCGGATCCCATGCCAGTGAACATAGGTTTTCAGACATTGATCAAAATCCTTCTCCACATCCAGCATTTCCAGCTCTGCAAGCATACGGCGGTTTACCTCCCGGATTACCTCTCCCCGGGTCTCTCCTGCCCTTAGGATATGTTCCACTGCCTGCTCCCGGAAGAAAAAGTAATATAAGTACTCATTTAAGATACAGCCCATATCCCTGGCCAGCTCCTTCGGGAAATACCTCATGTCTGTTTCTGTGTAAATCCGGTCGTCCTCTATCAAGGTCTCCAGCATTTCCTTTCCCCTGAATCGAATGCTGTGGAAAAAGGACAGATGGTTTAACCCATAGCAGCCCGCTGTGATTTCCTCTGGAGGCACCTGGTAAAGCCTGGCAAAGGACTGTAAAAGCCCGGTGGGGGCGTCACAAATACCGAAGGTAAAATCATACCCCATATCCCGAAGGGTCTGGGAGACCACTCCTGCAGGGTTAGTAAAATTAAATACCTTCACCCCAGGCTTTCCATACCGGCGGATCAGCTCGCAGTATTCTGCCAGGGCAGGCACGGAGCGCATGGCAAAGGAAAATCCTGCGGCCCCGGTGGTCTCCTGTCCCAGCACATGGTGCTTTAGGGCTATCCTTTCATCGTCCACCCGCTTCTCATCCTCTCCCACCCGGATGGTGGTAATCACATAGTCCGCGTCTCTCACTGCCTCCACTGGATCCGTGGTAAGCCGAAATATTATCTCCGGGTTAATCCTTTCTGCCACAAGCTTTGACATCGTCCCAAAAATATTCAGCTTTTTCTCATCATTATCCATAAATACGATTTCTTTTATATGAAGCGCGGCTGCCTGCCAGGCTAAGCTTCTTGCCAGAAACATAGACCGGTAGCCGCCTCCCCCAATCACGGAAATCTTAATATCCATATCAAAACCATTCCTTTCTAAGCCTTCATGCATCCCTGAATGCATGCCGCCTAATGGGCGGCAGACTTTTAAAGTAAACCTGCATGCGCCCGGCAATGGACGCCTGTTCTGTCAGTAAACCGACTCATCCATCCGAAACAGCTTATTTACCGCAAATACAATCCCCACTCCCAGCACAATCAGCATCACTCCCATGGCATTGCCATATCCGTAATTATTTTCAATCAGGGAGGTTTTATATAAGTAAAGAGGCATGTTCAGCGTCTTATTGCCAGGGCCTCCATTAGTGGTTAGGAAGATCAGCTCAAACTCCTTGAGCATGCTGGTGGCGGCAATGATCACCGCTGTGCCGATGGTATTCCGGATAATCGGAAGAATTACCAGAAAATCAATCTGAAGCCCTCGGGCCCCGTCAATCTTTGCCGAATCCGACAGCTCCGAGGATACCCCCATAATCGCCGCAAGCACCAGGATGGTAATCAGGCCGGAGTAAATCAGCCAGCTTAAGGTCACCGGGATCATAGCTGTCTTCACCTGAAAATACCACTGGATCTGTACAGGCTTCCCTGTGACAGCCTGAAGCAGAGAGTTGATCAGGCCATTAGCATCAAATACCCGGAGAAAAATGATGGCCAGGGCGGATGCAGGGATGATGTTGGGTATCATGGAAATGGTGCGGATGGCCCGCCAGCCCCGGCGCCGCCTGGAAAGGATCAGCGCCAGGGTGACGCCCAGGGCCACATGGACGGTTGCCTGCAGCACAACCCAGAAAAGCGTGTGAAGCAGCGCCACCCCCACATTAGGATCCTTCACTGCCTGGAGATAGTTGTCCACGCCGCAAAAACGAATATCCGTGCCGATCTTCCAGCTGGTAAAGGAGGTTACTGCCACCACCCCGATGGGAAGCAGATAAATCAGTGCAAACAAAAGCAGACAGGGCAGCAGAAACACAAACAGGATATGTTTTTTGATTCGCATAAGGTTACCTCCAGCTTCATTTTTATTACTTCTCGTTTTTCTCCGCCGCTGCCGTCAGGGCTGCCGCGAATTCCTCCGGCGTCATCTCCCCCTGGGCCAGAAGGGGATACTGCACGCTTACTTCGTCCACCACATTGGCATACCACAGGCTCTGATAATCATTGATATTGTAGGTTGAAACCGCCGCGTTCTCTATTACCTCATTCACCAATGGGTAAACCTTGTCTGAGGTAAGGTTCCGGTCACAGATATTTCCCGTCACCTCCAGATACAGCTTCTGGCTCTCCTCGCTGGTCATAAATTTAATCATCTCAATGGCGGCCTCTATCTTCTCCGGGGTCTTTGCAGCTACATGCCAGCCAGTCTGGGCTGCATTGTACATGGTCCCCTCCGGGTACATGGCTGTGCCCACCTTTTCATAAAAGCCCTCTTCACACTTCGTGGTATCGTAGAAGTTCTGAACCATCCAGGGGCCATTGGCGATCATGGCTGTGATTTCATTCTGGAAATTATTCGCCGCTGCCGCGTAATCGCCGCCGATGGAATCCGGGGTGGTGTACTCCTGGAACAAGCGCTGAACCTTTGCCACCGCATCGATGAATTCCGGCACATTGTAATCCCTTGGCTGGAGGGTATTCATAAATTCCTCCCCTGCCTCATTGCTGGCTGTCATAGCGCCCAGGAAAAGGCTGGTGCACCAGCCGGAGTCAGCGGTATCCATGGACATGGGAACAATCCCCGCCTGCTTTAAGGCCTCGCACTGCTCGAAGAATTCATCCCAGGTCTTTGCCGGGGCTTCAATCCCTGCCTGTGCAAATAGGTCTTTATTATAGAAGTATCCCACCAGCTGACGGGTGGAGGGGATTCCATAGAGCTTCCCATCCCGGGAGTTTACGGCAATCCCGATGTCGCTCATGGTGCTGCGCCACTCCTCATCCACGTAGGGAGTTAAGTCCACCAGCTTATCCTGCATCATGTCAATGATATTGTAGCCCCCGGTATTCACCACATCCGGAAGGGAGTCGGAGCTGTATAGCACCTTCATCTTATCTACATAATCCTGGGTATTAGGGATCTCCTCCACCACGATCTCATATTTCCCCGCGTACTGCTCATTAAAGGCCTGGCACCTCTCCTGGAACCATCCGGCTACGCTGGCAGTGCCGCACATAAAGGTGGGATAATCGATCTGAATCACTTCCCCGGCTCCCTCCTTGGCCTCTGCCTTTGCTGCCGGCTCCTCCGCCGAGGAGGCAGCAGCGGACTCTGCCGCCTGGGTCGTAGCCTGAGCGCTTCCTCCGCTGCCGGATCCCTGTCCGCAGCCTGCTAACATCACGGTTCCTAATGCTGCTGCAATCACAGCTAACCTTCTCTTTTTCATAGAAATTCCTCCATTTTTTATTTGTGCACTCTCGGAATCTCACAAAATCAGACGCAAAGAGACTCCGAACGTACATATTTATCATTATGTGGCCGCATAATTACCCTTTTAGCGATCCGGAAACCATACTTGCGGTGATCTGCTCCTGAAGGCAGATAAACACAAGAATACTTGGCAGGATCGACAACACAATTGCCGCAAACATGGCAGTATAATTAAAGGAAAACTGGGATGTAAAATAATTCAAAGCCAGAGGCAGTGTCCGCACAGAGGCGCTCTTGGTCATCACCAGCGCAAACATAAATTCATTCCAGGAGGTAATGAAGTGGAGCGTGGCCGCTGTGGCCACCCCAGGCTTGGCGATAGGCAGGATAATGGTAAAAAAGGTGTAGAACACCCCCGCCCCGTCAATATAGGCCGCCTCCTCCAGCTCTCTCGGGATTCCCTGAAAGGTACTCTGAAGAATAAACAGGGAGGTGGGCAGGCCCAGGGCAGCATAGATCAGGATCAATCCCCTCATGGTGTCAATCATCCCCATCTTCGTTAACAGCAAATAAATGGGCATTAACAGCGAGGAAACGGGAATCAGCAGAGAGGAGGACAGCATCAAGGTGAAAAACCGTTTCCCCCGAAACTGGAACCGGGCTGTCATATAGGCGGCCATGGACACCGCCACCACTGTGATTCCCGTATTCACCACAGAGATCACCACACTGTTTCGAAAGTATAAAAGAATGGGCGCGGTCTCCAGCGCTACCCGAAAGCCATCCAGGCGGAAGGCTTTGGGCAGGGCAAAGGCGGAGATAAGGATCTCCTTATTTGTCTTAAAAGCCTGAAAGAACACCCAGATCAAGGGGCCCAGGCAGACCACCACCACATAAATCAGGAAAAGCCCGGCCAATGCCTTCCCGGCTATTTGTTTTATCTGCTTCATTCTGCTTCCTCCTTATGGAATAATGGTTACGTTCACGGCCTGCTATTCACATCACTCCGCAAATAATGACCGGCAGCTTTCCCGCTCCACCAGCTTATGGGGGAGCACCATGGTCTTTTTCAGCATCGAGTAATCCTCATGGAGAAAGACGGAAATGGTATGCCGCACAAACCCCCGCAGGGGCTGGCGGATGGTGGTGATCTGCGGCCTGCTGCGGACTGCCAGGGGCAGATCGTCAAAGCCCAAAACAGAGATATCCCCCGGCACCGAAAGTCCCTGGTCTAAAATAGCGTGAATCGCACCCAGCGCAGCCCCGTCGCTAAAGGCAAAGACTGCCGTAAACTCCAGTCCCTCCTCCAAAGCCTTCTTCACCTGCTTGTACCCATTCTCATAGGTCAGCGTGCCGAAGCGGACCATGGTTGCCTGGTCAAATTTTAAGCCGTGCTCCTCCATGGCCACCTTGCAGCCGGACAGCCGCTGATAATTGGAATTAATGCCCTTGGGATAATTGGAGTAAAATAAAAGCTTTTTGTGGCCCAAATCCAGCAGATAATTGGTTCCCTCGTAAGCCGCCGCCACGTCATTCACGTGGATCATAAAGGCATTGGCCCCGGTCATCTCCTCCCCGAAAATCACCACATGGCTGTTGATGGTCTCCGCGAACTGAAGTATCTGAAACGGATCCACCACATCAAACATCACGATCCCGTCCGGATTTAATCCCCGGATAATATTATGGCATTTCTCTGTGTCCAGATTATTGGTGGGAAGGTACACCAGCTGCAGGCCGGTTCCCTGGGATTCCTCAATAAACATCTGGAGAATGCACCGGAAAAACTCGATTTTCATGTACTCAATTAAAAATACAATGATCCCGGTCCGCTTCCTACGGATGGTCTTATCATTCTCCCCATTCTCCATCAGCACCCGCTCGATCTTTTTCCGCGTCTGGTCGCTGACCTTCTGAATGGTATTAAAATAGCGGGAAACCGTAGCCGGTGAAACTCCCGCCTGGCTGGCTATCTGGTAAATGGTCATGAAACAGTTTCTCCTTTTGTTTCACTATATTGTTTCATATTTTCATCAATATGTTTCATTTAAATATTACATCTAAGGGCAGGCAAAATTTATTAGTAAATTACCCTATTTTTTTCTTTTTTTCACGCCTGTATTTATTTATTTTTAATATACGGATTTTTCCTTCCCTTGTCAATATGTTTCATAATGTTTCATAATTGTTTCATGATGTTTCACAGGCAAACTTCATTTATTCAAGCGGAGAAGTTTGATTCTCCCTATAAAGTAAAAAAAGCACCTGCCAGAAAGCAGGTACTTCTTGGGAAAACCATTGCGTCGCAGGTGGTCACCACGCAGCGGTTCAGGCTATGGATGCGATTTTTGAAATAAAATTTTGAAATAAAAAGAATGCGTCTGAGAGGAATCGAACCTCCGCACGCGGCTCCGGAGGCCACTGCTCTATCCACTGAGCTACAGACGCATCTCCATTATTATATCTCATATTTCCAAAAATGCAATAGTATTTTTAAAATTTTCTAAAATAATTTTCTACCTGCCACAAACCTTCTCCTTTCGCTGTATCTTGCCGCAGCTTTTTGTCCAGCGTAGGCAAGGGGGCGTCCCGCCTGAACGGTTCCGATTTCCATAAGCAGTCAGCAAAATCCTTTCGTCCCTCCAGTGCATCGGCCTCACCCAGAAATGAATTGTTACGTGCTCTCTCTCTCCACAATATTGGAAAACAGCATGATCTTCTCCGGATTCTTCCGTCCCTCCAGGCCATCCAGCAAGATCCTGGCAGCCTCGAAGCTCATCTCCACCATCTTATTATTTAAGGAGGTCAGCTTAGGATAGCAGATATCACAATATCTGGAATTATCCACTCCCATTACCGCCACCTGCCCCGGGACGTGGATCTGCCGGTCCAGAAGCACCCGCATCCCTCCCACAGCTGACAGATCCTCGCCGAAGATCATCCCCTCCACATCTGGATGCTCCTCTAAAATCTGCTCTGTAATCCGCCTTCCATCCTCCAGCGTGGTGGGCGCCGTGTAGATCCACAGCTGCTCCCGGCTCCAGCCCAGCTCCTCCATGGCAGCGATAAAGCCCTTTTCCTTAGACAGGTTGCTGGGCGTTCGGTTGGGAAGGATAAAGGCCAGCTTCCTGCGGCCCCTTTTCGCCATAAAACGGACACTCGCCTCCATCCCCTCCCTTTCATCCACCAGTACCCCATATACATTGGGAAGCTCCACATAGCCATTCGTAATTACCACCGGCTCCTTAGGAAAGCACACTGCCAGCGCCTCTCTTACTGCATCACACTGGAAGGTAGAGCCCACCAGAATTACGCCGTCCACCCGCCGCTGGGAAAGCATTTCGATGGCCTTTACCTTTTTCTCATCGGAAAGCCCGGTATTGACAATCAGGCTGCAGTATCCCTGCTTTTCCACCTCCTGCTCGATATGATAGGCAATATCCACATGGTGGGCATACCGGATATCTGTGATTAAAATTCCTATCATACGGCTGGACTGCTTAACCAGCCCCCTTGCCGTCTCATTGGGGCGGTAATTATACTCCTCCAGAAGCGCCTGAATCTGCTTTCTGGTCTCCTCCTTGATCCCCGGCTTGTGGTTCGCCACTCTGGATACCGTGCTGGCCGAAACCCCGGCAATCTTTGCAATATCATATATGGTCATAGCTTCGATTCCTCTTCTCCCCATCCACGCCGCCATCTGCTAGATATAATCCAGACAAGACACTAGTGTACTGCCTGTCATCCGCCTTATCCAGTGTACCGCTTAGCAAATTGTAAGGCTTGCAGAATATTTCTCAATCCGGAACACCGGACGATAGGATTCCTTGGCCTTCCGCAGATTTTCCAGCCCCATATCCTCCTCCCGGTTTAAGTATTTCACCTCCGGGTGATGCTCTGCCAGCATCCTTGCCATCTCCCGGTTTACCATGGCATAAGCTCCGTGGATATCTGTGTCCGCCTTCTCGAAATGGACGTCAAATCCCACTTCCCCTACCCGTTCCCCAAGGGAAAATCCCGCCATGCGGCCACCGGCGTACAAAGCGATCCCTTCCATCCCCAGCTCCTGGTAATACTGAAAGGATTTTACCACTGCTGTCTGCTCTGCGGCCTGCATTGCATCCGCCCCTTCCCTGCGGCTGTCCTCCCAGGCGGAAAGCAAGCGCAGGCACTCCGGGGCATGCTCCTTTGTAAGCACCTCCCTGTGCCAATCCGGCCACTCCTTCTCAAAACGGTTACAGTGATTCTTCTTGCTGTGATACCTTTTTCCCGATAAAGAGGCCAGGTGCTCCGTCTCATAAATATAGTCAGCACGGCCGCTTTTTTCCTCAAACATAAAATGCCCCGGCATAGCCTGCTCCAGCTCTTCCCTCTGTAAAGCGGTCACTCCGTGTATCACTAATCCAGCACCGTGCTCCTCCGCCCGGTCCTCCATGGCCTTCACCGCCTCCTTCAGGCTGCCTCTGCCATGAGGGTAAAAGAAGTAAATCCCCTTACCGATTCCACAGCAGGCCAGCAGCCTGTCTTCACAGCGCGCGATGCGCAGCCCAAAAACATCTCCCCACAAGTAATACGTTCCAAAGCAATTATCTGCCGCCAGCTCCTGATCCATGGAGATCAATGGTTCCATCCACTCCCGATCCGCCAGGGTTATTCTGTGGAAGCCTTCCTCCAATACCGTCTACCACCTTTCTAAGCCTTCTTATATGTTTGATATTATATCCCTTCCAAGAATTTATCATGCGTGGCATACGTCCGTTCTTAATGCAACCTTTGGCATCTTAAAATATTGTAGCACACTTCACTACCCCTCACAACACAAACCGCTTCTTATACTTTACATTATATTTTCATTTGCTCTAATATCCGCTCCACAATTTCTTCCACATGATCCAGCCCGGCTGTCGGCTCTGAAAAATGCTCCGGCTCCCAGTCCGTTACAATCAGAAATCTCCCCTCAGGATTCGACGCCGGTTCTCTGGATATCTCCTTCCGGATCACCTCAAGCTTCGGGTATCGGCTTTTTTTCATCCCCTCAATAAACAGCACATCCACCTCAGGAAACTGTGAGATCAGCGACTCCTCATCCGCCTCCCCCAGCTTGTGAAGAAAAGTCCGGTTCCTGGAATAAACCGCCGTCCCCATGGCCCCTGCCTCCATAAACCGGAAGCTGTCTGTCCCCGGCACATCGCAGGTAAAATCATGGCCGTCATGCTTAATCACCGCCGCCTTAAGCCCCCGCCTGGAGAGGGCCTGGATCAGCCGTACCAGCAGCGTTGTTTTTCCGGAATTTTTCACGCCGCAGATTGCAATCACCTGAGGGCGTTGGGAAATGGCCTCATACTGGGCCAGGGTATTCACATTGGTCAGCATCCTCGTCAGCCCTTCCTTCCCGGTCACATCCAGATACAAGATTCTGCCCGCTTCCAGCCCGTGGATAAGCCGGTAATCTCCCTTTATGATCTGCCCCTCCAGAACCGCAGAAAACCCCTTCCGGTAAAGGGCAGCCAGGGGATGCACCCGGCCAAAGGCCACTGGCACCACCCCATCGTAAGGCATATTTTCCCCCTGCTCCGTCTCCATTAAGCTGTGATACAGATACCGGAAAAGCTCAATGGTTAAAAAGGGCATGTCACAGGCGCAGACCATCAGCAGCGGGCTCTCACACCGCTTCAGTCCTGCGTGGAGCCCCCCTATAGGGCCGCAGTCCGGAAATTCATCCAGAACCCATCGACAGCCTGGATACTCCTTCCGAACCTGGGTTCCATAGGAAAGCCAGATGGTCCCTGCCTCCTGGAAAAGCTCCCGAATCATCCGCTCTTCCAGGGACTGGCCGTGAAGCATCAGGCCTCCCTTGTGCACCCCTCCCATCCGCCGGCTTTTTCCTCCTGCCAAAATTAAACCATCTGCTTCCATATGCACCTCCTGCCACAAATCACCCTGCTTCCCACATTCTGAATCGTTTTCCAAATAAACCATCATGCAGCCCCTCCTGCGCCGGCAATGGACGGGACGCACCCCACGCCCGAAGGTCTGACGGCGCACTTGGGGCTGCGCTCCGCTTCCATGGTTGCTGGACGATGTACCAGTCCGTTTTTATACCTGCACTCCCTCCCGGTCCTGCCGCTCCAGCCGCCGGATAATTATCAGACAAATAGCCGCCGCCATGAGAATCGAAATAAAATCAGCCACCGCCTGGGCGTACACCACCCCATCCAGGCCGAACAGCCGATTCAGAAGGAATACCATGGGGATAAACACCAGCCCCTGGCGGCAGATGGTCAGCACCAGGGAGGGCAGCGCCTTTCCCATACCCTGGATGGTGTTGATGCACAGGAACAGAATTCCCAGAACCGGACCTGCAATCTGCAGGGCAATCACCATCTGGATCCCATACTGAATGACCTGAGCGTCATTAATAAATGCACGAATCACCGCCTCCCTGGCAATGACCATCAAAACCGTAAGGGAGGTTCCCATCACCACCGCACAAAGGCCGGTGAACCAAAATACCTTCTTCAGCCGCTTGCTGTTGCGGGCGCCGTAATTGTATCCGATCAGCGGCTGAATCCCGGCACAGAGGCCGATCTGCAGAAGCACCACCAGCATATTTGCCTTCATGGCCACACCCATAGCCGCTACCGGCGTATCGCCATACTGAGCCAGCACATTATTCAGCACAATATTCGCGCAGCTCATTAAAATGTTGTTGAGAGAGGCGGGAATCCCGATGGCCATCACGCTGGCCGCCACTCCCTCCCCCATCCGGAAATCCTGGATGCGGATGGAGAGGCTGGACTTTTTCCGCAGAAAATAAAGAAGATAAAAGAGGCTGGCCGCCACATTTCCGATTACCGTGGCCACTGCCGCCCCCATCACACCCCAGCCAAAGGCCAGGATCATAATGGGATCCAGCACAATATTCACCACAGTTCCAATCAGGTTTCCAATCATGGATTCCCTAGCAGCTCCCTCGCCACGGAGAATATTTCCAAAGGCTGTTCCAAACATGATAAAGGGGCCGCCGAAGGAAATATAGGTCAAATACTCCTTTGCGTATCCGTAGGTATTCTCGCTGGCCCCAATCATCTTCAGGATCCCATCCATCCCCAGAAGAAAGCCTGCCGCCATTATAATCCCCAGCCCCAGAGATCCGTAGCAGCAAAAAGAAGCCAGGGTTCTGGCCCGGTCAAACCGTTTCTCTCCCAGGGCTCTGGAGATAGCAGAGCTTCCTCCGATTCCAAAAAGATTTCCCAGAGCCATAAAAACCATAAACACCGGTGTGGCTAAGGATACTGCCGCCACCTGCATGGCGTCATTGGTCTGTCCAATAAAAAAAGTGTCCGCCATGTTGTAAATCACCACCACCAGCATGGAAATAATGGTAGGGATTGCCATGGTTGCCACCGCTCGTGATACTGGCGCTTCCTCAAATAAGAACTTATTATCTGTCATGTGTTTTCCTCCTGTCATTCGTCTCTTATTCTGTCTTTGCCAAATGCCTTTGCCAAATGTCCTTGTCAAATACCTTTGTCAAATTCTTCCTGCAAGGCCATTCATTGGCAGGTTGTTAAATTTCCGCTAAAAGTCTGCCGGAAATTAATCCAAAATTTAGGAGGGGCGCCAAACTACCTGCGTCCCTCTCTTTTTATCATAACCATATTTTCCTGATTTGTCAATTCCTGTTTGATTCTGCTATCAGAAACCCTCAGGTTCGAGTTACTGTTCACGGCCTTGCCGTTCACAGCAACAGAATGCACACAAAATGGCCATTCTGTCCATTTTGGCGCCGCCGCCCTCGGGTTTCCTGTGAATTTCACTCACAGGAAACGCTCGCGGGACGCTACCTGCACGTTTCGACCCCTGTCAGGCTGTGCCCAGCAGCGCCTCCAGATCAGCATACTCCGCCACCTCTGCCGCTCTTCTCACCATCGGCCCTACCGCTTCCTCAGAGAAATTATAAAAGTTCTGTAAAAAGGCCATTACCTGGGCCGGGGATGCGGCCTGCTTTCCCTCTATCCCGGCTCTCTCCCTCTCCCTCGCCAGCTCCTCATCCCGCTTAAAGGCCATTAAAAGGATCCTCAGCGTTTCCTCCCGCCAGGGATCGGCCCGCAGGATGGTGATGGCAGTATTCGCGCACTGCTCCAGCTTCCCGGTCTCATAGTAGCACCGGGCTAACCATTCCCAGGCCTCTAATAGGTTCCTGGCCAGAAGCACAGATCCGCCCTTGCTGTCATACCGATCCAGCAGCTGGATGCCCCGGTAAAGATGAAGGGCTCCTTCCTCAAACTGTCCAAGATCTCCATAGCCCCGTCCCATAAGATAATCAAAATCTCCATCCTTTGGAAAGCGCCGGATGGCCTTCTCATAGGCTGTCCTGGCCTGGGTAAGGGCGGAAGGCTTCTGAGCCTGAAAGGTCGCGTCCATATAGATCACCAAAAGATGCTTAAAAATCATTGCCCCCTGAATATTCTGTTCATCCAGATACCTCGGCAGATGGGCCACGGCCTGCTCGTACCAGCAGGCGGATTCCTCCAGCCTTTTCTGCTGAAAATAGGAATCCCCCAGATACGTCATCATCTGATAGTCATCCGGGCGGTATTCCAGCTCCTTCTTGATCAGGGCTATATTCCGCTCCACCTTTTTCTTCTCATCCATCTCCGAATCCGTGTATCCGGTATGAAAGATGGAGAACTCCCGGCTGCCGTCGAAGAGCCGCAGCGCCCCCTTTTCAAGATGGAGCTTCTCATGGATCCTTCCCCGATACCTGAGCTCCCTCCTCCGGCAAAAAAAGCGAATCTGAGTCCCGGCTAAGGAAAAGCCCCGGCTTCCATCTGCCTTCACACTTTCCCGCCATCCCAGTCCGCCCTCTCCCTCTGTATCAAGGGTCTCATTTCCCTCCACCTGAATCCAGCTGGCAACCAGGGCGTGATATCCCTCCCTGGAAAGTCTTTTAAGAAATCCAGGCAGCTTCCCTGCATCCTCTGCCGGAAGGTACTCATCTGCATCCAAAAAGGCGATCCAGTCCCCCTGGGCCTGGTCTATGGCATAATTTTTCGCAGCAGCAAAGTCGTCAATCCATGAGAAATGATACACCCTTGCCCCCAGCGCCTGAGCGATCTCCACAGTCCGGTCTGTGCTCCCGGTATCCACCACGATCTGCTCCCACATAAGCTCCCGGCCCCAGGTTAAAGCCCGCTCGATATTTTTTTCCTCATTCTTTACAATCATACATTGAGAAAGTCTGATGGGATTCTCCATCTGTCTGCTCACTCTCTTTCCAAGCTTATTCCCCTGCGGGGCTTCCAAGCTCCCTTAACCGTGCCTTCGCCGGCTCATAGCCCTCCTGCGCCGCCACAGTATAGTACTTTACCGCCAGCCCATTCTGGCCGGAGACCTCATACCAGGCCCCCAGGTTATAGGATGCCTTAAAGGATCCGGTTCCCACCACGCCTCCCAGCTCCGGGCGCTCGCCCAGCCTTAAGCACTTCTGGTAGCTGCTCTCGATCCTGGGAAGCAGGTGATAATACTTCTTTACATCGGACAAAACCCGCTTCATATAAAATAAACCGCAGACAAAGCAGAAATCGGACCAGTTCCCCAGATACCGCTCCTCCTGATCCACGATCCCTCCGGCCTCATCCAGACATCCCGGGGTTCCCAGATCCAACAGCGTATACAAATACAGCACCACGCCCCCGGCGCGGTAGCTGTCCCTCCTTCTGGATATGCGGTAAAACCTTCGAAAGTAAGCCAGGCTCTCCTCCAGCTGCTTTAAATTCCGCAGGGTGGAGGCCATCTGGAATTGATAATAGCCATCCTCCGGGTGTTCCTTTACAGCCTGCCTGAGGTAAGCCAGATTCCGCTCCCCCTTATCTGCCACCAGATAACCATCATGATCCGCAGACAGCCCTACTGGGTAGCAGGGATAATCCCCCTCCGGCTGCTCGTGAATCCTCCCCTGATAGCGAACCCCCCTGGGGAGAAGCCGTGGGAGGACGGAGGTTCCTACACTGGTTCCCTCTCCGTCATAATAGGGGTCATACCGGGTAATGCCTCCGATCCACATCCCCTTCCGGCTGCTTAAGGCCTGCTCTAAGGTTCTCCGGTCTCCCTCCCGCACATATTCATCCCCGTCCAGAATCAGGTTCCAGTCCCCGTCTGATAAGCTTAAGGCATAATTCCGGGCAGCCGAAAAGTCATTGACCCAGGAAAACTCCCAAACCAATGCCCCCATCTCCTCTGCGATCTCCTTTGTCCTGTCCTCAGAGCCAGTGTCCACCAGGATCATCTGATCCACCAAAGGCTTTGCCGCCTCAAGGCACCGCTTCAGGCACCGCTCCTCATTCCTTACAATCATTACCAGGTTTATTTTCACAGCCCTCGGTTCCTTTGCATATTCTGCTTTTCCTTCTGCTTGGTGTAGACAAACTTCCGGATAGCTGCTTCCGCATCCATGGACAGGCCCACGAACTGACAGCCATAGCTGAACTCACCCTTTACCAGTCCCCCTACCCGGAGAACCTTTGCCTCTATCTGGAAGGATTCCTGGGAAAACTGGTTGCGGAAGATAAAATGCTCCCCCTTTTCCAGCACCTGGGAGGTCACTAAAAATAAGCCTCCCGCGCTGATATTCTCGATTTTCCCTGAAAAATACTTCCGGCTCTCTGAGGTAAATTCTGTGGAAATATTCACCTTCACCCGCAGATCCTTCTGGCGCTGAAAGGTATCCTGTACCTTAAGAATGGCACACTCCGCCATCCAGGGCTCCTGAAGCCTGGTGGACTCGTGGTTCTTCTGAATCACTAGCTCACACTGGCACCGGACCACCCCCTGCTGGCCATCGTAAAAATCCGTATAGGTCTTCACCCGGATGCTGCGCAGCTTGCTGTAGCGGAAAAACAAGCGGATTCCTTCCTCGCCGTACAGCTCCACCCTGGCCTTCGCCAGCGGACGGTTATCTGTTCCATACACCAGACAGTTTTCACAATCCTTTAATACCATGTCTGCCTATCCCCCTCCGAACTAACTTTTTGCGTGATCCTGATTCTGATTATATGTTAATGGTCCCTACCTCGCGGCTGGCATTCATCATCATCTGGAGACGCAGCATCTGAATCAGACTGGCATAGCTCTCCTTGCTCATGGTTACCGTGTCTCCGTCCTCTCCTGCAGATGCAGAGCTAAGGAGCATCCCCATCACATCACCGCCTCCATAACCCAGCTGATTTCCGTAGAGACTTCCATAGCCATACAGGCTGGACAGCTGACCGGACATGCCTGAGGACTGACTGGAAGAGGTGCCCAGAAGGCTTCCCACCTGGCTGGAGCCTCCGTAAAGGCTGCCATAGCCATAGAGTCCGGCCAGCTGGCTGTAGGACTGTCCATAAGAGGAATCCGTATTCACCATTTTCCCTGAGTAAATCGTCCCGCCGTTCATATAGGAGGTAACGGTCTTCACATAATTCTGTGTCTCCTTATAAGGAGGGATCCCTCCATACTTCTGGACACTGTTGGGGCCGGCATTATAGGCTGCCAGGGCCAGGCTTACATTCCCGTTAAACCGGTCTAAGTTTTCCTTTAAATACTTGGCTCCGCCCATAATATTCTGTCTGGCGTCGTAGGGATTGCTCACCCCCAGGGAACGGGCCGTGGCAGGCATCAGCTGCATCACGCCGATGGCCCCTGCGTGGGAAACTGCATTAGGGTTAAAGCTTGATTCCGCCTTTGCCACTGCCTTGATCAAATTCACAGGTATATTATATTTCGCCGCCGCCTCCTCAAAGATAGCATCCATGCTCTCAGAGCCGCTGCTGATCTTGCTCTGAAACACAGACTTGAAGGTAACGTCTTCTCTCTGTTCTGTCCGGGAAGCACCTCCTTTCTGAAGGTTTAAACCATCCAAACCGGATACGGATGTTACAAGTCCCATATGTATCTGCTCCTTTTCCTGTCTTATCGTTTACTTTAAAAATCCGCCGCCGGATAGGCGGCATTCAAGTTTACTTTAAGCTTCCGGCACGGCGATCCCGTCCGGGCCGATCCTCCAGCCGTCAATGACGCCGTTCACTGCCATGCTGCCGTCACTGAAGAGATAGCGCCACTGGCCATTCTCCAAAAGCCAGCCTGTGTGCATCCTGCCGCTGTCCGGATTCAGGTAATACCACTTGCCATTGATAAAATTCCAGCCCCGGCACATCCTGCCGGATCCGTCCAGATAATACCATATCCCAGGCTCCGGCTGCAGCCAGCCTACCGCCATGCCGCCGCTTTCCAGCAGATAGTACCAGTTTCCGTCCGGATTTACCCAGCCGGTCTGCATCCTGCCAGCAGCATCCATATAATACCAGAAGCCGTCCACAGCCTGCCAGCCCTTAGCCATATTCCCATTCTGGTCAAAATAGTACCAGAAGCCGGAAATCTTCTTCCAGGTATTAGTTTCCTTCCTGCCGTCCGGCCGGACATAGGTATTCCCCTTCACCGAACCGCCGTCATTGGTCCCTACATTATCCACCTCGCTCCAGTCCAGCTCAGACTCGGTGGAGGCCACGAAATTCCCTTCCTTTAAATACTTCTTCTCCTCCGAGGTCCTGGGAATGGCCTTTACCTCATAAGTATAGGTCTTTTCATCATCCTTCATAAAATCCGTCAGGTCCACGGAATTGGTATCCAATGTCAGGCGCTTCACCACCTTGTCATCCCCGTAAAGCACCAGGGAATATCCGGTGGCATACTCCACGCTCTTCCACACCGCCCGGCCGCTGTTTTTCGAGCTCCACCCTGCCTTGGTGGTATCTCCCAGCACCGTAACCGGCTTATAATTCACCTTCACCTGCAGGCTGCCGTCGTCCAGAGCCCTGGCGGACACAAAATCTGCCCCTGTGACCTTACACTGGGACCTGGTCAGGGAAACAGGAAACACCTTTCCATCTTCTGCATGAACCGTCAGCTCGATCCGCACCTTTTTCCCCGGCTTCCACCGGTCATAATCTGTCTGATACTGAATATCTCCCAGAGAGCAGCCGGTGCCGCTCACTGTAATCTCCGGCTGAGGGATCTCCTCCGGCTCTCCATAGGTAGTCTTTACATTCACAGTCAGGCTCTCGATCACGCTGGAATCATTAGCCCCGTAGGCCTTAAGCTCCCAGCCAGTGAAAAGAAGCATCACTGCCATCACCCAGGCACAGCCGGCAGCTGCCTGCCGCCTCACCTGCTTCCAATCTATATACTTCATCCTTTTCTCCTCCTGCTGTCTGAGACTCTGCCGCTTTGCGGTTACGGTTCACGGCCCTGTGGTGCAAACACCTCGAAAATACCATCCGTGAATCGTAAGGCGGTACGCTTTACTCACGCCACACGCCGTCGGATCCGATCACCAGGCCCTCGATCTGAGTATCATGGGCCATCTCCCCGGAACCCGGGTAGAAATAATACCACAGATCATCGATCTTGCACCAGCCCTGCATAATCTCCCCATTGGAATCTGCAAAATACGTCTTATCATCCCTGCGGATCCAGCCGGTAAACATAGCCCCTGTAAGGCTGTTGTCCAGCGTATTCAGATAATACAGCTTCCCATTCAGCTGCAGCCAGCCAGTGAACAGACTGCCGTCTGTATTAAAATAGTAGTAATACGGCCCGATGATCCTCCAGCCCGAGGACACCATGCTCCCTGTAGGGTGTGGATACTCCTCCTCTGTGCGGAAGAAATACCATTGATTATTA
Organism: uncultured Lachnospiraceae bacterium; assembly: GCA_951800145.1. Classification (GTDB taxonomy): domain Bacteria; phylum Bacillota; class Clostridia; order Lachnospirales; family Lachnospiraceae; genus Caccovicinus. The sequence continues at coordinate 34,473 of CATOJE010000015.1, read as the reverse complement.
ATCTTATTCCAGCCCAGGGCCATCTGGCCATTGTTATGGAGGTAGTAGTATTCATTCCCCACCAGCTGCCATCCGGTAACCATAGTCCCATTGCCATCAAAATAATACCACAGATCATTAATCTGGCTCCAGCCATTCTGGCATAAGCTGCCATCGGGATAGCGGTACCTCCAGATACCTCCCTCCTTAAACCAGCCTACTGTGTCCTCTGTCCCCTTTTCCACAGAAGGCTTGGCATTCTGCTGGCCCTTTCCGTCGGAGACATACCGGTCTGTGATCTGCAGCTCCCCGGACTCCAGCCAGTCGCTGCGCTTGCCGTATTTATTCTGGGTGTCATTCCCGGGAATGGTCCGCACCCGGAAGCTGTAGTCCCCGGCCTTGGTCATATAGGGGTAAAAATTATAGGTGTTGGAAGAGGTCTTAGACACCTTATGTACACTTTTGCCGTCCCGGTACAGCTGCAGCTCGTAATAGCCGGAATCGCTCTCCGGCTTCTCCCATCTGGCCTCGCCCAGATTCCGCTCATTCCAGTAAGCGTCCTTGGGCGCGTCATAATTTCCCTTTGCCGGCTTCACCCGGAGAGTAACCACCAGGGTATCCCCCTCCCGTCTGGCAGACACAAAGGTGCCGCCGCTGACCTTAACATTAGACTCCTTGTAGCTGGCAAGGAAATAATATTCACTCACATCATCCGGCTCCAGCACCACCCGCATCCTGGGCTCATCCGCCGGAGTTACCTCCTTGGAATTCTTATCCACCCACTCTGCTTCCGTAACTGTGTAATGAGAACCGCTTGGGCTGACCACCACCTGGCCGTCTGCGGCGCTCCCGCTGCCGATGGTAATCTCCGGCAGGCTGCTGCCCACCTCCAGCTTCGAGGAAACCTTTACATTTACCGTATTAATCGGCTTCGTGGCAGCCAGCACCTCAAAGGGCGCAGATAAAATCCATAAGCCTGCAAACAGCAGTACGCTCAATCGCCTCATCTTCTGAACCATATTCAAAACCTCCTGAATTTATAAGGTGAGCCTTTCGTGTCACTGCTCCTCATCTCCCGGCACTTCCTGTGCTGCTTCCTCCCCCTCCAGGGCTTCCTTTATCTCCTCCTGCCCCGGAACATATCCCAGAAAATAGATATAAATCTCCACAATCGCCTGATACAGCTCCCTGGGAATCTCCGCCCCCAGCTTCAGCTGAGTCAGAAGCGTGGCCAGGGAATCATCCTCGTAAACCGGCACCCCCGCCTCCATGGCTGTCTCTGTAATCCGCTCCGCCATGTAGCCCATGCCGGAGGCCACGATCACCGGCGCTCCGTTCTTCTCCGGATTATACTTCAGCGCCACCGCCTTCTGGCGCATCAAATCATCAAATTCTGACATTAATGGTTCTCTCCTTTTCCCGAATCTCCGGAAATACCTCGTCCACCCGGCGGTCGCGCACCCGCTCCCGCACCATAAGCTGGTTCAGACGGATGCCATTCCTCTTTAATATCTCAGAAACCTCTGTCTGGATCTTTTTATTCTGGTTCAGCAGGGCTCCCGGCACCATCAGCTCCATCCGGGACTCCCGGTTGAGCATGGTCATCAAAAGCTCGAACTTTCCCAGGTTCTGGATGTCAAACTTTAAAAACAGCTTGATCTTCCGCCCTCCGTCCTCTCCATTATCCTTCTTGGCGTCCGGGTCCACCCACATCTCGGACATAACATTATTCTCCTCGTACTGGAAGGGAAGCAGGAAATGAAGCAGCGGCATGAACACACTTTCATTTAAAAGCATTCCATTCATAATGCTGTAAAACTGCTGAACATTCTCCAGGCCTGCCTGGCCGTTCGCCCCCTTCAGGAGGAGATTCGCTATCCCGTCAGCAAAATCCCGCTGTGCGCTCTGAGCCTGGGGATTCCCACCCTCGATCTCCGCAAGCCAGCTGGAAACTCCGTCTGTGGGGCGCTGCATCTGCCTGGAGCCCGCCTTTAAAAGGCTGTCCAGAGCCTCCTCGGTATCTCCCTTAAATAGCCGGGCAAAGCCCCGGCTGTTCAAAAGATTCTCGAAAAGCTTTTCGATGCCCTTCTTCTCCCCATTCTGATACCGGACCGCCTGGAATACCAGCATCATAGCCGCCTCCCGCACAGCCCCGTAATCATGGGTTCCCGACACATAGGAGGCCAGGAATGGGATCAGACGGTTATTTAAAACACCGGTATTCGCCGCCGTGTTTCCATTCTCCGCCTGCCAGTCCATCAGATTCGCCAGGTCTCTGAATTCCTCCCGGTAGGATCGGAGAAGCAGCTGCTCAATATCCCCCATGAGGGAACGCATCTGCTGCAAAAGATGCGCCCCGGAGGTATAGTCATTATATCCTTTTAAAAAGTACAGCGCCGAATCCCAAAGGCTTTTAGAGGGATTCTGTGCCATAATCGTACGGAGCTGATTAAAGAAATCTCCGGTGAATCTGGCCTGCACATCTCCCTGGCCCTGGAGAAAGTCCACCAGCTCCTGGGGGGAATCCATCCGCACTGACAGGAGAAGCTTTTCCACCAGAGCCGCCACCTCGGTCCGCTCCGCTCCCTGAAGCCCCGCCATATCCGTATACAGCAGCCGCTCCATCGCTGTGGCAAGATCGCCGCCTTCTCCCAGGCCCTTGATAAAAGCGCCGTAATTGCTTTCATAATTAATGGCGCTGAATAAATCCTCCTGCCCGGCATTCCCCGTCTGTTCTCCGTCCCTTCCGTCGGCCCGTACCACGCGGGTAGGGTCCACCGGATTATGAATCGCAGGATTATTCGCATTACTCCTGGGATCCTGGGGATTTAAAATGTTGCGGTTTTCCGTACTGAGATTCGGCGTCACCTGTAAAATATTTGCCATAGCCTTTTCTACCCCTGTTCACCAATTATTCACAAAAAAGTACCTATTTTAAATATATCGGCACTTTCTACTCTAATATTAGAATTTTGTAATTCTTATGGCTCTTTCATTATATTATTTTTTTTCTTTTTGCACAAGATGGAATTTAAATTTGTAAAAATTGTCAGGAAATTTTAAGTAACTGCTTCTGTTCAGCAACAATTTCAAAAAAGGCAGGATTGAGCCCCCTTTTACCTTATCCTCAGCCAAATAATGCCGATAAACATTAATATAAATAAATGTTTTGCAATAAATGGATATACGAAGGAAGCACATATTTCTTCCGGATTTTTAAGAAGGGAGGCCGTTTATGAATATAACATTTCAGACCCTAAAGAACACCGGCTACCGGCCCCAGGTTACCACACAGAGCAAATACACGCCCCGTGCAGAAAAGGCCAGGGGGGACTATGACACGGTAAATATCCGGAGACCCCAGGCTGCCCAGGATGATGAGGAAAGCTTTGCCCGGATGCTGGCCCAGCGGACGGCTGCCCAGATCGGTGAGGGAGCCAGCCCGGAGCGGGTGAAGGATCTCAGCCGCCGGATCGCAGAGGGCACCTACCAGCCTAATGCACAGCGAATCGCAGGCAGACTGCTTGGTTTAAGCTAGAAAGGAGTTTACCCGCATTTTATGGAACAAACCACACTGACCCCATTCGAGGAGTTTACCGCTGTCATCGAAGAGCTGACCAGCCTGGCCTCCTCGATTTCACAAATCGAAACAGCGAAGGCAAATGCCGCTTCCGAAAAGCGTCATGGACTAATGGACGGCTACATTCAGGAGGAGCAGGCCCTCATCTTAAAGCTGCGTGGCCTGGAGCAGAAGCGCATCCGCCTGTCCGGAGAGCTGGGGTGGGAGTCGCTCACCTTCCGGCAGATCCTGGATAAGGCGTCCCTGCGGCAGCGGACAAAGCTGGAGCCCTTATTCCTTGCCCTGGAGCAGGAGCTAAAGGATCTGGAGCACTCCCGCAAGGCGGCGGAGCAGATCATCCAGGTAAGGCTCCACGAGATTCAGACCATAGCAGCCCAGCAGGGCGGCGCTTCCTACGATAACGCGGGAGATGTAAGTCTGAATACCCCGCCCCACTCAAAGATGAAAGATCGATATGTATAGAATTTGGAGGATATGATATGATACGAGCAACCTTTGCCGGTTTTTCCACCGCCCTCTCCGCTATCCAGGCGAATCAGAAGCGACTGGACATCACCGGCCAAAACCTTGCAAATATGAACACCGTGGGCTACACCCGCCAGGCGCTGCAGACATCCAGCGTAAACTACACCCACCCCGTCTCTCACTATGCCAATGGCTCTGAGGTAGTGGTGGGCTTCGGCGTGCACATGGACGCAGTGACCCAGATCCGCGACCCCTACCTGGATATCCAGTACCGGAACCAGATTAAGAAGTCTGGGTATACGGATGCTATGCAGAAATCTCTGGACCGGCTTGCGGATATTTTTGATGAAAGTGAGATTCAGGGCATTCAGTATGCCTTTGATGATATTCGCTCTGCTCTTACCAGCATCCACGATTTGGGCAAGGTGAATGACCCCATTTACGAGGCTGAGCTCCGTTCCAGAATAAAGTCTTTAACCAATCTTTTAAATGACGCGTCCAGGCAGGTGGATGAGGCGGAGAAGTCCGAGTACTCCAAGCTGGACGGAACCAATGTAAACGAATTGGGCGCAGTACAGAATGTAAATGATATTTTAATGCAGATCGGAAATCTGAACCGCCAGATCAAGACTAATCAGATCGCCGGACAGCCCAGCTTAGAGCTGATGGACGAGCGGAATGTACTTCTGGATGAGCTGGCCAGCTACATTCCCATCGAGGTTTCCTATTATAAAGACGCAGCCCACCAGGGATTCGAGTATGACGGTAAGGGGAACGCCCTCTTCCGCAAGGAGTGGCCCGATGATTTGAAGGTGGAGATGCTGTATAAGGATGGCACTGGCGCTACCCAAAGACTGACCCTGGTGGATGGAACCGAAGGGGTAAAGGATGAGAATTATGGACAGCTGAAAATTGAGGCATCGGATAAAGATGGTAATCCTTATCCCAGCGAAAAAGACATTGATCCCTCCACTGTAAAAATCACTTTTACAGAAGCAGAATCCGTATCGAAAAATGCCGGTGGTGGTGCAACCGTTAAGGAAGTAGAGATTTCCCAAACAGGGCTCGCGAATAAGACATCTTACTTTGCTGAAGACTCCGGCTCCATTCAGGCCAGCCTGGATATGCTTTGGCAAGATGGCAAAACGGCCGGACTGAACCAGGTAAAGGGATATGAATATTACCGTGACCAGCTGGATACCCTGGCAAAAGTTTTCGCCGATGTTATAAATACCCTTAATATTAACGGCGCGGATCCGGCAACAAAGAATGATCAATTCCTTCTTGTGGACAAAACCACAAACACCAAAGATGGTATTACCGCTGCCAATATCGGAATTAATGCAAAATGGGTCAGCGGCGAAGTAAAGTTATCCACTACGAGTGATCCAGAGGGCAATGCCAATGATACCGTGATCAATATGCTGGAGGCCATGGGTGCCACCTATCCTTACGGCATCGGCAGCTTAAAGGACGCGGCTGGCAATAACCTGTTTGCAGATCCTGCTAAGTATGACCTGAAGGGCAATACCTTCTCCGATTTCATGAATTATACTTCAACCGTATTGGCAAATGACTCTGCCCGCAACACCCAGGCATTAAAGACGAATGTTACTGTGTTAAACGGCATTCAGTCCTCCCGGGATTCCATCTCCGGCGTCAGCCTGGATGAAGAGGCATCCAACATGATGATGTATATGTCTGCTTACGGAGCCGCATCCCGCCTGATGACCACCCTGGATGAGGCCCTGAGCATCTTAATTAATAATACCGGCGTCGTAGGACGTTAATACCAGGAGGTAATCTTATGCGTGTAACCAATGCATCCGTTTATAAAAAATTCACTTCATCTGCCAATAATGTCCACGCACAATTAATCAAAAGCTTTAATAAGGTTTCCAGCACGAAGGCATATGAGGCGGCGGCAGAAAACCCTCTTGCCTACTACCAGAGCAAGATGATTGATAATCAGTACCTGGACACCTTAAGCAAGAAATCTTTGATCAAAGATGTGCAGAACCGTATTTACCAGCAAGAGTTACAGGTTCGCGATATCCACGATATTCTGAAGAAGGCGAAGCAGCAGGTTCAGTATGCTAGGACCGACACCACCACAGGCTCTGCCTTAGCCAGCCTTCGGGATGATCTTCAGCAGAAGATGCATTCCATTGTGAATGACTTAAACGGCCAGTATCAGGATTTTTACGTATTTGGTGGCAATGATGTATCAAACCCGCCATTCTCCCTAAGCGGTGACGGAAGTGTCCTTACATTTTCCCACATCTTTCCGGATGATCCGAATAAAGAAGCAAAAGAATTTCATATGCAGCTGAAGCAGGATGAAAAAACCGGCGAATATGGTTATTCATTAGTGGAAAAGAATGCAGCGGGCGAGTGGGAGGAATTAACTGGACAGGCGAAAGACGATGCTGCAAAGGATCTCATCCGTGCCATGAAGGAGCAGGGTCCTCTGGACATCGGCTACGGCACCATCCGTGACCGGGATACTCTTTTAGACACTTATACTTCTGGTCTGAATGTTCTGGCTGGGGTTACCACCGATGCAGTAAAAAACGGCGCTCTGCAAACCAACGGTCAGGACGATATTAATATCTTTTTAGAGAATCTAGCCAAAGGGCCTTTAGGCTTGATCGGAACAGCCGTGCAGTCCATCGATAAGAATCTGCAGGCAGAAAATACAGATGACTATGAGAAAGTTCATAAAGAAATGTTCGATACCTTAGGCACTGTCATCTCTGACATGACCCAGGCGGAATATACCACCAGCACCTTCTTCTCAGATCTGGGAACCAAGTATAAGCTGATGGATGACATGGATTCTAAGCTGAAGCTGGCTGCGGATAACCTGACCGAACAGTATACTGATGTCTGGGGCGCTGACCCATATGAGGCCGTTATGGAGATGTACAATAATCAGTATTCCTATAATGCAGCATTAAAGGTAGGATCCCAGCTTCTGTCATCCTCTCTCTTTGATTTTATGCGTTAATGCGATTGATTGTTTAAATGTATTTTTATGTGTTTCCGGCGGGAGGCACACAGGTAAAAGGAGGCGTATGTATGCAACCGCTTATTAAGATCACATCGGATCCCATCCGCATTATGCGTTACACCCAGAATGCCCGGTTGGTTAACCCTGATTCCGTAGATATTGAGAGGAGGAAGGCCCTGGCCCGCCATCGGACGATGCAGGCCTCCGCTTCCCGCGGCTCTATTTCCGTGGAAGATCTGGCTAAGATTAATCGCACCTTTTCTTCCCGTTCTAATGTTAACGTCACACCGCAGCTTCAAAGCAGCTCCAATACTTCCTTTCAGCAGATGGCTACCCGTCACGCACAGGCCATTGCCGCTCAGCCCAATCCTATGAAGGTGGCGTCTGCATCCACAAATTTATCCGCGTCCGCCACAGATGTCCCGACCAGCACTGTGACAGATCCAGCGGTTACCGCTGCTGCTGTCTCCGCGGCTCCGGCTCCCAGCCAGAATATTTCCATGGAGCCCAGCACATCCTATACAGCAGAGCGTGGCGCCTTCGAGATGCGTGTGGCGAAGGGGGAGCTGACCTATCTTCCGCCTATGGTGATGACCATCATTACCCAGAGGCCCCAGGTACATGTGGAATATCTTGGCGGCTACAATTATCTTCCCCCCTTGAATTCTTCCGGCGGGAATGTAAATCTATTCACATAGGAGCTTGACTTTATGACAATACAAACTGATTATGGCACAGTAGATTATGCTGAGGAAGACCTGCTGATTTTCCCCGACGGAATCTTCGGTTTTCCTCACCTGACCCGTTACCTGCTTCTGCGCATGAAGGAGTCGGATGATTCCATTCTCTTGATGCTGTCAGTGGAAGAAAGCCATGTGGTTTTCGTGTTGATTAATCCCTTTTTCCTTTATCCGGATTACGCCCCCCAGCTGGCCAGTGAAGAGCTGGCCTGCTTAAAGGTGGCAGACAGCGAGGAGTTATCCTACTATGCCATCTGTGTAGTTCAGAGCGATTATCTGGAAAATACGGTGAATTTAAAATGTCCGCTGGTAATTAATCCTATTACCCGTCATGGAATGCAGGTGATTTTAAAGAGCTCTCAGTATGAGTATCGCCACAAGCTGCGTTCCTTCCCATCAATTACCGCACCGACAAATAGCCCGGAACAGGAGTGACCCTATGCTGATACTTCGACGCAAAAAAAATGAAAGTCTTTTAATCGGTGAGGATATCCGCATCACCGTAATCGAATGTGCGGCGGATGGCGTGCGCCTGGCTATCGATGCGCCAAAACAGATTTCCATCCTCCGGGAAGAACTTTCGGAAGCAGAGCAGACCAATAAAACCGCTCTCTCCCCGGATATCAGCTCTGTTTGGATGCTTCACTCCATCCTACAGAAGCAGAATAAACCAGAATGATAATAAAAAGCTCTATGACTTAGTGATTTTGTCATAGAGCTTTTCTTTTATTAGTTGGTAATTCGGCGTTTCAGATTCCGGAATTATCTCTTTTAATGCTGTTCACCGAAACACCCGCAGCAGTAATCTGGTTCCCCTGAGTATCCAAAAGAAGGGAAGAAGAATCGGAAGCTTCTCCAGGATAGGATAAATCGAAGCCATATAGCGAAAATCTGGAAATGCCCAGCGCACCTTGCGCATAATTTCCCCAAAATATTTCTGTATCTTCTCCTTTTGCAGTTCCCGCCCCTCTCCTCGCCGCTCTCGGTCAAGCTCCTTCTGAAGCAGGCTTTGAAGCCGGAGCGCCTGGGGATCCGACTCATGGTTAATGATTCCCTTCGTCAGGAGACGATCCTCCAGTACATCAAAGGAAGCCATATCCTCCGGCTGGGTGGTAAAATAGGGATCCTTCTTGTCCCCAAACCACATATAGGCTATCCGAAGTATCTTTTCCGCCAGTCCCCCGATCTGAAACTCCTCCAGCCGCTTCTGGACAGCTTCCATGTTAATTCCATCCCGTCTGGCCTGATGATAGACAAAAAGATCCAAAACCTCCCGGATGGTCAGTTCGTCCGATACATAGCGATAGGCTGCCCCTGCCATCCGGTAAACAAATTCACTCTCCTCCGGAAGCATGCGGATATATTGATAGGGCTCCTTCATGCAAGCCGTCTCCAGCAGTCTGGTCATATACTTTTTGTACTTTGCTGTCCGATAGGGCAAGGTATGATAGAGAATAACAGAAATCCCTGCTACTCTCCGCATCCTCTCCCCAAATCCTTTATAGGTCTGGTCAGTCTCATATCCCAGATCCACCAGATATCCTTTTGCCAGAAAATAATTCTCTTCATCCAGGAGAATCTGTAGCACGCTGTTCTGCGCCATCTCCGGAAGCTTGTAAAAATCCCGAATGTATTCATAGGTAAGCAATGTGCAGGAAATCTCCCGCATATCCAGCCAGGATAAAAGCTCCTGGGTCATCTCCCTGCAGTTCTCGCCGAAGAGGAGCGCTTCTTGATATCTCTCAAAAAAGCGCTCCTTCCACCGATCCGGGAGAGCGTCCCCATGTCCTAAAATCCCAAGGTAGACCACATTTGCCACCCTGTGGAAGTCAGACAGGCGGAACATCCTCTCCCAATCTAAACGACTATGCATAATCCGCAGATCATCCTGACGAACCATGGAGGAAACAATCCCCACCAGCGCACGACCTTCAAATAATAATTGATTCATAAATTCTCACTTCTTATAGAAAGATTTTTTACCAGCCATTCTCTGGCTCAGCCTTTGATCTGCTTTCCGAAGCTCATCCAGCAGAGACTGGGTTTTTTTCCGTATCTCACAGATCTTCTTCTCCTCCGGAGTGTTCCGGCTGACCTCCTCTGGATCGGATTGAATCAATTGACAGAGTCTCCCAAATACCTGGGCGTCTCCCTCTCCCATCTGCCAGATCTCTTCCATACAGTGGTCTACCTTCCCCATCTCATCTTCCCGAAGCTGCAACAGCATATCAACGGAAACTTCATCATTGCGGGCAAAAGTATCCTCCATCTCCCGGGTCAGGCGGTTCATCTCCTGAATCGCATTCCACTTTCTTTGAAGGAGAATCATCACCTTCGTCACATCCAGCTCTGCCTGTGCCATCTTCTCGCCTACCCTCTGATCTCTTTTTCCATGACGATATGATTATCGCTCACCTTCTTGCTGGCTCCATTAAACGCTTCTCTCAATTCGGAAAGAATGTGGCGGATACGGCCAATCTCACTCTTCTGCCGTTCCCTGCCTGCCCGGACACGGCTCAAATCATATACCAGATAGTCGTAAATCCGCTTCAAATCCCAGGCAATGGGCTGTTGCATGTCCAGAATATCCTCCAGGTACCGGACGATCTTCGTCGTCCGGTTCAGACAGTCTTCAAAATCCTTATAGTTTTTATCCTCCAGTGAAATCTCAGCCCTGGTCAGACGCTTGATGGCCTCATCATAGACCAGCAGCAGCAGCTCCGGGCCTGACATGGAATAAATACTCTTTTCTTTATATTGACTATATCCGTTCATCGAATCCCTTCCTAAAATCCCGCTTATCCGGCTCTGTCAGCACTCATACTAGTGTACATTCACTAGCCTGTGATCTGGGACAGATAGCTGGACTGCGTATTCATCTTATTAATCAGCGACTCCATGGTGGTGAACTGGGAAATATAGCGATCCTGCTCTACCTTTAAGCGATCCTGGAGTACAGCGATCGCGTCCTCCATCTCCTTTAACTGCTTGTAAATCTCATTATTCATCAAGGTGGTAGGCTTCTTGGAGGAGCCTGCAACCTCGATCAGACGTCCATAGGAACCTCCGTTGGGTCCTGGGTTCTTGGAGGCATATTTGGTGGCGTAAGGTGTGAAGGTATCCTCTACCGTGCTGATCAGACCCTTCTTCACATTACCGCCTCCAGCGAAAATATTCGAAACCTTCTCCGGATTCTTTTCCATAGCGGTACGGAAGGTTGCCTCGTCAAATACCAGGACGCCGCCGTCACCCCAGTCTTCCGAATAGGTGATTCCAATCTCCTTTAAGTCCTCATAGCTGGCGCCATTCTGCATCATCTTCGTAAAGATACCCTGGATGTCAAGGTTCAGATCACGCATTACGGAATCGCCGTAAAGCATACCCTGCTTTGCCTTCTTCTCCCAGTTTTCAATGGAGGTCTCATCCATCTCATCCTTCTGCTCGTCGGTTAAAGGCTCATAGGAGCTGTCGGGACGGGTACGGACTTCATTGTTGATATCGGTAGCCAGCTTATTGAAATCTTCAAAAAATTTCTTTACCTTCTCTACTGTGCCATCTACATCGGCTTTGGCGCTGAAGGTGACGGTTTCTGAGGTATTGGCGTTCCATTTCATGTATTTCCCGTCAACCTTTTTATAATTCAAATCGCCATTTTGAATTGCCGCTTCTGCAGCTGTGGTATCTGTGGTTTCCGCCCACTCACCGCCAAATACACCGGATACTGTAATATTTAAACCTTCTAGGTCAAATGTATTGGACGCGCGCTCCATATCAACTTTAATTCCATTACCATAGCTTACTTCGATGATCGCATCCTTACCATCGATTGTTTTGCTCGTATCCTCTGTTCCATCTGGATTTGTAGCCATAAACAGCTTTTGCGCTAAAGCAGAACCGCCTTTTCCTTCCCCGGCTTCCACATCAATTTTTCTCGCTGCTCCAGTTTCTGACGCCACCAGCATGAACTGGCCTGTGGACTCTACATAAGTAGCTTTTACCCCGGCATCAGAGCTATTGATCTTTGAAAGAATATCCTTAATGGTGCTTTTTTCTGTGAGGCCGTCAATTGTTACGCCATTGATCTTAAGAGATAGCTTTCCATTATTCACAAAGCCCTTCAGCTCATCGTCGGTAAGATTCAATGCATCCTTATTCTGAGCCAAGGTTCCGTTCAGGTTAATCTTATTTGAAGCGCCGTACTCAAGCCCCATGTTCGTTAATAAGGTATAGTTATTGGATGTAACGGATATGGTGCTGGAATCCTTCTTTGTATCAAAAGTTAAGGAATCGCCATTGCCCTTTCCATCGCCAATCTTAGCAGTAACCATCCCTTCACCGAATGCTTTATCTAACCGTTTTTGGATATTGTCGGCCAGCTTCTGCATCTTCTCTGACATATCTGCAGGAGTAGTACCATCTGCTTTCTTTAGGTTTCTGAGCTCCTCTGCTTCCTCTTTCGTCACCAGCTCGATTTCTTTTTTACTTCCGTCATAATTAAACGTAAGCTTCTCACCAACCATTAAGTCTAATGCAGAGCGCTCATATTGGCAAGTCTCGGTGAACTTTTTCCCGCTTATGCTGTTGCTAAAGCTATTTATATCAATGGTTCTTTCATCCGCCTTTCTGTCATAGCCCAAGCCCTCCAGCACAGATGGCGTTGTTCTGTCTAATGCAATCTTATAGCCGCCAGTATCGCCGGTAAGTTTAATCTGATCCGTATCCTTGTCATATTCAAATTTGAAGCCATCTTTCCCTTCTCCAAAGTTTAAGTTCTGTTCCTCCAGAGCTTTGTTTAAATGATTTACTAATACCTCTGCTTCTTCTGGTGTTTTAGGAACATAATTCAGACGCTTCTCCTCACCATTTTCCATATAAGCGGTTGGAAATGAAAAGGTAACCGTCTTGTCATATCCTCCCTGGTCATTGGGAATACCGAAGGTAAGCCTTCCGCCTTCCAGGTTAGAAAAACTGAATTTCTGATCCAAATCTTTTAAATCCGTCTTCAGTCCCACATTGCTGATATGCTGATTCGACTGTCTCACGGTAGAGGTAGCCAGCTGCTTTACTCCTGTAAGGGCTACGTTCTCAATCATGCTGGAGGTTCCGCTGGCTCGTACAAACTGTGTCGCTGTATCCCGTCCATGGATCGAAACAATACTCTTCGCAAACGCCATAGGATCCTTCAAATTACTCCCCGATGCATAGCTGGCATAATTATCCGAGATATCCAGAATCTGATCACTGATATTCCGGTACGCCTCCTGCTTCCACTGAAGCTTTTGCATATCCTTTTTCTTATTCGCTATCTTGGTGGTGGTGCCAAGAGTCATCTTCTCGATAATCTCATCACGGTTAATACCGGATGCCATACCGCCGAAGCCTCTTAATGATGTATTCCCTAAGCTGCTGGTACTTGATACACTTGCCATCTTCTATCTGCTCCTTTCACTTTGATATCGACGGGCCTGCTTCCTGTCTGGCCCGACTCTGCCACACCGGCTTTTTCCGGCTTTCTTCTTCCCTGAATATTTGGCAGAATCCCTTGCTGCCCCTGCCTCTGTCTGGCTGAAGGCTGCGGCAATCGGAAATCAATACCTTGAAAAATTTCATTTTTTATCTATACTTATTTATCGACATGTTATATAATAAAATTAATGTTTGGAAAAATCATTTTTAGAAATTTCACATTTTGGAGGTACTGTTTTGTCTATCATTATCACAGTTTCAAACCAGAAGGGCGGTGTGGGGAAGACCACCACCTCCGCGGCGCTGACTTCTGGGATTTTCCTGTCTGGCAGGAAGGTTCTGGGCATTGACTTAGACCCTCAGGGGAATCTGGGATTTTGTCTAGGTGCAGATACGGACAATCGCTACACCATCCTGGACGTATTAAAGGGCACTGTCCCCATCCGCGACGCGCTGGTGAAAAGCGAATATGGAGATCTGCTGGTTTCTGACATCACCTTAAGCAGCAGCGGCCTGGAGAAATTCCCTTCCAACCGGGAGACGATTTTAAAGAATGCCATTCAGCCGATTATCGACGAATATGATTATATTATCATAGACACACCGCCGGCTTTAAATCTGCTGACGGTGAATGCATATTCTGTTTCCAATCATCTGATCATCCCTATGAATTCAGACATCTTAAGTCTGGTGGGACTGGCCCAGTTAAAGGATACCATCGAGTCTGTGCGGGACGCCATTAATCCCGGCCTGAATGTGCTGGGGATTCTGCTCACCCGGTTTAATGGGCGCACGCTCCTGTCCCGGGACGTGCTTGAGATGGCCCAGCAGCTGGCCAGCCAGATTCATACCAAGGTTTTTGAGACGAAAATCCGTACCGGGGTCGCCATCGCGGAGGCCCCGGCTCACGGCGAAAGTATATTTTCTTATAATCCCCGCTCGGCGGCGGTAGCGGATTATCTGGCGCTGATCGATGAGATCGCCCCGGACATCCAGTTAAAGGAGGTAGCGCAAAATGGCTAATAACAAAAAAACAAACAAAACTTCACATGTGATGAATCTTCTGACCAATGGCGCAGGGCCTGAGACAGAGGGCTCTGCTGAGGCTTCCGCTTCCGGCGCTCCTTCTTCTCCGGAAAGCGCGGCTCCGGAGAAGAAGGGGGATGTCCAGTCCCACACCGTTACGCCGAAGAAGGTCACTGTAGTAGACGAAGGAAGCCGGAATGACCGCCTTTCCCAGGAGATTTTAAGTAAGCTGTCCGAGGAGCTGGACGAGGAGGCTGACGGAGCTGCGGCCGCTGCTCCATCGGAGGCCGAAGCTTTAGGGATAGAGCCCCAGGCTGGGGCTAACCTGTCGGAGGCTGCGTCTGACCTGGCCCCGGCTAATCCGCCAGAGGCGGCAGCGGCATCCCAGGCGCCGGTTAATCCGCCAGAGGCTATGGCAGCATCCCAGGCACAGGCTAATCCACCAGAGGCTGTGGCAGCATCCCAGGCATCGGCTGGCCAGGCCCCGGAGGCAGGCAGCGCCTCTGAAGAGGTTTTCCAGGAGGCGGAGGCGGATCATGCCGCTCCTGCCCAGGCTGCTCCCAGCAAGGCCCACCATGCCATTATCCCCAAGAGCCAGCTCGGAAGCAACTTATTAAATGATCAGTACAGTTTTGTTAATATTATGGAGCAGCTGATCCTCCGTCAGGATATTAACAGCTACTTAGAGCAGTATAATGTGTGCAAGTGCCCCCGGTGTATGGCTGATGTATGTGCCCTGGCCCTCAGCGGGATGCCTCCCAAATATGTAGTTACCAGCAAGGATTCCATCTCCCCCCTCCTCAGCTATTATGAGAGCCGGAATAAGATTCTGATGCTGACCGAATTAATCAAGGCCTGCAATAAGGTCCGCGAGAATCCACGTCATGAGAAGCGGTAAATTACAAGGTCTTCATTCGTGATGATCAAAAATAGGAACAGTGCCTTTTACTGTTCCTATTTTTTACGTTTTTATGCTATTTCCCTTTCAGGATATCGATCACCGGCTTTATGGTCCGGAAATACCGGGCCCCTTCTCCTGTCTTTTTCCCGAAATGCTTCTCAAAATCCGCCTTGATCGCCTTTTTATTCTTCCGGTTATGGGCCTTTACGATCCGGTAGGACTCCTCCGCCCGATTTACGTCCAGATGGCTCTGCTGGTACAAAAGCTTTATCAGGTAAAGATTCCTGGCAGCAGGATCCGGCAGCAGATACTTCGAGAGCCGCGCTTTCCGCTCCTCATCTCCCCGGATCTGGAGATAATACTTCCTGCCTGTCTCCTGTCCCAGAAAGCTCACCAAAATCGCATACCACCCGCTCATCTGGGAGGTAGGCACGGTCTTGGCGATCTCCATCACCTTCTCTGTCTCCGTCAAAAGCCCCACATCCGGGATGGACATCGCCCCGGTCTGGCTGGCAGATGCATGGGAGCTGAGTACTGCACCTACTGCACCATGGCAGGCAGACCCGGCATGGGAGGCAGCGGCTGTGCCAGACACAGCATGGGATACAGCCACTCCATTGGAGGCCGCCGTATGCGATCCGGCTGACGCTCCATTGACTGCCGTGGCATGGAGCCCGGCTGCCGCCCCATTCGACGCAGCCACATGCGATCCGGCTGTCACTCCACTAACCGCCGCAGCATGGAGACCGGCTGTCGCCCCATTGGCCACGGCTACATTTGCCCCAGTATTGGCCACCGCTGTACTGTTTACTGCAGTCGTGCCTGCTTCCCGGCTCTCCTCCTTCTTCCGGCCATCTGGGAAATGGATCAGGCTCAGATCCACGTTCCGCTGCTGCCAGAAGTCGATCCCATTCTGATAATCCGTATCATTAGAAAAGATCACATAGCTCGCCTCCCCATGGGTTGCGATGAGATAGGACAATACCCCCATCAGCTGATGATCCAGGGCATTGGTTCCCACTAAGCACTCCACCCAGCGGATCTGCTTGTTATACCGCTGCTTCAGATAATTTTCCTCCAGCAGCTTGGAATGATTCTTTGTATAAAACACCACCAGAATCTCTTCTTCCTTCAGGCTACCAATCAGATCGATCCACCGGTCGCCTACATTTTCTGTATCAATTAAATAATATTTTCGTTTCATAACACCTTTCCTTGCTAAATCTTCGCTTTCCTTTTATCTACTTATCTTACCACAAATCTCCGTCTCTGTCACTGCGATTTCTCTTAAAAAATGAGGCGTTTGGCCTATGGGCCAGCGCCTCATTTCTGGTAGACTATATCATCTGATGCAGCTTTTCTAAAGCCTCCCGGATTCCCCCCACTTCATCGATAAGGCCTTCCTTCACCGCCTGCTCTCCCACTAAAACCGTGCCCAGGTCCTTCGTCAGCATCTTGGTATTATGCATCAGGCGCTTCAGCTGGTTATAGGAGATATTCGAATGCTTTTCCACAAAGGTCAGAATCCGATCCTGAATCATATTAAAATATTCGTAGGTCTGGGAGGTGCCGATTACCATACCGCTCATGCGGACGGGATGGATCATCATCGTTCCTGTAGGCACGATAAAGGAATAATCCGAGGCCACAGCCAGTGGAACCCCGATGGAATGGCTTCCCCCCAGAACCAG
The DNA here is from genome assembly GCA_951800145.1 of uncultured Lachnospiraceae bacterium. Lineage (GTDB taxonomy): Bacteria > Bacillota > Clostridia > Lachnospirales > Lachnospiraceae > Caccovicinus. The sequence continues at coordinate 17,612 of CATOJE010000015.1, read as the reverse complement.
GGATACGGAGGGGATGCTTAAGGAGGCGATCATCTCCGCGATAGCCAGGCCGGCATCTACATCACCGCCGGAGGTATTTAAAAGGACTAAAAGCCCCTGCACCGTTTTATCATCCTCGATCTCCGCCAGCTTTGGCAGCACGTGATCGTATTTTGTGGTTTTGCTGCCTCCGGAGGCATTTTCATGCCCCTCCACCTCGCCGATAATGGATAGGAGGTGGATTTTATGCTGGTTCCGGTTTTCCTCCAGCGTTACCTGCCCAAGCTCCTCCAGCTCCTGATCCCTTTGCTCTAAACCTTCCTGTCCCATAGCGTCTCCCTTCTTTCACTCCGGTATTCCGAAGCCTTACATCGCAATATAGACATAGTATGGGACATTTTCCTGGTATTTATACAGAAGTGCTTACAGCCTGGCGATAATAGCCTCACAATATTCCATGGTGGTGGCGCTTCCGCCGATATCCGGCGTCTTGCAGCTTCCTTCCTCCAGCACCTTATCCACTGCCTGACGGATCCTTCTGGCGATCTCCAGCTCTCCCAGATGCTCCAGCATCATGCAGGCGGACCAGAGAAGGGCGGTAGGATTCGCGATATTCTTCCCGGCGATGTCCGGGGCGCTGCCGTGAACCGCCTCAAACATGGCGTAATCCTTCCCCAGATTACTGGAGGGAAGCAGCCCCAGGCCGCCGATAAGGCCGCTGGTTAAGTCAGAGACGATATCCCCATAAAGGTTCGGCATCACCAGGATGTCAAACTGCTGGGGACGCATCACCAGCTGCATGCAGACATTATCCACGATCTTATCCTCCGCCTCGATATCCGGATACCTGGCCGCAATTTCCTGAAAGATGCTTAAGAATAATCCGTCGGACTGCTTCAGGATATTCGCCTTATGGACGCAGGTTACCTTCTTTCTTCCCTGGGCCCTGGCATATTCGAAGGCGTCTGTGATGATCCGGGTGCTGGCCTTCCGGGTAATGATCTTGGTCGCATGGACGGTGTCCGGGTCAATCTGCTGCTCCACACCCACATAAAGATCCTCTGTATTCTCCCGGAAGGTGACGATGTCCACATTGGGGAAGGGCGTCGCCACCGCGGAGTTGGACTTGGCCGGACGGATATTGGCATAGAGGTCATACTTCTCCCGAAGGGTTACATTTAAGGAGCGGAAGCCCTTGCCGATGGGGGTGGTGATGGGGGATTTTAAGAGGATTTTATTCCTCTCAAAGGAGGCGAAGGCCGCCTCCGGGATCAGCGCCCCATGTTCCTCGTATTCTGCTGCCCCTACCCGGAAGATCTCATACTCCAGGGGCGCTCCTGCCGCGTCTAAAATCTTTAACACGGCATCGGTGATCTCCGGGCCGATCCCGTCTCCTTTAAAAACAGTAATAGTTCTCATCTCTTATCTCTCCTTCATTGGAATATATTCCACATTTTCGCCTACATACTTGGTGGCCGGGCGCATGATCTTGCCGTCGTACAGCTTATTCTCCAGATTGTGGGCAACCCAGCCTACCAGGCGGCTGATGACAAACAGGGGGGTATACATATCTCTCGGGATCCGAAGCATCTCATAGGCAAAGCCGCTGTAATAGTCCACATTGGTGGGAATCACCTTATTCTTATCCTCCAGAATCACTTCCTTTACGCACTTTTCAAAGAGACAGTAAAAGTTAAACTCCTCCATCTTAAACTGCTCTCTGGCCACTGTCTCGCAGCAGCTGCGCAGAAGCTCCGCCCTGGGGTCTGAGATGGTGTAAACTGCATGGCCGAAGCCGTAAACCAGGCCGGAATGATCGTAGAAATCCCCTGCCAGGATCTTTCGCACCAGGGCCTTGATGGTGGTCTCATCAGTGGAATAGCCGATCTCCCCGATCACCTCCTCCATCATCTCGGAAACCTTTACATTAGCGCCGCCGTGGCGGGGGCCCTTTAAGGAGCCGATGGAGCCGGAGATAGCGGAGTACAGATCCGTGCCAGTGGAGGAGATTACCACATTAGTAAAGGTGGAGTTATTACCGCCGCCGTGATCTGCGTGAAGCACCAGAATGGCATCCAGAAGATCCGCCTCCTTTGGCGTGAATTTCTTATCCTCCCGAAGCATGTACAGAATATTCTCCGCGATGGAATAATCTTCTCTTGGATAATGGATGATCAAGCTCTCTCGGTTAAAATGGTGCACCTTGCTCTGATATGCGTAGCAGGCCACAGAGGGGAACTTTGCCAGAAGGCTGACGCCCTTCAGCATGGTTTTATATACATCGGTGTCATCCGGATTATCCTCATCGTAATTATACAGGGTGAGGGCCGCGTGCTGCAGCTTATTCATCAAATTCTTCCCGGGAAGGCGCAGAAGATTCATCTCCAGGAATTCATCCGGCAGGGCATAAAGGCTTCTCACCACATCGATAAACCGGTTTAAATCTGTCTTGCTGGGCAGATAGCCGTAGAGCAAAAGGAAGCAAGTCTCCTCAAAGCCGATGCAGCCTGGCTTCCCTTTAATCAGGTCATATACGCTGTAGCCCCGGTAGTAGAGATCCCCGCTTGCATCTGTCTTCACCCCGTCAATGAGCTCGTAACCCACCACGTCCGACACACGGGTCAGCCCCATGCGGACGCCGGTTCCATCCTCATTCCGGAGGCCCTTTTTTACATTATACTCTTTATACAGGCGGTTGGGAATATCGGTGTAGTTGGATGACTTCCCATAAAACTGCGCCAGATAATTATAATTCATCTTATGATCTCCTCCTTTTATAAAAAGTGTACGCCTTTGGCCGCCGTCCGGGGCTTTCACAGTAATTGAAAAACAGGACGCCAGAAAATACTGGCGCCCCTGCCTGCACGTCTGTGCACTTTACTTTAAAAGTCCCGCCGCTGATTAGGCGGCATAAATTCAGGTATGCCCAATGTGCCCGCCAGGCTTTTCTGTGCGGTGGTGTACCGGCAGCCGGGCACATGCAGGCTTACTTAGTATACCTTACAAAAACAGCTGCTGTCAACTGGATTTTCCCTCTTCTGGTAAATTTTAAACAGCGCTTAATCCCCCAGCATATTCCGGATGGTCTTCGGGCTCCGGTAATTCCAGGTGGAAATCTTGATCCCGCTTCTCCGGCTGGCTGCATGGACGATCTGTCCATTGCCGATATACATGGCCACGTGATTCACCACACCGCGGCTGTTGGCGTAGAAGATCAGGTCTCCCGGGCGCATCTCACTGGAGGATACCGCCTTGCCCATCTGGGCCTGGGAACCGGAGTAATGGGGCAGGCTAACGCCGAATTTCTCCATTACCTTCATGGTGAAGCCGGAGCAGTCTGCGCCCTTAGTTAAGCTGGTGCCGCCCCATACATACGGATTCCCCACAAACTGAAGAGCGTAATTTACGATCTGGGAACGGCGGGAAGCCGACGCCTGGGCCGCCTCCTCCAGGGGCGAGAACTTAATGGCCTCTGCCAGGGCATAGCGCACCTCCACGTTATTATCCCTGGTGGCGATGTAAGCCTTATCGCTGTCCTCTGTATCCAGCTCGATCTGCACCCAGCCGTCCAGCTGCTCCAGCACCGGATACCGCTCCTCCTTGGAAATCTGGGTCCAGATGGTGGACTCGGTGGTTGGCTCGGTGCGCACATTCAGCATGTCCGTATTCACCACCGCCATCAGCTCCGCCTCCACCATGGCGATATCCTTCGCCTCCTGGCCGGTGGCAGTGTACTGGGGATCCGCGCTGATATAGCCGTCGATATTCCCCGACTTAATGTGATACCAGCCGTCCAGCACCTCTAAGATCTCCCCTGCCGCCTTGCTGGTCATCTTTCCAATCACCTTGCCGTCAGGCTTGGGCTCGCTCCGCACATTTAAATAGCTGTCCACCTTAGAGATGACCAGATTATCATACATATTAATGGCCATGGAGACCAAATCCAGCTCCCTGGCTTCATTTAAGGCGTATCTCACCTCCACATAGTCTGCGGAGACATAGCCGGACTCAATCTGCACCCAGCCCTCCGTCTCCCCCAGGACCACATACCGCTCATTCTGCAGGATCTGCCCCACCACCTCGGCCCCGGCATCGGGCTGGCTGCGGACATTCAGCTTATCGGCTGTAACAACAGCCCGCCGCACTACCTCGGCCCTGGCCGCCTCCCTGGCCGCCTCACCGGTGAGCACATACTGATTATGAATATATCCTTCCAGGCCGCCGGAACGGATGTGATCCCACTCCCCTTCCTCTGAAAGGATCTCGCAGGCACTGTTCTTCTGAAGCTTTCCGATAATCTTTCCATTGCTCCCCGGCGTCTCCCGTACATTCAGATAGCCCTCCACCTGAACCAGGCCCAGATTGATATAGGAATCCAGCACTGCCTGGATCTCCTCCGCCTCCTGCTTCGCCGCGATTTCCTCCGGGGACAGGGTGGGCTCTGTGGGAGCCTCCGTCTCCGTCGCCTCGTCACTCTCCTCTGCCAGGCTTTCCTCCTGGCTGCCCTTTCCAGACGCCGCCGCAGACCGGTTCTTAGCCAGGTAAATTCCCGTCCCCACCGCTGCGGCAAAAAGCAGAGCCCCTACCAGCAGATAGATGATTCTGGGGTCATATTTTCGATTTCGTTTCCTCCTGGCCCGGCTCAGCCTGGCCATATAATCTTTATTGTCCAGCATAAAATCTTTCTCCTTCATAAATCCCAGATCATTTTATCATATCCCTGTCAAGAAAAAAATTACGAAACGATTAAAATTTTATTACGCGAGTTTCATTTTGCCAGCATCATCCGATCATTGGCAAATTCTTCACCGCTGGCCTCTTCAAACTTATGCAGAAGGTCCTCCACCCGAAGGGATTTCTTCTCTTCCCCGGCCACATCGTAGATGATCTGCCCCTCATGCATCATGACCAGGCGGTTGCCGATCTGGATGGCGTCCTTCATATTATGCGTCACCATCAGTGCGGTCAGGTGCTGATTATTCACAATCTCCTGGGTAAGCTCCAGCACCTTCCTGGCTGTCTTCGGATCCAGGGCCGCCGTGTGCTCATCTAAGAGCAGGAGCTTAGGCTGCTTCAAGGTAGCCATTAAAAGGGTGAGGGCCTGACGCTGCCCGCCGGATAAAAGACCTACCTTGCTGGTCATCCGGCTTTGAAGGCCCAGGCCTAAGCGGCTTAAGGTATCCTTATATAAGGTGCGCTCACTGTTTGTGATCCCTGTCTTTAAGGTGCGCCTGGCTCCCCGGCGGAAGGCCAGGGCCAGATTTTCCTCGATCCCCATGCTGGCAGCTGTGCCGGTCATGGGATCCTGGAATACCCGCCCCAGGAAAGCGGCCCGCTTGTGCTCCGGGAGCTTGGTGATATTCTTTCCATCGATGAGAATCTGCCCATCATCCACCGGCCAGACCCCGGCGATGGCATTTAAGAAGGTAGACTTTCCAGCTCCATTACCGCCGATGACTGTGACAAAATCCCCGTCTTGTAAGGTGAGGCTTACCCCCTTCAGAGCCCTTTTCTCATTCACAGTGCCCATATTAAAGGTTTTAACGATATTCTTTGCTTCCAGCATTCGCTTATCTCCCCTTCCCTTTTCCTAAGATGCTTCCAAGCCCGCTTTTCATATAGCGCGCCTTCCAGGTGGGGATACCTAAGAAGAAGGCCACCACGAGAGCCGAGAGAAGCTTTAACAGATCCCGGTCGATTCCCAGCCAGATCACCAGCTGGAGCACCAGGTAATAGATAATGGAGCCCAGGGCCACCCCCAGAAGCCGGAAGCCGAAATTGTGGAATATTTTCCCAAAGATAGCTTCCCCGATAATTACTGCCGCCAGGCCGATGACGATGGCGCCCCGGCCCATATTCACATCCGCAAAGCCCTGGTACTGCCCTAAAAGCGCACCGGCCAAGGCCACCAGGCCATTGGACAGCATCAGCCCGAGAACCCTTGCAAAATCTGTATTAATTCCCTGGGCCCTGGCCATCTTGTCATTGCTGCCGGTGGCTCTTAAGGAGCAGCCCAGCTCGGTCCCGAAAAACCAGTAAAGAATCAGGATCAATACCAGGATCATCACGGTTACAATAAAAATTGTATTTTTAAAGAAAGACACATTCTTAATGTAACGCAGGGACACCAGCAGATCAAATTTGTCTACATTAATGGCCTGGTTTGCCTTTCCCATAATTTTCAAATTCACAGAGTACAGCCCAAGCTGTGTTAAAATACCGGCCAGAATCGCCGGGATTCCCATAAAGGTGTGAAAGAACCCTGTGGCCAGACCTGTCACCATACCGGCCAAAATAGCCCCAAGCATGGCCACCCACACATTCTGCCCTCCAAGCATCAGCATAACGCAGACCGCGCCTCCGGTACAGAAGGAGCCGTCCACCGTCAAATCTGCAATATCTAAAATCCGATAGGTGAGATACACACCGATGGCCATAATCCCCCAGATCAGCCCCTGAGCCGCCGCCCCGGGCAATGCATTGAATAAACTTGCCATATCCTATCCTTTCTTAACCATCTGTAAGTATAACTGGAAAACAACAGAAGAAAGAGTCCGGCAAGCCGGACTCTCCGCCTGCGGCGGGCCGCATAAGCGGCAGAATTCCTCACCGCCGCAGTGGGATCCAAAGCTATGCTTTATTCCTCGATGGCTACATAGTCATCGGGAACGGTGATGCCCAGCGCCTCGCAGAGGGCCTTATTATACTTCTTGGTAAACTGAGGCGCGTACTCGATGGGCATTTCAGAGATATTTGCCTCACCGGTCAGGATCTTCGCCGCCATCTTGCCGGTGCCCACGCCTAAGTCATAGTAGCTGATGGATAAGGTTGCCACGCCGCAGCCTGCACAGATCCCCTCTTCCCCGGCGATCACCGGAACGCCCTCCGGCTGGCAGATGTTATTGATAATCTCTGCATTAGCCGCCGCCGTATTATCGGTGGGGACATAAAGCACGTCATTTTCAGAAGCTGCCTTGGTCGCGATGGAGGACAGGTCATTGGAATCAGCAAATGCATAATACTCACAGGTGTAGCCCATCCCCTCTAAGGCTGCCTTCACTGTATCCACCTGGTACTGGGAATTCGCCTCTGCAGAGCAGTATAATAAACCAACCTTCTTTGCATCCGGGAACAGCTCATTTAACATCGCCGCCTGATCCTCTAAGGGTGCAAGGTCAGAGGTGCCGGAGATATTGCCCCCCACGGTTCCGTCAAAGCCGTCGATCCCTAAGGCCACGCCATACTCTGTTACAGAGGTTCCTAAAATGGGGATCTCATTGGTTCCCGCCTGGGCCGCCTGAAGCGCCGGGGTAGCGTTTGCCAGAATTAAGTCCACATCTGAGGATACGAAGCTGTTAATAATGGTGGAGCAGGTATTAGAATCTCCCTGTGCATTCTGATCGTCAAAGGTCACCGCGTCTCCCAGCTCCTCCACTAAGGCATCCTTAAAGCCCTGGGTGGCTGCATCCAGCGCCGCGTGCTGTACCAGCTGGCAGATGCCTACGGTGTAGGTCTTTCCAGCTTCGTCGGCCGCCTTTGTCTCCTCATTCCCGTCTTCCTTCTCTGCCTCAGCCTCCTGGGCTCCTGCTGCCGATTCTGTAGCCGCAGCTGTGGTCTCGGCCTCCTTTGCGCCGCCGCAGGCAGTCATGGATAAAGCCATGGCCCCTGCCAAAAGTAAGGATAATGCTTTCTTTTTCATAATGTTCTCTCCCTTGCTGATATATAAATTCCCTGGCTTCTGCCAAGCTAATAGGTATCATACTACAAAAATTCCTGTCCGTCAATTTCATTGCTTTAATTTTATGCGAATTTAAAGCAATGAAGTCAACGACAGGAATTTATTCCCAGATCATTACATATTACATCTCATCCCGCACATATCCGGCGATATTCACCGCATGGTCTGACACCCGCTCCAGATTGCTTAAAGCGTCCAGAAAGATCACACCCTGTTCTGTCCGGCACTGGTTTTTGGACAGCCGCTCGATGTGCCGCTCCCGCAAATCCTCCTCCAGATTATCCACCTGCTCCTCCTTCTGGATCACCCGGCGTACCTGGGCCATATCGTGATCCGCCCTGGCCCTTATCCCGTAGGCCACCGCGGAAGAAACCAGCTGGACCATGGCCTCCAGCTCCTCATTAGCCTCCTGGGAGAAGGTAATCTGGGCCTCTATCTTCTCCTGCGCCAGCTCTGCCAGGTTCTGGCAGTGATCGCCGATGCGCTCAATATCGCTGATGGTGTAAAATAAATCCTTCACCAGAAGATGCTGCTGATCATTTAAGGAAAGATTATTCACCTTTACCAGGTAGGCGGTGAGCATGCTCTCCATATGGTTGATGGTCTCTTCATTCTTCATAACCTGGTCCATGGCAGGCCGGCTGTTTTGCAGCAGGGCCTTCCCGGCCGTCTTTAAGTTCATCAACGCCGTCTCTCCCATGCGTACCACCTCCTGCTCCAGCTGCTGGATGGCCAGGGAGGGAGTCTCCAGAATACGGCTGTCCAGGTGGCGGTACATCTCCGCCTCCATATCCCCTGTCTTCTCCTCTTCTGTGCCAGCGCCGCCGGCCTCCTCCTTAACCAGGATCTGGGACAGCTTTACCAGGCCGCCGGCAAAGGGAAAGAGGAGGATGGTATTGGTCACATTAAAAACGGTGTGAAAGATAGAGATCTCCACACTTCCTATGGGACTTATCCCAAGCTCTGGCCAAAAGAAAAAGAGGGCCGTCATCAACGCGCCAAAGATCGCCGCGCCCACACAGTTAAACAAAAGATGGATCACCGCTGCCCGCTTGGCGGTCCGGTGGGCCCCCATGCCAGAGAGAAGGGCGGTCACGCAGGTGCCGATATTCTGCCCCAGGGTGACGAAGACCGCCGACTGCCAGTTCACCATCCCATTAAGCGCCAGGGTCTGAAGGATGCCCACAGAAGCGGAGGAGCTTTGAATCAAAGCAGTCACCCCGGCCCCGGCCAGGACTCCTAAAAGCGGATTCCTCCCCAGGATGGAAAAGGCCTGGGCAAAGAGAGGAGAATCCCGGTACGGCTTAATGGAAGAGGACATAAAGTCCAGGCCGATAAAAAGAAGGCCGAAGCCCACCAGAATCTCCCCTGCCTGTCTCTTTCTGGAATCCTTGGAAAACATAGACCAGGCCGCGCCGAAGCCCACAGCCAGCGGCGCAAAAAACTCCGGCTTCAGCACAGCCCCCCACTGGTTCATGGACACAATCCAGCTGGTGATGGTGGTTCCGATATTCGCACCCATAATAATCCCCACCGCCTGGGTGAGATTTAAAATCCCTGCGTTCACAAATCCCACCACCATTACCGTGGCCGCAGAAGAGCTCTGGATGATGGCGGTAATCCCCGCTCCCACCAAAACCCCCATCAGCCGGCTGCTGGTCAAGACCCCTAAAAGCCGCTGCAAACGGCTGCCCGCTGACCTCTGCAGGCCGTCCGCCATAGCATTCATGCCATATAAAAACATCCCCAGGCCGCCTATAAACTGAAAGCAAACACCCAATATCTCGATTTTCATAAATCCCTCCTTTGACTCTTGCCTGTGCAAACGCACCCCTATGTATCAGCATACCAGGCAAATGTAAAATCAAATGCAGGTTTTATGTAAAATCTATGTAAAGTGAAGGTGTATTGATGAAGTTCAGTTTACGCTATATTCCCATTTTTATACATAATCCATGGAAAGCTTCTCTTTAAGCCGGAGTCAGCCCCACACGTCAGGCATCCGGCAGCAAACTTGCAATGCTGCAGAGCAGCAGTATATGACCCTTGCAGTGGCCTTGCTGGCGGAAATCACCGGAGAATCTCTCGGTAAAGGCGCAGCACATTTCCATAAAATACCGCTTCAATCTCGCCGGTAGTAAAGCCCTCCCGCTCCATAGCCTGGGCCAGAAGCTGCATCTTAGAGGCATCCTGAATCTCCACCTGATTCCCAATGCCGTCAAAATCCGATCCCAGGCCGATCACCTGGATGCCTCCCACCTGCTTCATATGGCGGATGTGGCGTATCATATCACTGAGATAGGACATGGCTGGCTCCTTTCCCCCCTCCTCCTCACGGAGGAAAGCAGCGCAGAAATTAATGCCGGCCACTCCGCCCCGCTCCGCCAGATTCCGGATCATATCATCCGTCAGATTCCTTGGGTGGGGGGTTATGGCGCGGCAGTTGGAATGGCTGGCCACAAAGGGCCTGGTGGTATGGGAAAACACATCCTGAATCCCTCTGTCATTTAAATGGGAAATGTCAATGATCATTCCCAGCCGCTCCATCTCCTCCAGAAATTCAATCCCCTTTTCCGTCAGGCCGTGCTCTGTATCCGGCACACTGATAAAATGCTCCGGCTCCGTCTCCCGCTTCCCGTTAGGCCAGCCCAGCTCATTGGGGAAGTTCCAGGTGATGGTCATCATCCGCACCCCCAGCTCATAGAGGATCCTAAGATACGCCAGCTCTCCCTGACATACCCCTCCCTCCTCCACGGTCAGCAGGGCGGACATCTTATTATTCTTCCAGTTCTCCTCCAAATCCCGGTAGCTTCTCACGATTCCAATCTTATCCTCATGGGCCCGCAGCTCTGTGAAGAAAACATCCGCCAGCTTCATGCAGTACTCAAAGGGCCGCTCCCCGGCCCGCTCCAGGTGGGTGAACAGGGCGAAATTCTGAAGGCCGTAGCCTCCCTGCTCCATCTTAGTTAAGTTTACATGAAGATCATGATCCAGGATGGAGGCATGGCCCTTATCCCGGTGATTGTAGTATAGCTCCGCGATGGTGTCGCAGTGCATGTCAATTACTTTTACCATTTGGATTCCCCTTTTCTTGAATGATGCGTTTCCTTGATTGTACCATGTCCACAGCCGTCAGGCTGCGGATAAGTGATACGTTTCCTTGATTGTACCATGAATTATGAGGTTCGGGAATAAAAATTTTCTTTCCCCATGGTATTGGACGCCAGCAGCAACCTTTCAATCAACGATTACTCACTCCGCAGCGCATCGATGGGATTTAATTTCGCCGCCCGGTTCGCCGGCATATAGCCAAAGAGCAGGCCGATGCCCACGGACACGCTAAAGGAAATAATCACTGCAATAGGAGTAGGCGTGGCCTGGATCCCGATCAGGCTTCCGGCGATGCCGGTCACCCCTGCTCCCAAAAGGATTCCCAGGATTCCTCCGATGGAGCTGGTCACTGCCGCCTCGATGACAAACTGCTGCATAATGGTGCTCCGCTTCGCTCCCAGAGATTTCCGGATCCCAATCTCCCTGGTGCGCTCGGTCACAGACACCAGCATAATATTCATCACGCCCACACCGGCTACCAGAAGGGAGATCCCGGCGATTCCCCCAAGCATGGCTGACATCATGGCGATCTGCTCATTTAAAGAGTCCAGCATCTCACTGTTGGCCATAACCCGGTACAGATCATCATCCTTGTAAATCTCATAAAGAAACTCTTCCAGAAGCGCCTTGCAGGCGTCTGTGTCATCCACGCTCTTTGTGGCAAAGATATAGCTGTTAATATCCGCGCTCCGGCTCATCTTCGTAGCCACGGTGTAGGGAATCCAGAGAAAGTCATCGCTTCCCCCCTCCTCTAAGTCATCTTCATCCTGCCGCTGTACCACGCCGGCCACCTGGAATGCATAGCCATTGACCTTAATGGTCTGGCCCACAGCCTTTTCCGGACTTCCGAACAGCTCCGCCGCCACATAATAGCCGATGACGCAGACCTTATTCCGGGAAAGGAGATCCGCGTACTGGATATTCCGGCCGATTTCCAGCTCATATCCTTTCAGCCCCAGATATTCCTCGCTGTAGCCTCCCACTGAGGTAGCAGTCAGGGAATCATTCCCGCGCTTTAAGGTGGCGCTCACCGATACGGAGGGGGTCATCTGGGCAAAGAGCTCCGGATGCTCTCCATAAAAGTCATACATCTCCTCCACGCTGGCCGCCCGGGAGGAGAGATTGGTCAGGCGGACCGTCATCTGATTCACGCCCATGCTGGCGAAATTTTCCACCACCGAGGACATGTAGCCATTTACCAGGCTCACCAGGATAATCACTGAGGCCACGCCGATGATGATGCCCAGCATGGTGAGGAAGGACCGCATTTTATTGCTCCAGATGCTCTTTAAGGCCAGTTTAAAGGATTGCAGCATAGTCATTCACATCTCCGTCAAAATTAATCTTTCCATCGTGGATCCGCACTACCCGCTTCGCCTCCAAGGCAATGGAGCTGTCGTGGGTGATCATCACAATGGTATTTCCCTCTTCATTTAATTTCTTTAAAAAATTCAGCACCTCCCGGCTGGTTCTGGAATCCAGGGCCCCGGTAGGCTCATCCGCCAGAATCAGGGAGGGGCTTCCCGCCAATGCCCTGGCGATGGACACCCTCTGCTGCTGGCCGCCGGAGAGCTGAGAGGGCATGTTCCTCCATTTTTCCTTTAATCCTACCCGTTCTAAGGAGGCCAGCGCCTGTTCTCTCCGCTCCCTGGCAGGAATCCCGGCATAGAGAAGGGGCAGCTCCACATTCTCCAGCAGATTCAGCTTGGGGAGAAGGTTATACTGCTGGAAAATGAATCCGATCATCTTATTCCGGATCCCGGCCAGCTCATCCTCCTCCATATCGCTTACATCCTCCCCGCCCAGGAAATACTCCCCTGAGGTGGGCACATCCAGAGCGCCGATGATATTCATCAGCGTGGACTTTCCGCTTCCCGACTTGCCCACGATAGCCACAAACTCGCCCCGGCAGATGGTGAGGGAAATGCCGTCATTAGCCCGAACCTCCTCCTCTCCCATCTGGTAAATCTTTTCAATGTTTTTCAGTTCAATTAAAATACTGCCCTGGCGGGCTTGCACCTGACAAAGCTCTGCCTGACGGATTTCAGTCTGGCGGGCTTCAGATTGATGCGTCTCTGTTTGTTGTGCTTCTGCTGTTTGATGTGCTTCTGCTGTTTGATGCGCTTCTGCTGTTTGATGCGCTTCCATAAGATAGTTTTCCATTCTGAGCAAATGATTCCTTTCATGCCGAAGCTTTTTGCGTCCTGCCCCAGAGGTTGTATCCTGTTGCTTCCATTTCAATTGGCTTTGCCTGCAAGGGCTGACCCGGTTGTTTGGATTTAGTTGGCCTTGCAGACGGAGGCCGGAGCCGCTGTCTGGGGTTGGTTGGCCTTGCAGACGGAAGCCGGCGCCGCTGTCTGGGGTTGGTTGGCCTTGCAGACGGAAGCCGGCGCCGTTGTCTGGGGTTGGTTGGCCTTGCAGATGGAAGCCGGCACCGCTGTCTGGATTCGCTTTGCCGTCCAATTACCGTCTGCCGCCTCCCTGGCTCCCGCCTCCTGGGCCTCCTCCCGGCCCGCCCCCTGGAGCACCTCCCGGGCCGCCGGGCATACCACCTGGGATCATAAAGCTGTTGTAATCATTCTTGGAGGATTCATTCACATATACCTCCTGGCCCTCCTCCAGGCCGCTGAGGATCTCCACATAGTCGGTGCTGATAAGTCCCACCTCCACCTGGACCTCCCGGAAGCCTGCCGGAACCGGTCCCTCCGTCTGGGCGGCAGAAGCATCCTTCACATAAACCTGATTGCCCCGCATCAGAGAATCCACCGGGATAGCCAGCACATCCTTTGCCTCATCCAGGATAATCACCCCATCCACATTCATGCCAGGGAGAAGGCTTCCCGTCTCATCCATAGTCACCGTCACCGGATAATTGGTCACGCCGTTAGAAGCTGTGCTCTGAAGGCTTACATTAGTCACAGTGCCGTAAAAGGTCTCCTCCTCAAAGGCATCCGCGGTCACCTCCACCCGCTGTCCCACCTTCACACTCTGGATATCCAATTCATCAATGGACATCTCAAAGGTAAGGGCGGACAGGTCATAAATCACCGCCATCACCGTGCCCCCGCTGTTGCTCCGGCTGATATTATCCCCCTGCTTGGAGGTCTTGGTAATCACCTGCCCGGAGATGGGCGCTGTGATGGTATAATTCTCATAAGAATCCTGGGTGGATTCCAGCTTATTCCGTGCAGACTCCAGCCCCTCCTCTGCCTGCTCCACCTTATCCTCATAGGACTTGCGAATCTTTTCCGCCGACTTCTCGGTCATACGGAAAATGGGCGTACCCTTGGCGATGTACGCGCCCTCGCTCACCAGCAACGCCTCCACCTCCACATTGGCATCAAGATCTGCGCTCATCACCGTATCCACCTTAGGCTCAAAGTAAGCCTCCTGGGTGCAAAAACAGTCCCCAATCACCGCTGTAGCCGCCGTCTCTGTGGTCAGTCCTCCAGGATTCGCCGCCTGGATAGTCACATACCGCACCAGGGTTCCTCCCGTAAGCACCTCCTCCCTGGCGCTCACTGACGCCACCACGCCGCCCAGCTGCTCACCAGTATCGCTCAAGGTCAGAAGAGCTGTGGCTCCAGGCTGGATCACTGCCGCCTCGCCAGACAGAAAGGGAAGTCGGAGCTCCATAATTAGATCATCATAAATCTCGCAGATCTTTGTATTCGCCCCCACCTTATCCCCCTCCTCAATGGAAAGCTCCTTGATATATCCGGACTTAGTGGATTTGTAAGTGTTTCCGCTGTAGCTGCTCTGAATCTCCTCCAGATCCGCCAGAGCATCCCCATAGCTGTCCTGGGCCCGGAGAAGGGAATTATTCGCCGATGTCACCTCCGACTCCATAGAGGTGGCATCCAGCTGATACAGGATCTGTCCCTTCATCACCTGATCCCCCTCCTCAAAATCCGCCAAAATCACCTCTCCCTCCACCAGAGAGGTAATCTCATAGGTATCCTTGGGAGATAAGGTCCCGGAGGAAGAAAGCTTAGAGGTAATATCCCTCCTGGTCACCTGGGCCGTCCGGCTCTCCTCTGCAAATGCGGACGCTCTTTTCGCCGCCTGTCTGCGGCTGCGGATAAATAGAATGCCTGCGGCTGCCGCTGCAAGCACCAGGAGCAAAGCTGCCAGACGGATCCACCTTTTCCGCTTTCTTTGCTGCTTCTTGCTCTTCCCCTTGTCTGCCCTTCTTGTATCTGTTTGATTCGTATTTGCTTGACTCGTATCTGTTTGTTTTATATTTGTTTGGTTTTTATCCGTTTGAGCCTCCGCCCTCTGGTTTGAATCCATATGCTCTACCATGGGATACCTCTCATCTCGATATTTTCTACTAATCCTCCATAAAATCCGTCACCTGGTAGGTCACATTCCCATCATTGTCCTCCGAGGAGCCGCTGCACACCAAAATCACATCATCCCCCACTCCGACGGTCCCATAGATAGAAAAAGCAAACTGCAGATCCGAGGTAGTCAGGCTGCATTCATAGCTGTCCCCGTCATCGGTGGTGATGGTAACCGCCGTAGGGGTCATCACATCTGAGGAGCGATAATAAATATTCGTAATCTCTCCCCGAAGAACCGTCTTCCCCGTGGTCTCACTGCCCTCCTCCGTATAAACCCAAACCGTCTTGGACACCGCATTATAATACATCACCACATAGCCATATTCCTCCTGGACCGCCTTAATATTCGCCTTCGTGCAAGGCTCCCCGTCCAGGAAAAAGCTGGCCTGATCCATGGAAAAGGGCAGCTGGGAGGACATGGTCCGGCTCTTGGTCACCACATAAGGCCCCCTCACGGTGGTATCCAGCATCTCCAGAGGATTGATCTCCCCGTCCGTGCTCAAGGTCAAATCCATAATCGATCCATAGATCCCATTCGATCCCTTCGGCTCTGTCCTTAACAGGTTATAAAAAATATTCAGACAATTATCCTCCGTCAGCACCTCGCCGGCCCCTAAGCCATCCAGCCGCTCATTCAGCTCCAGAAAGCTGAATTTCGCCATCCGGCTCTGATTCGGATCCCCGGTAAAATCCTCATTGGTATACCCTAAAAGAGCCAGGATGGCCCGAACTCCATCCTGGTAGGTTATGTACTCATCCGGGCGGAACTGTCCCCCCAGATATCCCTTCATCCATCCCTGCCTGGCGGCAATGCGGATATGGGGCGCATACTGGCTGGTCACCGGCACATCTGCAAAAACAGACACGCTGGAGCTCTCATTCACCGTGCTCCGGTACTCCGAAGCCCGCACCAGCATGGCTGCAAACTCCCCCCGGCTCACCAGACGGCTCCCATTCACCGGCGTCATAATCCCCGTCAGCTCCATCACCCGCTTCCGCAGGTCATAGGTGCTGTCCGCCATAGCCTCCAGCGGGCAGGCCGCAAAAGCCATAGTCACAATTAATATAGAAGAAACTGCTTGTTTTGAGCTCATCCCTTCGCTCCTCTCTAAGATTTCTCACTTCAAAATTTCTCGCTTCAAGATTCTCGTTTCAAGATTTCTTGCTTCAAGATTTCTCGCTTCAAGATTTCTCGCTTCAAAATTACTCACTTTTTTCGCATAACTGCTGCTTCCCTCACCGCCTTCATGGGAAGCGGACTGTAATCTGCCATTACTTTACCATGGGTTTGTGTTCATTTTGTGTTTAATCGCTGGAAGAAATGTGAAAAAAGTGTGAACTGAGCAGAATCATTATTTTATTCCGGAAGCTGCCGATACTAAGGATAAACAAAGCAAGAAAAATACATGTGAAAAAAGAAAAATGCATGTAGAAAAACGTATGCAGAGAAAAGCGAATACAGCGAAAAGCGAATATAATGAAAAGTGAACACAATGAAATTCAATGAACAGGAGGCATGTAAAAAAATGAAAAAACACATCCCATTCGCCAATACGGCATCCACCATCCTGACAGCAGGAATGCTCACGGCAGCCGCTGCCATGACCGCACTGGGCGCCCCCGTTAATGACGCGTCCGCAAAAACCATCGCATTAGAAAACGCCGGACAAAAGGAAGAGGATGTCACCATCCTGGAGCTGTCCCTGGACACAGAAAATAATCACCCCATCTATAAGGTGGAATTCATAACCAAGGACTTCGCCCAGTACGACTATGAAATTCTCATCTCTGACGGAACGATCCTGAACATCGACTACGAGGCAAAGCTGGCCTCTGCCGCCACCCAAAACGCCAGAACCACCATCACCCTAGAGCAGGCAAAGGAAAAGGCCTTAGCCCAGTCTGGAGAAGCCGCCGAGGACGCTACCTTTGTCAAGGAATCCTTCGAATACGAAAATGGAACCCCTGTTTACGAAACAGAATTCCACACCACAGATTATAAAAAATACAAATACGAATTCAACGGCTCCACCGGCGCAGTCATCAGCTGGGAATACGACGGATGGACCTGGCTGGCCGCCAAGGAAAACCCGGAGGCCAGAGCCGACGCCATATCCGGCACGGAGGCCGCCAGGGCTGCTGCCTTAAAGATGGCAAAGCTGAATCCGGCCGACGTCACCTGGGGTAAAGTAAAAAGGGATCATGAAGATGGCCGTCTGGTGTATGAAGGAGAATTCTACTATAACTCCCTGAAATATGAATTCGAACTGGACGGTGCCACCGGGGTGATGCTGGACTGGGAGGTGGAGAGTATTTACGAGTAGGGGTTGCTTTTCACAGGCAATGTCAGTTAGTTAAGAACTTTGAAAATCCAATAAACGGTCTGAACATAGGAATAAAGCGCCATTCGAGAATGAATCCTGGAACAAACGGCATAG
>CATOJE010000014.1 GCA_951800145.1 uncultured Lachnospiraceae bacterium | reverse complement strand
TATAGTAATGATTAATCGGCATTGAAGTAATGAATCGTAAAGGCGAATATCCACGAAATAATATTAGGTGATTTTTGTAATATTCTCTGACTCATAGCGCATCGCATATCCGCACAAGCGAATCGGTAGTAGGAGTCAGGCGGCGGGATTCTACGGATGGGCATGCAAACCAAGTCAGCGACCGTATCTTAGAGCGCAAGCCCGCCCACGAATACACAGCGCCCCAGCAGGCGGGTCCCATAAGGAACCCCTCCGAAACCGTCGGTGCTTAGGTCCGGTCTCTCACGGACCTCACGCACCGCTACGCTTTCGGCGGAGCGAGAGCGCGGTGACGTTGGGACACGGCTGCTGGGGCGCGTAGCTTCCCGGCGAATATGCGCCCGCACCCATACCCCGAAAACTTGGATTCCCTAACGGGTAACGACACACACTGGGCTGACGAATTCCACAGGGGTGCGACACACACTTGGCCTGCGAATCCTAACGGGCTGCGACACACACTTAGCCAGCGACTTACTAGACTTTCGCGATCACAGAGACTAAAGTAAATAGCAACTTTCATTTCTTCCTCTGAGAAAACACGCACCCGCAATAATCCTGTCGATACAACTCATGTTCCCGGGACAGCTCAATCGACCTTTGATATCCATTTTTCTTTTTAAAGTCAGAGCTTAAGTAAGCTACCCCATATTCCTTTGCCAGCTCCTCCCCAATCTCGTTCAGTTTATCTGCATTTTTCAGAGGGCTGATGGACAGTGTGGTGGTAAAATAGTCGTATCCTTCTGACCTTGCCAGCTTTGCCGCTTCCTTCAGGCGGAGATGGTAGCACAGAAAGCACCGTTCTCCTCCTTCTCTGTCCTGCTCATGGCCTTTGATGGCCTGATAGTAGCTCTGGGGATCGTAGCTCCCCTCCAGATAGGTGATGGGGTGGACTGCAGGCAGCTGGCTGATGAGGCGCTTTTGCTCCGCAGCCCGCTTTGTGATCTCCTCTGGCGGATAGATGTTGGGATTATAGTAAAATACAGTGATGGAAAAATAGCTGGAAAGATACTCCAGCACATAACTGCTGCAGGGAGCGCAGCAACTGTGAAGGAGAAGACGGGGCGTCTTCTCCTCCTTCTGACAGATATGAATGATTTGCTCCAGTTCCTTCTGATAATTTCGTCGGTTCATCGTCTTCTTTCCCTTATCCCTTGACCGTTCACTCATGCCGAAAGGCAGCACTGGAAATATTAAAATATACCTGGTGAACGGCGCGGTACACTAGAAGTGCCGGTATCATCAGAGAAAATCCCTGATTCGCTTGCTGCGCACCGGATTCCGCAGCTTTCTCAGGGCTTTGGCCTCGATCTGGCGGATTCGTTCCCTGGTGACATTAAACTCCTTACCTACTTCCTCTAAGGTCCTGGGGTGGCCATCCTCCAGGCCAAACCGGAGCACTATCACCTGGCGTTCCCGCTCCTTTAAGTCTCCCAGGAGGGCATCGATGTGCTCCCGCAGCATGACGGACTCCACATTCCCCTCGGGGGTTACTACATTGCTGTCTGCCACAAAGTCGCCCAGATTTGAGTCATCCTCCTCACCGATAGGGGTTTCCAGTGATGCAGGCTCCCTGGCGATCTGCATGATCTCCATCACCTTGTCCTCCGACATCTCCAGGGCGTCAGCCAGCTCCACCACCGACGGCTCATATCCCAGCTCAAGGGTCAGCTTCCGCTGCATCTTAGACATCTTGTTTATGGTCTCAACCATATGCACCGGCACACGGATTGTTCTTGCCTGATCAGCCAGCGCCCTTGTCACTGACTGTCGAATCCACCAAGTAGCATATGTACTAAGCTTGTACCCTTTTGTATAATCAAATTTCTCTACGCCTTTGATCAGTCCCAGATTCCCTTCCTGCACCAGGTCAAGAAAGCTCATTCCTCTCCCTGTGTAGCGCTTGGCAATGCTGACAACCAATCGAAGGTTGGCTTCAATCAGACGTTCTTTGGCATACTCGTCGCCTTCTGCTTTTCTTCTGGCAAGCCTCAGCTCTTCATCTGCACTGAGAAGGGGAACCGTTCCAATCTCCTTTAAATACATGCGGACCGGATCCTCTGTTCCGATTCCTTCTAAAAGGTCCACTGCATCCAGGTCAATATCCAGTTCTTCATCCTCTGCATCTTTCATGAAGCTGTCATCGGAATCGTCCATAAGCAGAGCGTCATCAGATAATGCATTCTCATCAAATACCGGGACCACGTCAATGCCGCGGTTCTCCAGGTAGCTATAAATCTGATCCATCTGCTCAGGAGTCAAGCTGTCGCCTGCAAAGAAATCATTGATTTCTGTTGCATCCAGGGCATTATGCCTGGTCTTGGCGAACTCGACGAGTTTGCCCAGCTTCTCTAAAAAATTGTCTTTTTCCACTTGATAACGTCCTTTCGTTAAGAAGTCAGTTAAAAACCTACTCAACTTTTCATTATATACGAAGATGAGGTATTTTTCAACATATTTCTCCTATCTTTTCCCCATCTTTTTACCTTTATAGTAACAGTTCAGACAGCGTGGAATTTGATATAAATTTGGAATATCAGGAGTCCTGTCCGGTCCGGAGGATTTCCATTCTCCCCTGGAGATTACGGATGACCACCTCACTGTGGCTGCCTCCGAATTCTCCGTCCAGCACCCAGTCCACTGGCGCCTGAGAGCTCATCCTTAATTCCCTGGTCTTAAACTTATACACGTAGTCATTGGGCTCTTCCTTTAAAAACATATAGGAGATAATGTTGCTTAAGTCCTTAGGCGTCCTTGGCTTCCGTATCAAAAGCACCTCAAACTCCCCGTCATTTAACGCCACAGACTGGGTTACCAGCCCCTTAAAGCCCCCCACACTGATGGTATTCGTCACCATGCCGAAAACAAATTCCTCCTCCAGCACCTCATCCTCCCACTGAACTCTCATGGGGTAGGTCTTTAAGGCTGCCAGGCTTTTTACTCCTTCCAGCACATAAGCCTGATGGCCTAAAAGGTTCTTTTTATCCTGGGGTGTCTGATAGGAAACCTCAGTAAATGCCCCAAATGCCGCGATATAGATGAAGTACTGCTCCCCGCAGAAGCTTCCGATATCGATGGGATAGGGCTGTCCGGATAATATATTCTGGGCCGCCTCCATCATGGATTTTGGAATCTGAAGGCTGGAAGCATAATCATTGGTGGAGCCTGCGGGAATATAGCCCAGAAGCGGCGGTTTCTCTATCTCCGCCAGTCCGCTGATCACCTCATTCAAGGTTCCGTCCCCGCCGCTGCACACCACCAGATTCATATCCTTCCCATACTCCCGGACCACCCTGGTGGCGTCCTTTGGTTCCTGGGTAATATGCACCTGTACCTGAAAGCCTGCAGCGGAAAATAAATCCAGGATTTCCAAAAGCTTGCTTCGTATCTGCTCCCGTCCTGCCCGAGGGTTAATGATAAAGAGCATTGTTTTCATAAAATTATCGCCTCTCTCTTTATTTTGTCATAAAAAAGGCTTTCCTATACGCAAGAAATGCGTTAGGAAGGGGATATTTTCCTTCTAATTCACGAATATCTGCAGAAACAAAGGTTTCCGGAAGGCTTCCCTCCATCTGGATCCAATATCCCACCATATGCCACTCTACATGGGAAAAGATATGCTTTGACTCCCCTAAGCACTGAACCTGGCGGATCTTATCCTCTGCGACGCCGGCGACAGAGGAGGCCTGGGCAAAGGAGGTAATGGAGGCCTTCCCTTCTATATTGGGGAATTCATACAGGGAGGCCAAAAGTCCCTGAGACGGACGCTTTCTCAAAGCAACTCTCCACTCCCCCTTCTCCTGGGTACTGATCACAAGCACAGTCTTTTCTTCGATTTTCCTGGGCTTTTTCGTCGGCTTTACCGGAAGATCCTGCCAAAGTCCCTTTTGCCTGGCAATGCAGAGTGAAGCCAGGGGACATTCCCCGCATTTGGGCTCTCCTGCCGGGATGCAGACCAGTGCCCCGGTCTCAAAGAGCGCCTGGTTAAAGAGTCCCGGATGCTTCGAATCCATAGTATCAGCCAGCAGGCCTTCCAGCTTTTTCTTGGTGGATCCCTTGGTAATATCCTCATAGCTGCCCAAAAGCCTGGAAATCACCCGCATTACATTCCCGTCCACTGCTGGTACGGGGATATTATAAGCGATGGAGGCCACTGCTCCGGCCGTATAGCTGCCAATCCCGGGAAGCTTTAAAAGTCCATCATATGTCTTTGGCATAGTTCCGCCATATTCTTCCATTACAAGGCATGCCGCCTTTTTTAAATTTCTTGCCCGGCTGTAATATCCCAGCCCCTCCCACAGCTTCAGCAATACCTCCTCCTCCACCTGGGCCAGGGCTGAGATATCCGGCAGCGCCTTCATAAACCGGGCGAAATACGGCTTTACCGCCTCCACCCTGGTCTGCTGGAGCATAATCTCAGAAATCCAAATCGAATAGGGATCTCTGTTTTCTCTCCAGGGGAGCTTCCTTGCATGGCCCTCATACCAGGCCAGGAGCGGGCCGGATATAGCACTCAGACGATCCCTTGGAGATAATTTCTCCCCCTCCCGTTCCAAAACCGGCAGAGAGCGGTAAAGCTTTTTTATAGGTGATTCACACATATCCATAAATTCCTCTCACCGATACCTCGCCGGACATCACCCTGCCGATCCTTCCATCCCTCTGCTCCACAAGGAGCTCTCCATCCTCCTGGATTCCCCGGCAGATTCCTTTATACTCGCCCTTGGGATCCAGAACCAGAACCTCCTGGTTCATATTCGCCAGAAGCCCCTCATACTCTTTCCTCAACCGGGACAGATCCTCAGTCTCCAAAAATATCTCAAAGTATTTCTCAAACCACTCCATGGTGCCGGCGATGATCTCACTTCGGCTTAAATCCCTCCCTGTCTCCAGCTTTAAGGAGGTGGCCTTTGTGCGGATTTCCTCAGGAAACTCCTGCTGATTCACATTAATGCCGATTCCTGTAACAATATAGTGTATCTGCTCCATCTCCGCGCTCATCTCTGTGAGGATCCCGCAGATCTTTTTCCCCCTTACTACCAGGTCATTGGGCCATTTAATCTGGGCCTTCAGGCCGGTTGCCTCCCGCACTGCCTGGCATGAGGCCATCCCTGCGATCAGTGTGATCATTGAGGCGCACCGAGGAGGTATCTGTGGCCGGAGCAGAAAGCTCATATATATGCTTGTCCCGGAGGGGGAGGACCAGCTCCGGCCCCGGCGGCCCTTCCCTGCATTCTGACAGTCCGCCACCACCAGTGTGCCATGGGGCGCTCCTCCCTCTCCCTGCTTTTTCGCCTGGATATTCGTGGAATCCGTCACTGGCAGATAGAGCAGGTTTTTTCCCATCCATTTGGTATGGATCCGGCTGCCGATCTCCGCCTTTGTCATCACGTCGGCTACCTCCACTAAGCGGTAGCCCTTATTCCGCACAGCCTCGATCTTATAACCCTCCTCCTCCAGCTGCTTGATCACCTTCCAGACCGCAGTCCTGGAAACTCCAAGCACACTGCATAAATCCTGCCCGGACACAAATCCCTCCGACTCCTTAAGTACAGTTAAAATCTTTGTCTTCATCATCTATCTCCAGATACTGAAAGCGCTGACCACTGCTAACAGCACCAGTGCACTGCCAAATAGTAAAAGTCCGGCTCCCGCCAGCAGCTTTTTCTTATCCCGTCCGCTTCTTCGGATCTTCACCCATCCGTTCACTAAATTCAGGACAGCAGCCAGAATAAAAATCACCGGAAATAACACCAGGTTATTCTCAGCATTCAAAAATGAAAGCACCGCCAGGATAACAATCATAATTCCTACTATTATATGAACCAGATTTAAAAAAAAGTCCATACTCCTGCTGCTTCGGCTGCTATGCCCCTTGATTCCCTGCTCATACATGGTCTATTCTCCTAATGTAGCTGCCATCACTGCCTTTATGGTGTGCATCCGGTTTTCCGCCTCATCAAATACCTTCGACTGTAAGGATTCAAAAACCTCATCGGTTACTTCCATATCCTGGATCTGGAAACGTTCTCCCATCTCCTTTCCGATTTTTGTTTTCAAATCATGGAAGGCAGGAAGGCAATGAAGGAAGATGGCATCCTTTCCCCCGTTCTCCATCACCTGAGACGTCACCTTGTAGGGAGACAGCTCACGGATTCGCTCCTCCCAGACCTCATCCGGCTCGCCCATAGATACCCAGACATCGGTGTAAATCACATCTGCTCCTCTGGTCCCCGCAGCCACATCCTCTGTTAATGTGATGCTGCCCTGGGAAGCCTTTGCATATTCCCGGCACTGGCTCACCAGCTCCTCACTTGGAAAATACTTCCTTGGAGCACATGCAGTAAAATGCATCCCCAGCTTCGAGCAGGCGATCATCAGGGAGTTTCCCATATTATAACGGGCATCTCCCATATAGGTCAGCTTTACCCCTTTAAGCCTTCCCAGCTGTTCCCGGATGGTAAGCATATCCGCCAGCATCTGGGTGGGGTGGTACTCATTAGTAAGGCCGTTCCATACAGGAACCCCGGCGTATTTCGCCAGCTCCTCCACTATCTCCTGGCCATAACCCCGGTACTCGATTCCCTCATACATCCGCCCCAGCACTCTGGCTGTATCTGCAATGCTCTCTTTCTTTCCGATCTGGGAACCGCTTGGATCCAGATAGGTGGTTCCCATCCCCAGATCATGGGCGGCGACTTCGAAGGCACATCTGGTCCTGGTACTGGTCTTTTCGAAAATCAGCGCCACATTCTTACCCTTATGGATATCCACTGGTATTCCCTTTTTCTTCTTCTCTTTAAAATCCGCCGCCAAATCCAGCAGATAAATGATCTCCTCCGGAGTAAAATCCTTCAGCGTCAAAAAATTCCTTCCCTTTAAGTTCATACGTTTCTCCTCCTCATATCTTTACACAGGCCCTTCCCGCAAATCCTTAAAATCCTTACCAACTTACTATATCTGAAGGCTCCTGTCAAGTTTCTTGTAGATCTTCTGCCCCAGCTCTTCCACTGTATACACCTGGAATCGGGAAATCCGAAGCTTTCCTGCCAGCTTCTCTAAAAGAAGCAGATATAAATCCCGGTAATCCCAGTCCTCCCTCAGCTTTTCCTTCCGGGCAATCGCCGGGAAAATCTCCTCTGTATACAGGCGGTATCGGCCCCGCCGCCCCTCATCCTTCTCCAGAAGCTCCGGCTCCAGATAAGGAAGGAATCGGGGGAGCTCTGACATCATTTTCTCGAAATAGTAGATCTCTCCCTCCGGCGCATAAATATAATACCGTTTTCCAGCCAGGCCGTAGAGCAGTCTCTGCCCGTCCAGATAACCCAGCTTCCGGTTCTTTCTGGCCTTCTTCGCGTCAAATTCCAGGATCCCTCCCAGATTCTGGCGTGGTGCGATATGATAAAGCTCCACCCCGTCCGGAACCGTGAAAAAACGCTCTGTATCCAGACCCAGCCCATAGATCCGGATAATGATAATATTCTCATATCCTCTGTCTGCCAGCACATCCACTGGCACGTTATTCGCACTGCCCCCGTCCGTGTAAAGCTTTCCTCCCAGCTTTTCCAGTTTAAAAGCCGGAAAATACGCACTGGCAAGGAGCATATCCCCCATCTCACCCGGGGCCGTCTCCTTCATATCTACCACCAGAGGCTGCCGGTCTGTAAGGGAAATGGTGGAAACATAAAGCTCTCTGGAGGAGCTTCGGATTTTCTCCTCATCCACCACCTCATGAATCAGATTCCTTAAAGGGGTGACGTCCAGGCCTCTGTCCTTTAAGATCCGTTTCGCCTCTCCCAGAAGTCCGGAGATGCCCACAGCTTTTAAATCCCTTTTTCGCACCCCTTCCATCATCTCATCATCCACGTCCATTACCTGGGAATAGCAGATATGATCCCAGATGTATTCTGCCCGCTCCAGATCATCCATACACATCAAAGCACCGTTTAATGCCCCCACGCTGGTTCCCGCGATCCCTCGAATGGGTATCCCGGCCTCCCGCAGAGCTTTCCACGCTCCCACCTGGTAGGAGCCTCTGGCTCCCCCGCCCTCGAGAACGATACCATACTCTTTTGTCCGATCCAGCTTAAGCTCCATCCGCACCTCCATCTGCTAGAAAAGGAAAGCCGCCCAGATACCCTTTCATGGTATCTGCGACAGCCTTCCTAACGATTCTCACATCCTGAAACTGCTTTTATTTTTACCGGCTGGCGCCAGTTTTATTCTCTGAAGCTACTTCTATCAAGGACTTTGCCAGCCCTGCAACCCCCTGAATCTCTGAAGGGATGATAATCTTGGTGGCCCTGCCATCCGCGGCCGCGGCAAATGCCTCCAGGCTCTTTAGCTGGATTACCGCCTGATCCGCTCCCGCTTCCTTGATAAAGCGGATACCGTCTGCCTGGGCCTTCTGTACCTTTAAAATCGCTTCCGCCTGGCCTTCCGCTTCCTTGATCTTCTTTTCCTTCTCAGCCTCTGCCCGCAGGATAGCCGCCTGCTTCTCCGCCTCTGCATCCAGAATCGCAGACTCCTTCTTTCCCTCTGCTACCAGGATGGTGGACTTCTTTTCACCCTCTGCCTTTAAGATAGCCTCACGGCGCTCACGCTCCGCCTTCATCTGCTTCTCCATAGCGTCCTGAATCGCGGCCGGTGGGATGATATTCTTAAGCTCCACACGGTTTACCTTAATTCCCCAGGGATCGGTGGCCACATCAAGGGACGCCCGCATCTTAGCGTTAATGGTCTCTCTTGAGGTTAAGGTCTGATCTAACTCCATCTCACCGATAATATTACGCAGGGTGGTTGCGGTCAGATTCTCAATGGCCATAATGGGATTCTCAACCCCATAGGCAAAAAGCTTCGGATCCGTAATCTGGAAAAATACCACGGTGTCTATCCGCATGGTTACATTATCCTTGGTAATCACCGGCTGGGGCGGGAAATCTGCCACCTGTTCCTTTAGGTTTACCTTTTTTGCCACCCGATCCACAAAGGGCATCCGGAAATGAACCCCTACAGACCAGGTATCCAGATAGGCTCCCAGACGCTCCACAACCAGGGCCTGTGCCTGAGGAACAATCTTAATACAAGAAGATAATACAATGAGCAAAACAACCAAAACAAAAATTATCGCCATAAAACCAGTGATAAAGCTTACCATTCCATCCATACCTATACCTGCCTTTCCAGTCAACTCATATTTGCTGTCTTAATCCTCTAAAAGCTCTACCATAAGCTTAACGCCCTTTACTGATGATACTCTCACCAGGGTGCCCGCGGGAATCCTCTGTCCAGCCTTTGCAGACCGGGCAGTCCAGGGCTGGCCATTTAATATAGCGGCACCGGTTCCGGCTTCATTATCCACATCCTCTGTAATCTTTGCCTGCTTTCCGGCCAGCTCCTCCACATTCGTCTTCTTAATGCGGCGGTTCACATACTGTAGCGCCATCGGCCTGGTAAGAAATAGCAGCAGGAACGATACTGCCACAAAAGCTGCAAGCTGTACCTTCACCCCTGCACCCAGAATACATAAGGCAAGGCCCACCAGGGAACCTCCGGCAAACCATATGGTAGTCAATGCCATGCTGGCCCCTTCAATAATCAGAAAGACAATGAAGGCAAGAAGCCATCCTACTATTCCCATATTGTATCCTCCTCTTTTTGGAAGTGCTAAAAAGCATTTACAACTTCTTCCATAGAAGTATAACATATTTCGACGGGAAACTCAACTTACAATTTCATGACATTTCTGCGCTGCCGGGCCGCCTCAAACATAAGGACGGAGGCGGCGATCGCCGCATTTAAAGACTCCACCTGGCCGGCCATGGGAATCCGGATATAGGCGTCTGCCAAGGCGGATATCGGCCCGCTCAGGCCATTGGCCTCATTTCCGATGAGAAAGGCGCAGGGAACAGTGAAATCCTCCTCATCGTAGCTGCTGCTTCCGTCCAAATGAGCGGCGAAAAGGCGGACGCCTCTTTCCTTCACTGCGCTGCAGGCCTCCTGCAGATTCTCTACATAGAGGAAAGGGACGCGGGCCAACGAACCCATCGTGGAGCGGATCACCTTGGGATTATAAATATCTGCTGTTGTCCTGTCCATAAGAATGCCGGTAATCCCGGCGCCTTCCCCCGCCCGGATCATGGTTCCCAGATTTCCCGGGTCCTGAATCGTTTCCAGAATAAGGAGCTGGGGCTTTTCAGAGGCCTGGAGAATATCCTCAAGGGTGTAATGCTTTTGGCGCACCAGCGCCAGAATTCCCTGAGGCGTCTGGGTGTCTGCCATCACCTTCATCACTGGCTCAGATACGATTTCCCACTGGAATCCCTCTAGCAATTCCCGGTGTCCCTTCTCCTCCAGGAATCCCTCTGTAACATAAAGGATCTTCGTCTCTTCCGGGTTAAGCTCGCTGCATATCCTGAGGCCCTCAGCCACATATAAATCCTCTTCCCGTCTGGCCCTTGCCTTCTTCGTCAGGTTTGCCACCTGACGGACTTTGCTGTTTGTCGTACTGTTAATCATACTCTCCCTCTTAAAGCTGCTCCAAATCTTCGAGCCAGATCCTCATACATGCATCACTGGGCATTCTTAAGTCTCCTCTTGGAGATAAGGAAACAGAGCCTACCTTGGGCCCGTCCGGCAGGCAGGAGCGCTTAAACTGCTGGGTAAAGAAGCGGCGGTAGAAAACGCCCAGCCATTTTTTAATTGTCTCCCTGTCATATTCCCCATCAAAGGCACGGACTGCCATGCGGTATATCTTAGACGGCATATAGCCGAAGCGCATTACATAGTATAAGAAAAAGTCATGAAGCTCATAAGGCCCCACTAAGTCCTCTGTCTTCTGGGCGATCCTTCCCCCTTCAGGAGGAAGCAATTCCGGACTCACCGGGGTATCCAGCACATCCATGAGCACAGCGGCCAGCTCCGCCTCCCCACAGGTATCCGCATAGTACCGCACCAGATGCCGCACCAGCGTCTTTGGAACGCCGGCATTCACCCCGTACATAGACATGTGGTCCCCATTATAGGTAGCCCAGCCCAGGGCCAGCTCAGACATATCTCCTGTGCCGATCACCATGCCCCCAAGCTGATTCGCCACATCCATCAGCACCTGGGTCCGCTCTCTGGCCTGGCTGTTCTCATAAGTTACATCATGCAGGCCTTCATCCTGCCCGATATCCCTAAAATGCAGGCTGACTGCCTCCTTAATCACGATCTCTTGAAGTCTTGCTCCCACCTGCTCTGCCATCTTGCAGGCATTCTGATAGGTGCGGTCAGTGGTCCCGAAGCAGGGCATGGTGATACAGTGAATCTGATTTCTGGGAAGCCCCAGCTGGTCGAAGGCCCGGACCGTCACCAGAAGGGCCAGTGTAGAATCCAGGCCTCCGGAAAGCCCCACCACTCCGTGCCTGCATCCAGTATGCTCCAGCCGTTTCTTCAGGCCCATAGCCTGGATAGACAGGATTTCCTCACAGCGCTTTTTCCTCTGTCCCTCTTCATGGGGCACAAAGGGAGCCTTCTGGATGAACCGCAAAAGCTCATCATCCTCCTCTTCCTCCTCCAGGGAAAAGGTCATCTCCGTATACCCTCTGGCAAGATAATCCTCCTCCTTCTGTCCTGGGAAAAATCCTCCCATGGCAGCCTGGCTGTAAGAAGGGAAGGTATTCATCCTCCTCCGCTCGCTGCTTAACCGCTCCAGATCCATATCCGCGATCACCATCTCATTGACAAAACGTGTTGATTCTGCAAGACAGGTCCCATTTTCCGCGATAATATTCTGTCCCCCGAAGACAAGATCCTGGGTGGACTCCCCTTCCCCGGCATTTGCGTAAATATAGCCGCACACCAGCCTGGCCGACTGGCCGCAGATCAGGTCACGGCGGTACGCATCCTTCCCTGTGGTCTCATCGCTGGCGGAGCAGTTTACGATTACCGTAGCTCCGGCCATGGCGTGGCCGATGCTTGGAGGGCAGGGAACCCACACATCCTCACAGATCTCCGCCCCCACTATTAAGCCCGGCACATTCTCACAGCGGAAGACCAGGCGGCTTCCCATGGGGATCCACTCCTCCTGGTATTCATCCCACACCGAAACCACATCATCATTCCCCGGATGGAATATCCGCTGCTCATAAAACTCTGAATAATTCGGCAAATGCTTTTTCGGAATCAGGCCCAGCAAAGCGCCGTGGCAGATGGCCGCCGCCGCATTATAAAGCTTCCCATTCCGTTCCCAGGGCAGTCCTACAAATACAAGCATATCCAGGTCCCCGGAAGCATCCACAAGCTTTCCAAGCTCCTCCCTGGCCTTCCGAATCAGAGGAAGCTGCAAAAACAAATCCTCACAGGTATATCCGGTAAGGCAAAGCTCAGGGAATACCATAATTTTCACCTGCTGCTCTGCCCCCTGGCGCATCAGCTTTAGGATCTGCTCCCGGTTATATGCCGGATCTGCCACTTTAATCTTTGGGGTTGCCGCTGCAACCCGGATAAATCCGTCCCTCATACTCCTGCTCCTTTATCATCTTTTTCTATTATGTCTCCGCGTTCCTTTGCTAAAACGTTCTTCATTATTACACGCACTTATCATATCATACATCGAATGAAAAGAAAAGAATGGCAGCTTTACAAATTTTATGAAATTCGCTACAATAGAAGGCAGGCATCCAGGTAAATAAGCAAAAGGAGACGCAATGACACACGAATTTTCCAGAACAGAAATGCTGATCGGCCCTGAGGGGCTCCAAAAGCTAAAGCGCAGCCATATAGTAGTGTTCGGTGCAGGCGGGGTGGGCTCCCACTGCATTGACGCGCTGGCCAGAAGCGGTGTGGGTGCCTTAAGTATTATTGATCACGATCTGGTTTCCATCACTAATATTAACCGCCAGTCTGTGGCATTTCACAGTACCATCGGCCAGAGGAAAACCCAGGTAATGAAAACCATCATACAGGACATCAATCCCTCCTGTCAGGTTTACACCTGGGAGTCCTTTCTGCTGCCGGAAAATACCAGTTCTCTTATGGAAGAGATCCTCTCCACTGCCGGCCGCCGGCCAGATTATATCATCGACGCCATCGACACTGTGGCAGCAAAGCTTTCTCTGGCTGTGTATGCTGCCCAAGCCGGCATCCCTCTCATCGCTTCTATGGGGACAGGCAATAAGCTCCACCCGGAGCAATTTGAAATCACGGATATTACAAAGACCAGCGTATGTCCCCTCTGCCGGGTTATGCGGCGGGAGTTAAAAAAAAGAGGCATCGCCTCTCTAAAGGTTTTATATTCCAGGGAAACACCTCTCACCCCTTCCCCGGATGCTGAGAGACCTGAGAAGCCTTCCACCCCGGGAAGCATCTCCTTCGTTCCCCCGGTAGCCGGCCTGCTCATCGCCGGGGAGGTTATCCGGGAATTAGCTACTTAGAGAATGGTCAAAAAATGAGGGCTGCTTTTCCCCCACAGAAAGCAGCCCTCTGGTCACGTCCAAAAACCGTCACACTATTAGTTTTTGATGTAAGGTACCCCGTTGTATCTCTTACGGAATATAATATAGCACTTTTTTACATAAAAGTCAACATTTTCAATATTTTTTTATATAATTAGCCCAAACTAATTTTTACAAAAGGGATTTACTTCTATCTCGCCAGGTATAGATTTCCGTCAAAGGGAGATACTAGCTGTAGTGTTACTGCTTACAAAAATAGGAGGAATCCCATGAGCTTTTCAACTGATTTACTAACTAATATCCAGCACTTGAAAGAGACACTCCAGGTGGATCGGTGCTTCGACGTAGTTTACCGGGTGGTGGAGATCGGCGGCCGCCAAGGCTGCCTTTTCTTCGTGGACGGCCTGACAAAGGATGAGGTTTTGCTGAAAATCCTCCAGGTTTTCCAGTCTATCAAGGCAGAGGACATGCCTGCAGACGCCCACGGCTTTTCCAAAAAGTACATCCCTTACGGTGAGATCGGCCTGGTGGAGGAGGAGTCCGCTCTGATCACCCAGCTTCTCACCGGTATCACCTGTTTATTTCTGGATGGCTATGACAAATGCCTTACCATCGACTGCAGGACCTACCCCGCCAGAGGCGTAAGCGAACCGGAAAAGGATAAGGTTATGCGCGGTTCCCGGGACGGCTTTGTGGAAACACTGATTTTTAACACTGCCCTGATCCGACGGCGGATTCGGGATCCCAAGCTGATGATGGAGATCATGAATGCGGGAGAAAGCTCTCACACCGATATCGCGATCTGCTATATGGAAGGACGGGTGGATCAAAGGCTTCTTGGCCTGATCAAGGAACGGATCCGAAAGCTTCACGTGGACGCGCTGACCATGAATCAGGAAAGCCTGGCAGAGTGTATCTATCCCCACAAATGGTACAATCCATTCCCAAAGTTCAAGTTTTCCGAGCGGCCGGATACTGCCGCAGCCTCTCTTTTGGAAGGAAATATTATTATTTTGGTGGATAATTCTCCTGCTGCCATGATCCTGCCCTCCTCTGTTTTTGACATCATCGAGGAGGCAGACGACTACTACTTTCCCCCTATCACAGGCACGTATTTACGGCTCTCCCGGATGAGTATCTCCATCCTGACCCTCATCCTGACCCCGCTGTGGCTGGTCCTTCTCCAGAATCCGGAATCCATCCCTTCCTGGCTGGATTTCATCCGTCTGTCGGATCCGCCTCATGTTCCTGTTTTCTATCAGCTTTTAATTCTGGAATTTGCCATCGACGGCCTGCGGCTGGCCGCTATTAATACCCCAAGCATGCTGACTACGCCCCTAAGTGTGATTGCTGGTATTGTCCTGGGGGAATATTCGGTAAAATCCGGCTGGTTCAACAGTGAAACCATGCTTTATATGGCCTTTGTGACTGTGGCTAATTACTCTCAGGCCAGCTTTGAGCTGGGCTATGCCCTCAAGTTCATGCGTCTGATCCTTTTGGTTCTCACTGCTCTGTTTAACTGGTATGGCTTTTGGGCAGGTCTCATCCTCTCCATCCTTGCCATCGTGTGCAACCGCACCATCGCTGGAAAAAGCTATATTTACCCGCTCATTCCCCTGAATTTTCAGGCGTTAAAAAGCAGGTTCCTGCGCCAGAGGCTTCCCCACACAGAAAAGCAGTAGGAAAAAGCATATAACAGTCAAAAGGGCCGGCATGCATTGTCATCATCTGCAAACCGGCCCTTTTCTATTATTTATCCTTCACAAAGTCTTCCCGCATGGGCGTGAAAATGTCTAAAAGCTTCGTCTCTTCTAAAGCGATTGCCCCGTGAACCACGTTAGGCGCTACATAATAAGCATCTCCGGCTGTCAGGACCTTATCCTCCTGGCCCTCCTCCTGATACGTCACAGAACCGGAGATCACATATCCGATCTGCTCGTGAGGATGGCTGTGCTTTGCCCCTACTGCTCCTTTATCAAGTGTCAGCTCCACGGCCATCAGCTTGGGAGAATAGGCCAGTATCCTTCTCACCGTGCCCTCTCCCACTGTCTCTGGGACAATATTCTTATTCTCTACATACATATCACTTTCCTCCTTCTTCTTTTGCAGCAGCATTTTACGAATCATTCTATCATTATAGCCAAATAGGGCTTTTATTCATCTGCCTCCTGCTCCACCACAACGCCCCCATGATCCATCTGATAACGCCGGTACACCTTCGGCCCGTACATAATCCCCATAATTACGAAAAAGGCAATCACCAGGGCCACTCCACGCTTCCATCCATAGGGCTCCCATCCGGACTTCTTTTTCTTAACCTCCGGCACCGGCTCATAGGCGATCTTTCTGGGAAGAGGCTTCAGCGAGGCCTCCTCCTGTCCGGTTTCTGCCAAACGGTTCCACTGAATGGTATATTTTTCCTGGCACTGCTGGCAGATTTCAATATTGGGATTCTGGGGATCCAGCGCCAGCTTTCCGCCGCAGGCAGGGCATTTTAGCTCTTTGATTCGCACCTGTTCCATCCTTGCTTCCTCCTAACCCTCTGCCCGGATCCGCTTGTGGAGAGCGATTACCTCATCGCAGCCACGGACTCCGTCATATTCTTTTCCTTCATATGTAAAATGATGATCCGTAATCACCATTGGATTGCGGGTCTCGATCAGCTGTACGATCTCCAGGCTGGCCTTCTCCGGCGGATTTCTATAGAGGAAAACATTCTCTCCGTCTGTGGTGTAGGCCACCAGCGCCCGATCGTAGCCCCCGTCATCGCACAGGTACTTTTTGGTGTAAAAGCAGGCCACCATATCTGTAAGGCGCTGCAGATAGGGGGCGGATCCCGGGAACCGGATATAATTGGCTGTGACGAATCCCAGCTTTTTCAGGCTGTTGGTATCCGTCCCCTTATCCGGGGCGAAGAGCACAACGCCTGATTGTCTGAATTCCTGGTCTGCCTTGAGGATTTCCTGCTCTGAAAGGCCGCTTTTCTTTGCATAAGCTGCCAGCCAGCCCTTCTCTTTTTTCTTCTGCATGTTCACACCCAGAAGGATCAGGAGAATCCCAGGAATTATGAGAGCCGCGGCTATCTTAATGGCGCTTTCCGCTCCCAGCACCCCAAAAAGCGCTGCCGCCATCAAGGCGCCGATGAAAATCAGCATGCCTCCCATAGCGCTCAGCCCTTTCCCGGCGCCTGATACGCTATACATATACTGCAGCACACTTCCATTTTTCGACATCTTGCGTTTCATTCTGTCATCTGGTGTTAGTATCATAATCCTTCTCCTTTCCCTGATCATTTGCAGCCAGCCGGAAAATCGGCTGGCCACGTTTTCTTTATTTCACCAAAAGGCTCTTTCCTGTCATCTCCTTTGGCTGCTCCATGCCCATCAGCTCGATTAAGGTGGGGATGATATCCGCCAGGCATCCACCCTCCCGAAGCTTATAAGCAGGATCTGCATTCACCAGGATAAAGGGAACCGGATTGGTGGTGTGTGCGGTCCAGGGCTCTCCGGTGGTATAGTCCACCAGCTGCTCTGCGTTGCCGTGATCCGCGCAGATAAACATCACACCGTCCACCTCCTTGATAGCATCCACTGCCTTTCCCACACATGCATCCACGGTCTCGATGGCCTTGATGGCAGCTTGTTCCACGCCGGTGTGGCCAACCATGTCCGGATTGGCAAAATTAATGATAATCACATCGTATGCATCCGATTTAATGGCTTCTACCAGCTTCTCGCATACACCGGGAGCGCTCATCTCCGGCTTTAAGTCGTAGGTGGCAACCTCCTTGGGAGACGGCACCAGGATCCGCTTCTCCCCTTCATTGGGCTCCTCCACGCCGCCGTTGAAGAAGAAGGTAACATGGGCATACTTTTCAGTCTCTGCGATTCTGGCCTGAGTCTTTTTATGGGCAGCCAGGAATTCACCGAAGGTATTGGTAATGGTTTCCTTGTGGAAGGCAACCAGCTTATTTTCGATGGTCTCATCATAGTCTGTGAAGCACACATAGACTAAATCCATCCTCTTCTCCCGGGGGAATCCAGCAAAGTCCTCATCGCAGAAGGCGCGGGTGATCTCCCGGGCGCGATCCGGGCGGAAATTATAGAAGATAATGGAGTCGTGCTCTTTAATCAGGCCGATGGGCTTCCCATCCTCCAGCACAACAGTAGGCATTACAAACTCGTCATATTTCTCCTCATCGTAGGAGGCCTGGATCCCTGCAGGACCGCTGGCAGCCGTCTTTCCCTGGCCTTTTGTCAATGCGTCATAAGCCAGCTTCACCCGATCCCAGTTCTTATCCCGATCCATGGCATAGTAACGCCCCATAACTGAGGCCACCTTGCCCACGCCTATCTCCTTCATCTTGGCTTCCAGCTCCTCCACAAATTCCTTGCCTGAAGCTGGCGGAGTGTCACGGCCGTCTAAGAAGCAGTGGACAAATACCTTTTCCAGGCCATTCCTCTTAGCCAGCTCCAGCAGGCCGAAGATGTGGGTCAGATGGCTGTGGACGCCGCCGTCCGATACCAGGCCATATAAATGAAGGGCGGAATCATACTTCTTACAGTTCTCCACCGCCTGTAAAAACTCTGGGATCTGGAAAAAGTCCCCGTCCTGAATCGATTTGGTAATGCGCGTCAGCTCCTGATATACGATGCGGCCGGCACCCATATTTAGGTGACCTACTTCAGAATTTCCCATCTGTCCCTCCGGAAGGCCTACCGCCATGCCGCTGGCATTCCCCTTCACAAAGGGGCACTGACTCATCAGCTGATCCATAATGGGGGTCTTTGCCTCACACACTGCATTATGCTCACAGTTATCATTTAAGCCATAGCCGTCCAGAATCATTAAAACAACTGGTTTCTTGCTCATTTCCTTTCATCTCCTTTCGCACATTGTCCCCACAGAACTGCTTTCTAAGCAATACCGCGGGGACAGTCATGCTAAATCAATACAATCACTGCTCTTGTTATTTATAGTTTACAATCTTCCCAAAGTCTGGCTTTAAGGAAGCGCCGCCTACCAAGCCGCCGTCGATATTCGGCTGGGCAAACAGCTCCGGTGCGGAGGATGCGGACACAGAACCGCCGTACTGGATGCGGATGGCTTCTGCGGTAGCTTCATCATAGATCTCACCGATGCATACACGGATGGCAGCACAAACCTCTTCCGCCTGCTCTGTGGTAGCCACCTTGCCGGTTCCGATGGCCCAGATAGGCTCGTAGGCGATCACTGCCTTCTTAGCCTGATCTGCGGTAACATTTAAGAAGGCGATCTTGATCTGCTGGCGGATCCAGTCGATGGTAATGCCCTGCTCTCTCTGGGTCAGGGTCTCACCGCAGCAGATAATGGGGGTTAAGTCATGTTCAAATGCCTTTAACACCTTCTTATTTACCGTCTCGTCCGTCTCTGCAAAGTACTCTCTTCTCTCGGAATGGCCGATAATTACGTACTGGACACCAGCATCCTTTAACATATTGGGAGAAATCTCGCCGGTGTAGGCGCCCTTCTCCTCAAAATACATATTCTCTGCGCCGATGTTGATATTGGTTCCCTTAGCCGCTTCCATAGCGGGGATGATATCAATGGCCGGTACGCAGAACACGACATCCACCTGATCATTTACCACCAGGGGCTTTAAGGTTTCTACTAATGCAACTGCCTCGGAAGGAGTCATGTTCATCTTCCAGTTGCCTGCAATAATTTTCTTTCTTGCCATGGTTTTCCTCTCCAATATGAATTATTTATCGTCTGCCGCCACTACGCCGGGAAGATCCTTGCCCTCTAAGAACTCTAAGGAAGCGCCGCCGCCAGTGGAGATATGGCTCATCTTATCGCCGAAGCCCAGCTGATTCACTGCTGCGGCGGAATCGCCGCCGCCGATGATGGTAGTTGCCTCGGTCTCTGCCAGGGCCTTTGCCACTGCGATGGTTCCTGCTGCCAGGGTGGGGTTCTCAAATACGCCCATGGGGCCATTCCAAACTACGGTCTTGGCAGACTTCACTGCCTCTGCGTACAGCTCCGCTGTCTTCGATCCGATATCCAGGCCTTCCATATCAGCAGGAATTGCATTAGAATCCACTACCTTCACCTCGATGGGGCCGTCGATGGGATTGGGGAATGCAGCTGCAATGGTGGTGTCAACTGGAAGCAGCAGCTTCTTCCCAAGCTTCTCTGCCTTCTCCATCATTTCCTTGCAGTAATCCAGCTTGGTGTCATCCACTAAGGAATTACCTACGCTTAAGCCCTGTGCCTTTAAGAAGGTAAAGGCCATGCCGCCGCCGATGATCAGGGTATCGCACTTCTCTAACAGGTTGGAGATTACATTCAGCTTATCTGCTACCTTAGCGCCGCCTAAGATGGCCACGAAGGGACGAACCGGATTCTCCACTGCGTTTCCTAAGAAGTCGATCTCCTTCTGCATCAGATAGCCAACTGCATTAGAGCCGCCCTTGGCAGTGATAAACTTGGTAACACCCTCTACGGATGCATGGGCTCTGTGGGAAGAGCCGAAGGCGTCGCATACATAGTCATCCGCCAGATCCGCTAACTCCTTGCTGAACTCCTCGCCATTCTTGGTCTCCTCCTTGCCGCGGAAGCGGGTATTCTGCAGTAATACCACATCGCCCTCTGCCATGGCAGCCACTGCCTGGGTGGCGGCCTCGCCAGTTACATTGTAGTCGGAAACAAAGTTTACTTCCTTGCCTAACTTCTCGGAAAGTCTCTTTGCCACAGGTGCTAAGGACTCCCCTTCATTGGGGCCATTCTTTACCTTGCCTAGGTGAGAGCAAAGGATCACCTTAGCGCCGTCGCCCATCAGCTTCTTGATGGTGGGAAGCGCTGCCACGATACGGGTCTCATCGGTAATCTCGCCGTTCTTTAAGGGAACATTAAAATCGCAGCGCACTAATACTCTCTTGCCCTTTACCTGTAAATCATCTACCGTCTTTTTATTTAACATGATAAAAAATCTCCTTTCACAGTAAAAGGGCCCGGCCCTTTTAAGCCGGACCCTTATTGAGTCTTGCGGATAAAAATCCTTATCGAAAAGCAGAAATTAACCTAACTCAGCGAAGTACTTAATGGTTCTTACCATCTGGCTGGTGTAGGAATTCTCATTATCATACCAGGAAACTACCTGAACCTCATACAGATCATCTGCGAGCTTGCAAACCATGGTCTGGGTTGCATCGAAGAGAGAGCCGTACTTCATGCCGATAACGTCAGAAGAAACGATCTGGTCCTCATTGTATCCAAAGGACTCGCAGGCAGCTGCCTTCATAGCGGCATTGATGCCTTCCTTGGTTACGTCAGCGCCCTTAACCACTGCGGTTAAGATGGTGGTGGAGCCGGTTGGTACCGGAACACGCTGTGCGGAGCCGATTAACTTACCGTTTAATTCCGGAATAACTAAGCCGATGGCCTTTGCAGCGCCAGTGCTGTTGGGAACGATGTTTGCAGCGCCTGCTCTTGCTCTTCTTAAGTCGCCCTTTCTGTGAGGACCGTCTAAGATCATCTGATCGCCGGTATAAGCATGGATGGTGCTCATGATACCAGACTGGATGGGAGCATAGTCATTTAACGCCTTAGCCATAGGAGCTAAGCAGTTGGTGGTACAGGAAGCTGCGGAGATCACAGTATCCTCTGCAGTTAAGGTATTCTCGTTAACAGAGAATACGATGGTCTTTAAATCACTGCCTGCAGGAGCGGAGATAACAACCTTCTTTGCGCCTGCGTCGATATGAGCCTGAGCTTTATCCTTTGAGCAATAGAAACCGGTACACTCTAATACAACATCTACTCCTAACTCGCCCCAGGGAAGGTCAGCAGCCTTGGGCTCCTTGTAAATGGTGATCTTCTTGCCGTCTACGGTAATGGAATCTTCACCGGCTTCCACGGTATGCTTACCCTCGCCGATGTGTCCGCAGTATCCGCCCTGAGCGGTGTCATACTTTAACAGGTTAGCCAACATCTTGGGATCGGTTAAGTCGTTGATCGCAACAACATCATAACCCTCTGCCCCAAACATCTGACGGAAAGCCAGACGTCCGATACGTCCAAAACCATTAATTGCTACTTTTACTGCCATGATTCAATTCCTCCTGTTTCTTGCTTAAAAGTTTTGTTAAATTAGTTTTGTTAAATTAAAATCAACCTTGTTATATTCTACCTAACTTTCTAGGAAATGGCAAGTCCTTTTTAAAAACTTTATAAACTTCGTCACTATTCACAGTTGTCCGCCCCGTTACTGTTCACAATGCACCGTTACCCCAGAACCCTGCTTCTTTATTATATTTCATTCTTCACATATCCGGCCAAATTATACGCATGATCCGAAACACGCTCCAGATTATTAATGATGTCCAAAAAGATCACGCCGGCGGAAGAATCACATAATCCGCTGGAAAGACGGTTGATATGCTCCTCCCGCATCTCCTCCTCCAGATTATCCACCCGGTCCTCATACTGGCTTACCTTCCGCACCTCATCCATGTTCCCTGTTCTTCTGGCCTCAATGGCATGGGAGAAGGACTTCACCACACAGGATCCGATGCTCTTTAAATCCTCGATCCCCACGCCGGAGAAATTCACCGAGTGCTCCTTGATGTACTCCGCGGACTCCGCCAGATTTTCTGCATGGTCTCCTACCCGTTCGATATCGCTGATGCTGTAAAACAGGTTATTTACCACCAGCTTCTGATCCTCGTTTAATGACAGGTTATTTACCTTAATTAAATACTCCGTCAGCATATTTTCCATGCGGTCGATGGTCTTCTCCACCTCATATACCTCCTGGGTCGAGGCTTTCTCCGGATCCGTCAGGGAATCCAGTGCCCGCTGCAGATTTTTTAAGGTAATCTGACCCATGTGCACCACCTCGGTGGCCGCCACCTCGATGGCAAAGGCGGGCGACTCGAAGATACGCTGATCCAGATGGCGCAGGGCTGCCGCCTCCTCCTTGTTCTCTGCCTGAAGGAGCTCCTGTCCGCTCCCCTTTTCCTTCACAAAGAGCGCGGACAGCTTCACCAGCTGATTGGCAAACGGGTAGAGGAGAATGGTATTGGTCACATTAAAAACTGTGTGGAACATAGAAATTTCCACTGCATTTATGGGCCCGAAGGCAAACTCCGGCATAACAAAGGAAATTCCATACATGCCAATGGCAAAAAGAATGGCGCCGATGGTATTAAACATCAGATGAATCGATGCCGCCCGCTTCGCCGTCCGGTTCGCTCCGGCACTGGAAAGCACAGCGGTGACGCAGGTTCCGATATTCTGCCCCAGGGTTATGTAGATGGCCGCGCTCATAGACACCACTCCATTCATAGCCAGGGTCTGGAGAATTCCCACCGATGCGGTGGAGCTCTGCAAAAGGGCTGTGATCAATGCGCCTGCCACGATACCCAGGATGGGATTGCCTCCCAGAATGCGGAAGATATCCGCAAAAATCGGTGCGTCGGTGTAGGGCTCTACTGCGCCGGACATGAAGGTCAGGCCGATAAAAAGAAGGCCTCCTCCCACAAGGATCTCACCGATCATATTGGTCTTCTGTTTCTTGGAAAAGGTCATCATAAAGGCTCCAAGCCCAGCCAGAAGAGGCGCAAAAAAGGCTGGCTGCAGCATGGCAAAGGCATCTCCGAGAGAGTTTAAGGATACCATCCATGCTGTGATGGTGGTTCCGATATTCGCGCCCATAATCACGCCTACTGCCTGGGTCAGGTTCAAAATTCCTGCATTCACAAAGCCAACCACCATGACCGTGGTGGCCGCGCTGCTGTGGAGAATCGCCGTGATCAGAGCTCCCAGAAGCACTCCCAAGATCCGCTTATTTGTAACCATTCCCAGGAACTGATTCATCTTGCTTCCGGCTGTTTTCTGCATGCCGTCTCCCATGATGTTCATCCCATAAAGAAACATTCCCAGTCCGCCTAAAAACTGGAACAAATTTGAAATATCCCCTGTCGCCATTCTGGCACCTCACTAATTTTCTCGTGTATTTTCCTGCATCCTTTGTACTGCTCTGTTTCGCATATCAGATCGATTATAGCATGCGGGGGATATGCTTTCAACATAAATTCGATTTCCCTTGTACTTTATTCCGGATCTGATATACTGGTAATCAAAGACCCCGCATTCGCCAAATGCCCGTGCAGGCACGGCGCCTGGCTCATCGCCTGCGGAAATAAACAGTTTCTAATCATTTCGGAGGTTTAAGCATGAATGTATTTGACATCATCGGGCCAGTTATGATCGGACCCTCCAGCTCCCATACTGCCGGCGCAGCCCGCATCGGAAAGGCTGCCCGTCTTCTCTTAGGGGAGGCGCCGGTCAGGGCGGAAATCCTCTTCCACGGCTCCTTTGCCAAAACCTACCTGGGCCACGGAACGGATAAGGCCATCATCGGCGGCCTGCTGGGATTTGACCCATGGGACACCCGGATCCGCGAAAGCACCAAGCTGGCCAGAGAAGCCGGGATTTCCATCACCATCACCACCGGCGCCATCGATGACGCGCACCCCAACACAGCCTTGATCACCATGACCGGCATTTCCGGAAAATCCGTTTCTCTCCAGGGAGCCAGTGTGGGCGGAGGCAATATCCAGATCACCAGCATTAACCATATGAAGGTAAATTTCTCCGGCCAATACCCCACCCTGATTGTTCTCCACCACGATCAGCCCGGCGTCATCGCCCAGGTTACTACCCTGGTTTCCAACCACCGGGCAAATATCGCTAATTTCCGCTTAAACCGCCAGGAAAAGGGTGGACTGGCGATTATGACCATAGAGATGGATCAGACCATGGACAAGGAATCTGTGGAAGAGATACGGGGGATTGCCCATGTGAAGGATGTCATCTTATTTAAGCTGAATTAAGACAAAAAAGGAGCGATATACATCGCTCCCCTCTTATTTTACTCCTGAGGTATCATGGTCACATCTTCTGCAGGCGCTGGCGTACACACCCCGTTTCCATCGGACTGATATCTCACCCCATTATAATCCAGCACAGTATTCACAGCCAGGGCGCCGGATTCATCCAGGTAGTACAGGGCTCCTCCTATCTCCAGCCAGCCTGTAAGCATCGCTCCGGAGCCGTCCAGATAGTACCAGGTCTGGTTCACATTCTGCCAGCCCGTCTGCATGACACCAGAGCCGTCCAGGTAGTACCAGGTATTACCCACATTCTGCCAGCCTCTGGTCATGGCGCCGGAGCCGTCCAGATAATACCAGGCACCGTTTTGATTCAGCCACCCGGTGGCCATAGCGCCGGAGCCGTTAAGATAATATC
The DNA here is from genome assembly GCA_951800145.1 of uncultured Lachnospiraceae bacterium. Lineage (GTDB taxonomy): Bacteria > Bacillota > Clostridia > Lachnospirales > Lachnospiraceae > Caccovicinus. Next base: position 33,963 of record CATOJE010000014.1, on the reverse strand, counting down.
TGGATCCCCCTATATCCTGCCAGCCGGTCTGCATCCTGCCGTCCTGATCCATGTAATACCAGGCTTGATCGATCTGACGCCAGCCGGTAGCCATCCTGCCGCTTTCCTTAAGATAATACCAGCTTCCGTCTAAATCCCTCCATCCGGTGGCCATCCGCCCGTCTGGCTCATCCAGATAGTACCAGCCCTCCGGCATAGACATCCAGCCCTTCACCGCAGTTCCCTGATCTCCCATGTAGAACCAGCCGGATCCGTCGTGAATCCAGTCAGATTTCTGCATCCGGTGATCCTTATAATAGTAAGTATTCCCGGCAATGGTTCTCCAGGTATCCGCTGGAATAATGCTGGAGTAATCTGTAAACAGGAAATCGATATCTACGTTTCCATTCACCCCATGAACCGATCCGGTGTTAGTGGCCTGCCACATAGACGGGCGATCGTATGTATACATCGTATTGTATCTGGCCACCCAGATATCATAATTTATAGCAGACAGGTCAATCTTATTCTGCAGCCAGTATTCATTGGCATAAACCATGGGATAATACCCGGCGTCCTGGATTTTTTTGCAGAAGGCATTGATCACCTCGCTGACCTGGGCGGGAGGCAGGGTTCCCAGGGTTCCTGCATCCTCCGCGTCAAATGCCACAGGATAGGAGATGGGAAAATCCTTAATTAAATCCAGTACAAAGTCTGCCTCCTGCTCTGCCATCTCCACTGAGGTGGCATAGGAATATAGATACGCTCCCACCTTCAGCCCTGCACTGTGGGCATTTTCTGCATTGATCAGAAAATAAGGATCCGGCTGTCCCCGGAACCTGGTAGCCAGCATAACAAAATCCACATCATCGCTTCGCACCTGATTCCAGTCAATGCTCTGATTCCAATAAGAGGTGTCAATGCCCCGGGAAATCACATTCGGTATCCCAGTCCCGTCGGCTGTCCGATACGTCCCATCGGTTCTCTCCCAGGCATCTGCCAGGGCAATCCCGGGCCGTGCGAAAAGGCACAGGCCCATCACTCCTGCCAGCATACCTCCCTGTAATGTCTTGATTCTTCTCTTCTTCATCCTGTATCTCCTCCGAAAATTACCAGTTGCTGTTCACAGCCCTGCTTTTGTTTGGTTCATACCTTTTTATCTTACCACAGCGCGCCGTAGGATCTCAATCACAGCAATCCGTCGGATTCTTACAATTTTCTAAACAGGAATCGAAGCAGGCCTTATGCCAGATCCAGCTTTTCCCGGTCCACCTCACTGGCAGAATCCTCATCTAAAAAAAGCATCCAGTCCGGGTGCTCCCGAAGCTTTGTGGCAGGAACCTGATTGGTCACCTCCGGCACCTCTATGGTCATCTTAATGGCCTGGGCCTTGCGCTTTCCAGGAACCACTGACAGCACGGTACGGCTCTTCATGATCTGGCTTACTGTCATGGTAATAGCCCGGCTCGGCACATCGTCAATGGTGGCAAACCAGCCCTCCCCCATCTGCTGCCTTTTGCACCGCTCCTCCAGCTCTACAAGGATGTAGGCCTCCTCTGTATCAAAGTCTGCCGGCGGATCATTAAATGCAATATGTCCATTCTCACCGATTCCAATCAGCGCCACATCGATAGGCGCCTTCCTCACCTCTTTGCTCAGCTGACGCAGGTTTTCCTCCACATCTCCTTCTCCGTTTACGAAGTAATATGCCTTGGGATGCACCTTATCAATAAAGCGCTCGGTTAAATACTTCCGAAAGCTGGCATTATGAGTAGCCGGCATGTTCACATACTCGTCTAAGTGGAACATCACCACCTGATCCCAGGGTGCCTCCATCCTTACCAGGGCATCAAACATCTCGAACTGGGATGCGCCTGTAGACAGCAGCAGCCGGCATTCTCCCCGGGCCTCCACCGCCTCCTTAATCCGCTTTACTGTTTCCTCCGCTGCCCTTTTTCCCATTAATTCCGCATTTGCGTCAATATATACTTTCATGTTAATACCCCTTTCACTCTTTGTATCCGTGCCAAAACTTGACACCCTTCTTTCAGTCTGCTACAATAAAAATACGATTAAATACTGTTCAGTAGGATGGTGCTGTATGGACGAAAAGACAACTACATCTACCTCAAAATCCGCAACGATTAATGATGTTGCAAAGCTTTCCGGGACTTCCATCGCTACCGTTTCCAGAGTACTCAGCGGCAGTAACTATCCTGTCAGTGAAGAGATGCGAAGGCGCGTTTTAGATGCCACACGGGCGCTTCACTACTCACCAAACCTTTTAGGGCACATGCTGAAATCAAAGACCAATAAATGCCTGGGCATTATCATTCCCTCTTTTCAGAATCCCTTTTTTATTCAGCTCACCATGGGGATCGAGAATGCGGCCAAGTCCCAGGGATATGTTTCCTTTGTCTTCAGCTCTCAGCGGGATAAGCGCACTGAGCAGATGCTGATCTCCCAGATCCAGCAGCTAAAGATCTCCGGCCTGCTGCTCTCTGCCACAGACCATGATCCAGAGGCTATCCATGCCTTTTTAGATACCGGTGCAAGCGCTGCTATCTTTGAGGCGGACTATCCCCTGGATTCCCGGGCGATTAATGCCACCAGCAATATGGATGAGAATGGCTATATCGCCACCTGCCATCTGTTAGAATCCGGCCACCGGAGCATCGCCCTTTTAACTACCCCGTTAACCAAGCATAACCGCCGTATGGTCAGCAAGGGGTATCACCAGGCTATGGATTTATACCAGATTCTGCCTGAGGATCAGATTGTAATTGAATCGAATTTTGAGCGTGATCTGGATGATGCTTTATTTGAATTTGAAGCTGGAAAGGAGCTGGCAAAGCAGCTGATCTCCTCCTCCAGAGCCTGCACCGGAGTTGTGGCAGTGAATGATCTGGTAGCCTGGGGCGTTATCCACCAGCTGACCCTGGAAGGCATTCAGGTTCCCCGGGACATCTCTGTCATCGGGATCGATGATATCCCCCAGGGCATGATGATCAGCCCTACCCTGACCTCCATCAGCCAGGACAGCTATCAGCACGGCTACGATGTATGCCTGCGTCTCATTGAACGGCTGGAATCCGGCGACATGATCCTGAATGAACGCTGTTACCGGAAGCCAAACCTGATTATCCGGGAATCAACCCGGCAGATTTCTTAAATTTTCAATGCCTTCACGGGATGCCTGCGACGCGGAATCGGGCCCTTATCCATTCTGCTTTGCAGGCATTTTATCCGGCCAGTTTGCCACACAGACGTAGGTCAAAGGCTCCTGGCTCCTACCTTCTATGATGTGCTCCACATGTCTGGGGATGTACACCACGCTTCCCGCCCTGACTGGATTTTCTTCCTTATCCAGCCACACAATTCCCTCTCCGGAAAGGATCACATAGATCTCCTCCTCATCCGGGTGGATGGCGGGCTCTGTGATTTGTCCCTGTGCCACCTGGACACAGTTTACTGCAATAGTTTCGCACTCCTCCGGGAAAAAGACAAGGCCGTCTTCCTGGGCCAGTCCTCCCAGCGCTGTTCTCGCCAGATCCATCTTTATCCTCCTTATAAAGGGCTTGCTGCTCTTAATACATTCTTATTCTTATAGAACATCTCCCGCTGCAGCTGGATCCAGGTAAAGCTTTGCCCCTGCCTTTTTCCTGAGAATCGACGCAGGACAGAGGACATCCACTTTTCCAGTCAGCATATTCTTCACCGCCTCTGCCTTATTCTTTGTGGGAACCACACAGAACATGGCCTTTGCCCGGGTCAGACCAGGAATCGTAACCGTCAGCGCCGTTTTCGGCACCTGGTCAATGGAATCAAAGCATCCGTCATTTACCTGCTGCTGGCGGCAGGTATCATCCAGCTCCACCTTCTTCACCAGGCGCATATCTGCAAAATCCGCCACTGCCGGATCATTAAAGGCCAGATGTCCATTTTCCCCTACACCCAGGATACAGATATCCATGGGATGAGAGCGGAGAATTCCCTCATACCGCCGGCACTCCTTCTCTGGCTCTGCACTGGAATCTATGTAATAAATCTGTCGGAAGGGAACCTTCCCAAAAATATGCTCCCTCAGAAAATTCCCAAACCGCTGGGGCGCCTCCTCAGGAAGGCCCAGATACTCATCCATATGGAAGGCATTGATCCGGCTCCAGTCGATCTCTGTATCCAGCAGCAGCTCTGCCAGAATCTCATTCTGAGAAGGCGCTGCCGCAAACATTACATTCAGCTCCTCCTTCCCCTGAAGGAGAATCTTGATATGGGCTGCCACATCCTGTCCGGATATCCTCCCCATCTCTTCACGGCTGTCCGCCGCGTAAATCTGCAGTTCATCAATCTTTGCATATTTCATGCGCATCACACTCCATATTAACTTTTTTGGTTCCCGGCTTATGACCTATTACCCCTGCTTTTAGCCATATACCAGGTTCGGTAAAAACAGCACCACATCCGGGAAAAATACCAGGATCGCAAATACTAGCAAAATAGCCAGGAAAAATGGCACACTTGCCTTTACATATTCCTCCACCGGACAGTCTAAAATTCCGCATACAATGTAGCAGGCCGTCCCTACCGGCGGGGTCATAACACCTACCGTAAGAAGGGTTGCCATCATCACGCCGAAATGAACCGGGTCAACTCCCGCCGCCTCCACAATGGGAAGGAAGATCGGCGTCAAAAGCAGCGTGTTCACATCACTGTCCAGGAACATTCCCATCACAAACAGCAGCACCAGTATCAAAAGCTGCAGCAGGTAAGGATTATTGGTCACATTCAGCACAGATTCACTGATAGATACCGGCACCTTTTCCATGGTTATCACGTAGGAAAAAATTCCGGATAAGCATACGATTAACAGAATCACACCAGTATCAAGGCAGGCATTCTTTAAGGATGTGCGGAACTTTTGCCAGTCCAGCTCCTTGTAAACAAACTTCCCTACAATTAAGGCGTAAACCACAGCAAATGCGCCTGCCTCAGAGGGCGTGAAGACGCCCATGCGGATTCCCACCAGCAAAATCACCGGGAAAAGCAGGGCCGGGAAGGATTCCTTTAATGTTTTTGCCACCTCACCCTTTGGAAGCTCTTCCGTCAGGTGGGAGGGAGGCTCATATTTATGCTTTTTAGCTGTGAGGGCTACGGTAATCATCAGCGCTGCAGCCATCAGCACCCCTGGCACGATGCCAGCCATAAAGAGCCGTCCGATGGAAACCCCGCCCACATAGCCAAAGAGAATCAGCCCAAGGCTTGGGGGAATGGTGGCGGTAACCAGAGCGGAAAGGCAGGTAACTGCTGTGGTATATCCTTTCGGATATCCCTTTTTCACCATATCCAGCCCCAGGATCCTGGCCTCCATAGACGCATCTGCGCAGGCAGAGCCAGAGATCCCTCCCATCATCGTGCTCAGGAGAATATTAATCTGAGCCATGCCTCCCCACATCTTCCGGGTAGCCATCTGGGCCAGCTTAAGCAGATACTTGGTAATACCTGTTTCATTCATCAGATTTCCTGCAAAGATGAAAAAGGGGACCGCTAAGAAGCTGTAAGACTGAGTCTGGGCCACCACCCTCTGCACTGCCACAGAAAAGGGAACGGTTCCGCTGACAATAAAGTACGCAACCCCTGCGATGCCCACTACAAAGGCAATGGGAACATTTAACAGCAGTAAAACAACAAAGGTAATCAGCACAACACTCATGATGCCTCCTCCTTTCCCAGCAGTATTTTCACCTGCTGCAGTATCTCTAAAATTATGGTAACCGACATGAATACGGAAGCAAAGGGAAGACTGGCCGTGGCCCATGAATAGCTGATTCCCACAGTCTGGAAGGAACGCTTATAATTAGACCGGCACAGGTCGATCCCAAACTTCACAAAGGATATCAATACCAGTAAAATCAATATATCTGTCACCAGCTTAATCACTGCCTGAGCCTTCTTTGGAAGACGCCTTGTGAGCAGATCCACACCTAATACCCGCCCGTGGCGCAGAGCCATATCTGCCCCTAAAAACGCCAGCCATGAAAGGAAAAACTGGGATACCTCGACTGTCCAGGATATAGGATGGCCAATGCATCTGCCGATAGCAGTGGCGAAGGCCAGCGCCACAATAATACACAGAATGGCTCCGCAGATTAGCTCTTCAATAGTACAAAAAGCATCATAGGCTTTTTTCATAAAACACCTCCTGTTCTTGGAGAAGGCGCTCCTGGAAGCCGCCGCCCTTCTTTCGGCACGGCTTCCGGAATGCCTGGGATTCACATAGGGCTGACCTATGGAGGAAAGCGCTACTTCAGTCCTGCTTCAGTAAGAATCTGATCCCTCAAATCCCTGTAGCCAAGGCTGTCGTAAACCGGCTCCACTGCTTCTTTAAAGGGCGTATTATCCACCTCATGGATGGTCATGCCCTCTGCCTCCATCTGCTTTTCACACTCAATCTCCATCTCCGCACAGATCTTCTGGTACTCTGTGCCATTCTCACGGAAGGTATCCACCAGCAGCTTCTGATAATCCTCGGATAAGGAATTAAAGTAAATCGTGCCAGTGGCCGGGGTGCCAAGGAGCATGAAATGTCCCGTCTTATTTACATAAGAGCAAACCTCATACAAACGGCTTGCATAGGTAGAGGTGCTCTGATTCTCACAGCCATCGATCGCCTTCTGCTCAATGCCGGAATAAATCTCACTCTGGGACATGGCCGTTCCCACTGCGCCCATGGCAGTCACTGACTGGATACAGAGATCACTCCCCATGGTACGGATCTTCAAGCCATTTAAATCCTCTGGAACATTTACTTCCTTATTGCAGACAAAGTGCCTTGCGCCGCCATACCAGTTGGAGGCAAGAACCTTTACCCCGTATTCCTCAAAGCCCTTTTCCCATTCCTTTACCATATCCGTTCCGGTGATGGCATCAATCTTAGTGTAATCTTCCATGATGTAAGGCATCTGAAGGATTCCAAAATCCGGAATATAATCAGCCAGACGCCCTGGATCCGTTACTGTTAATACCGCGGTTCCCTGAATCGCCTGTTCCAGAATGTCGTCCGTGTCCCCCAGAGCGGAATTTGTAAATACCTCCACGCTGAAATTCCCGCCAGTGGCCTCCTCAATGGTCTTCTCACAGGCGTAGAGCTGTAAGCTCTCTACATCTGTATCTGGCTGAGTGTTGGCCAGAGAAAGAGATGTGGCCTCCCCCTCTAAGGCAGCTCCTGCCGCCTCCGCCTTAGTCTCCCCGCCGCCTGCAGAATCTGTCTTCTCTGCAGCCGTGTTCTGCTCTGCCGGTGCCGCTGTGGTCGCAGCCGCGGTGGTCTGAGCCGGCGCATTCCCTCCGCCTCCGGAGCAGCCCGCCAGGGATGCTGCAGATACGGCCAATGCGGTTACTACACATGCCTGCTTCAAGATGTTTCTTTTCATAAAATACTACCTCCATTTTTATTTTTTATATCATGCAGAGTTTGATTTTCCGCAAAATATTCTCCTTTAATATAGCCCCTTTACCACCCGGATGATCTCCTCTATGGTAGCCCTGTAGGTGGACATGGAAGCACTTCCGTTCACCCGCACTGCACACCTTCTCTGTGATATGGGGATCAGCTCCAGCACATCCTCTGACCCGGCTTTCCTCTGGAAATGCAGCGTTAAAATCGGTTCCTCCAAAAGCTCTGCATCTCCCTCCAAGGGCTCTGCCGGCGGAATCATCGTCAAGGCTTGAAACAGCGCAAGGACTTCTGCCTGACTTAACTCCCTTCCCTCCAGATATCCCCTGAGCAGCTCTCCCTGCCCTGTAAGCTCCAGACTCTCCTCCAGCCCCTCAAAGGCGATTGTCACCTGCTCCATATCCGCTGCGTTAGCCGGATAGAGGGTGGCGCCCATAAGCTCAGCTGCGGACAGGGCAAACAAAGCTCTCACCCCTTCTCCATCCAGGAGAATCACCTGACCATTCGCCGGGTTTCCGCAGTAAAAGCGCTCTCCTTCCTCTGGAACAAAGAAAAGTGTTCTCTCCTCCCCCTCCAGCTCCAGCGTCAGCCGATACCCTTCCTCTCGGCGGCTCTCCCAAAGCTCCTTTGCAGAGATATCCCCGGCCACCTCCAGACGCTCCAAGCTTCCTAAAGGGGCCAAAAGCTTTTCTGCTATCGGCTGCCAGCCTAAGGCAGCTTCAAAGGGAGATACCAGGAAAAACCGCACCTCTCCTCCTTGCTTCTCACCCCGGATTTCCACAGTCTCCCGGCTTCCCTCCAGCCGCAGACGGGTAAGTCCCTCCAGAGATTTTGGCGAAATTTCCGGCAGCACATCGATTTTCCGGAAATCATCCAGAGAATACCCCATCATCCTTGCAGTAGCCGGATCCACCAGATACAAATCCTCCTCATCCTCCCTGCGCAGATACCATCCATCCTCCAGCGGCGTCTGATCTCCCAGCTGTAGGACGATCCGGCTTCCATCCGTTAAAAACAGCGTCAGCCTGGCACTTGGATGATCCAGCCCGTAAGCTTCCCGCTCCTGCACCTTACCAAGATTTTCCTTCACCGGGATATGGGCCATCCGATATAGAAAAGCTTTTCTGTCCGATGCAGAAAACTCCATATCCTGGGGAGCATCTAAAATCTCGATCTCCCCATCCTGAAGCATAAGCGCCACGCCGCCCTTTTCATTCACCAGGGCTGCTCCAGCCACTGTTCCCATATGAAAATCCGTAACCATGGCTTCTTCCTGCCATTCCTCCTCTGCAGGTCTGGAAAAAATCCACAAGATCCCTGTCATCGCTGCCAGAGCCCCTGCAAGCATGACAAATTTTCCGTACCATCCATTTCCTTTCATCCTATAAATATCTCCTCCGCAGGGAAATGCCTGCCCCCACAGCCAGGGTCCCAAGCGGCAGAATCCCCAGCAGCAGAATAGCCCACCCCTTTGCCTCTGAAGATATAATTGGGAGTAAAAGCGGTCCCATTTCCTTCGGCGGTATGTGGATCATGTCCTCTGTCCCCACACACCATCCAGCAGCCTGAACCAAAAAGTCTCCATTAGCAAGCTTCTCTGAGGAAAGCATGTCATCCCCGTAAATCCCTTTGCTGCCGCACACCAGAATCCTTCCTGTCACCTGACCCTCTGCCCCGGATGCCACCGGATCCTTTGCCTTAGATGTCACCTGGTCTTTTATCTCGGATGTCACCCTGCGCTCCGAGCTAAGCACCAAGCTGAAGGGACCCTGCTGAGCCTGCCCTCCAGCAGATGCATCCTTTGAGGAGCGGAGGACCTGTCCTGTTTTCGTGGTTCCCTGACTTTCATAAAGCTGCTCTAAGGCCACGCAGGATGGCGCCACTACATAGTACCGGTTATTCTTAAAATACTGGTTGATCGGATGCTGCCCATAGGTTGCCGCCACATTTAAGGGGCTGCCAGACACATAGAGCTTTGGCTCCTCCACCAGATCCCTTGTGGGCCGGATTCCCCAGTCCTCCAGAAGCCCGGCGAGCCTCTCCAGCCCTTCTGTACCTGGCTCCCAAAACACCATTACCCCTCCCCCGGCCAGAAGATACTCCTCCATACAAAGGATCTCCTCTTCGCTAAAGTCCCTCCTGGGTGCACAAATTACCAGCGCAGCTGTCTCTCTATCAATCCCCTGAACCGACAGCTCTGCATAGGAAGTCTGGTAATGATTCTGGGAAAATAAATCCATCAGGGATGCTGACGGCTCCTCCCCATGTCCATCTGTAAAAAGAATCCGTCCTCTCTCTTCATTTGCCACCAGGTGGATCCCAGAAGTAATCTCCTGCTCCGCCGCCAGCCTCTCCACCTGTGTCCGGGAGGGGTTAAGCTCATATAAATCCGTAAGCTTCAGCTGCTTTCGGCCGCCTAAGGACTGGATCATCAGATCATTTAGCTCCACCTTATAGCCCAGCTCCTCATACTCCCGCACCAGCTTCGGCTCCCGGTAAGGATCGCAGTAGCGAACCTGAATTTTAGAGCTGTACCCGGAATACCTGGCTAAAAGGTTTTTTGGAAGAAGGGGATATTCGCCCTCCCGGTTAAACACAATAATGCTCACCGGCTGCTCCAGCTGGGATAAAATCTCCTTTGTGTCCTCTGACAAGGTGTACAGCCGGTTCTCTGTCAAATCCAGCTTCCATCCATAATTTTCTGTTAAAAGGAGGGATAACATGCCCGCCAGCAGAAAAAGAATCACCATCGCCCCTGCTGCCAGCCCTGTCTGCCTCTTTTTTCCTCTCATCATATCCTGCCCCATTCCTCTAGTGTCTTGACTGGATTATATTCAGTCAAGACACTAGTACATCCCATAGCCATTTACTGAAGGATGTACTAGCCCTATCTCCATCTGCGGCTCTCCAGCACAAGATACGTCATCCCCAGCATAAGCGCTGTGAGACTACTAAAATACATCACTGCCGAAAAGCTGAATATGCCCGATGACAGCTCCCGAAAATGCGTCTGAAAAGACAGATATCCCAGCAGCTTCGCCGCCCACTCTCCCTGGACATAATACTTGAGATAATCCAAAAGCCAGAGCAAAATCATCATCAAATAGCTGACAATGGCCGCCACCACCTGATTCTCTGTCAGAGATGAAGCAAACATCCCCATCCCTAAAAGCCCGCTCCCCGCCAGAAAAAGCCCCACAAAACAGCCGGCTGTCTCCAGAGGCCGGAAGCATCCATAAAAAGCCAGCACTGCCGCATCCAGTACTATAGGTAAGCTTCCCAGGCAAAACATCTCCAGCGCTGCCAAAAACTTTCCCAGAATAATCCGCCCTATATTCACCGGGGAAGTAAACAAAAGCTGATCCGTCCCCATCTTCCGCTCCTCCGCGAAAAGCCGCATCGTGAGAATGGGAATCAGAACGATCAAAGTGGAATACACGGACTGAAATAACGCAGTAATGTCTCCGTTCATAGCCAAAAGATTTCCCACCACAAAGTAATATCCGATTAATCCCCCATAAGAGGCCAGAAATACTGCGCCGATGATGGATGTCCGATATTGACGCAACTCCTTCTTCCAAACTGCTGTCATCGCCCCTAAGCCTCCATACCCTGTATGCACTCCCTGCTCTGCTGCACTCCTGGATCTGCTTCTGCCCCTGTTCTGCTGCGCTCCTGTTCCTGCTTGTGCTCTCTGCTCTGCTGCACTCCTGGAGCCTGCTTCAGTCCCTGATTCTTCCACTTCTAATCCACCGTCGTATATCTCTGATCCTTTGTCAGCTGAAAATAAATCTCTTCCAAATCAGGCAGGACTGCCCCAAACTGTATCAGATGAATTCCACTCTCCTCTAAAACAGGAATCAGACAGGACAATGCATCCTCCGCCTGGCAGGAAAACCTTGCCTGGAATACCCCAGGTCTCTCCCCCGCCTCTGTCCGAATATCCGAAAACCATCTGCTTTCCTGTAAAGCCTTCTGGAAAATGTCCATCCCGCCCTCTCCAATCACAGAAAAAAGCCCCGGCTTCCGAAAGCGCTCCCGCAGTCCTCCCGGCGTATCATCCGCTGCCAGCCGTCCATTACTCAAAACAACAACCCGGTTACAGATAGCGGCCACCTCTGACAGCACATGAGAGCTTAAAAGAATCGCCTGCTCCTGCGAGGCTTCCTTAAGAATATCCCGCATCTCCGCATTCTGATAAGGGTCCAGCCCCGAGGAGGGCTCATCGAGAATAAGCAGCGGCGGATTCCCCAAAAAAGCCTGTGCCAGTCCGATACGCTGGCGGTATCCCTTTGACAGATTCCGTATCAGCCGCCTTCCCACATTCTGCACATCGGCCTTCCTGCATGCCCTTAAAATCGCTTCCCCCGAATCCTGGATTCCCTTCAGATCACATGCAAACCTCAGCTGCTCCTCCACTGTCATCTCCGGATACAGAGCCGGTGCCTCCGGAAGATAGCCGATCTTCCTCCGGACAGACCGGGACTGCTCCACATGATCCTCACCATCCACCAGAACCCTTCCCTCACTGGCCGCCAGATATCCGGTGATAATGTTCATGGTAGTGGACTTCCCACAGCCGTTATGTCCAATCAAACCTACGATCTCACCTGTTTTCACACTAAAGCTGATATCCTGTATTGCAGTCGAACCGCCATACCGCTTCGTCAGCCCACAAACTCTCAGCATCCCACGCCTGTCCTTTCCGCCTGCAACATAGGTTAATTTTTACAGAAAACGTTTACTATAACATTTATATCATATATGCATAAAAAAGTCAATAAAAAACTTTATTTTTCGTATATTTGACCATAGTTTTTGGGGTGATCTGGGAAGAAACATTTCAGAGATGGGAGAAAACGCAGCGGTATCTAAAGTCCGCTCAATGATATTCGGTGTATCTTACCTGCCACCAGTGTCTTGGCTGGATTATATTCAGTCAAGACACTAGTGGCTGTATTATAATATTTTTCCTTACTTTTTTGAATCCATAATTCAAATCTATCCAATCCTATATTGTCTAAATTGTAATACAAATATATCATTTTTCCTCAATCAATTTTATCTGTTCTGCCACTTTAAGAACATTCAGCTGATACTCTGCAATCTCTTTTAAAATTTGAAATCTTTCTGCCTTATTTCTACCCTCACGAATCATTTGTGCATTATGTGTTTCCAAATTAGACAAAACTGTAAGTTCATTTATTGAAGCAAAATCTCTTACATTATTCTTTTTTGCCAATTCAGGATTTTCATCCCTCCATGCTTTTGCAGTAAATCCGAATAATGCAACATTCAAAATATCCGCTTCTTCTGCATATGCCAGCCACTCCAGATTTTCTTTATAATTTCCTGACGGGATCAAGTAGTTTTTAACCGCATCTGTTTGAATCAGATAATTGTTTTTAGACAGAAATCTTTTTGCATCCCACTCAATTTTCTTTGCATCATTCTCCACTTCTTTCAGTCTTTGAAATTCTTTGATCAAATATAGTTTAAAAACAGGGCTGATCGCCGAAGCAAATTCAAATGCAATATCTTTATGCGCATACGTTCCTCCATATTTTCCACGTTTCACAAATAATCCTATTGCTTCTGTCTTTTCAATCCATTCCGAAACACTTAATACAAATGTATGTAAACCCGCTTCGCTTTTAAAGTGGTCGAATTCGACCACTTTAAAAGCAGGATTATAAATTTGCTCCCACGTACCTAAAAATTCCAAAGTTGCTCTGTTTCGCATCCAGTTTTTTACAACATCTGCTCCTCGAGACTCACCGACTTTGGCTTTTGCAATATCAGTAATACAGATATAATCATCAAAATTTTCCTCTGAAACAGTAACGTTAATGTTTTGCACCACAATTACTTTATTATTTCATATTATTTATGAATTATTATTCGTTTTAGCCCTACTCAAAAAGGACGCCCCCCAAAGAGCGCGTCCCTTCTATAAATTACGGCGTCACCGCCATTTTTCTACCGCTTCTCAGCGCCTTTTTATAAGAGAATATAGCAGGCAGAAGAGCAGGAGCGGCACCAGGATCGGACGGATCAGCATAAATATGCCTCCGATAATGGTTCCCACGATCATTAATACACAGGTAATAATAACTAAAATAAGGAGTATGGCCCAAAAGCCGCTGAGATGGAATCCACGGAACCCGCCGCCGAAGCGGCTGTCCCGGCTCTCCTCTTGCTCACGGAAGGGGGTGGTGCCATGATCTCCGCTGTCGCTATCCTCGTAGACGCCAGCCATGTCGCTGCCGCCTCCATTGGCATCAATGATGGATTTTGCGATGAGTCTGGGATCCCCCAGCGCCTCCAGGACCTGGTGCAGGGAATTTCCCTTCCGGGTCTCTTCTGTGATGTAGTTCTCATAATAGCGGATATTCTCCTCGATTACAGAACGGGATACCTGTCCTGCCAGGGCCATCGTAAGCTTCTCCAAAAATTCTTTTTTATCCATATATTAACGTATCCTTTCTTTCAGAACCCCTTCCCGGTAAGCGCTCACCAGCTCTTTTAAATCCTCGATTTGAAGTGCCAGCTCAGCGCCCTTATCCGTGTCCGCCACCATGACTCTCCGCTTCATCTTTTCCACAATCGAAACCTTCGGCGTGTTTTCCCGGTTTGGATCAAAGGGCTTGTGCTCTGCCAGAGCCAGGTGATGGGAATTGTAGATCAATGTATACCCGGCAATTCCGGTTTTCGACTGATAAGCCTTGGACAGGCCTCCGTCGATTACATACAGCTTTCCACCTGCCTTCACCGGAGTCTCTCCCTCCTTCAGCTTTACTGGCACATGTCCATTGATAATGTGGGAGCCCTTTACCGGAAGCCCGAATTCTCTTAAAATCTTATCACAGTATTCCACCTGCTGGCTTAATTTATAATACGGATTGTAGTTTTCCTTATGAGTGGCCTTATCCTCCACAAAGTAATTCTCAAAGGTAGCCATCCTGTCCTTTCCAAATACCGGTGATTTTGCTCCGCACCAGAGATACCACATAAAGTCGCGGCACTTTTCCTTCTCCGGATCAAATTCAGAGAGGAAGTATGCCTTCTTTACCCGCTGATCGATGAGATCCAGAAGCGCCTTTCCTGAATAGGACACTCCGTCGATTATCATTTCGTCGAATTCCCCGTCCTTTTTCATGGGAATGCATCCATGGTACAGGAGATTGGAATTATAGCATTTGTACATGCTTCCATGGCTGTACACAAACTTGATGTGGCGGTGGAGCAGTTCGCTGTGGCGGAAGGAAAGAGCCAGGGTATAGAGAAGCTCCTCCTCCTCCGGGCTCAGCCGCAGGGGATCCTTGGGATCCACTGTGGGGAAGTTCATATCCAGCATAGGGTATTCCTTATCTCCAATGGTCACCGTCCCCTTTTCGTAGTTGATCCTTTCCAGCAGGATCCGATCCTCCATCTGATAATCCGGGTGCCTCCTTATGATCTGCCCCTCCAGCTTAAACTGCATGATGGCGATGGCCTTGTGCATTCTGGCCGCCAGGCCGGGATCCACTGCATCGTAGATATTTTCGTCCAGAATCTTCGGCTGGAACCGCTCGCAGGGATCGTCCCGGTAAACATTCGCTGCAAACATGGACAGAGGCCTTAGGTTAATGCCATAGCCATCCTCCAGCACGTCAAAGCTGTTATAGCTGATGGCAATGCGCAGCACCACGCAGATGCTGGCCAGATTCCCTGTGGCTGCTCCCATCCATGAGATATCATGATTCCCCCACTGGATATCCACATCATGGAACTGCATCAGCTCATTCATGATAATATCCGCCCTTGGGCCCCGGTCAAAAATATCCCCGATTATATGGAGGTTGTCGATGGTTAAATTCTGAATCAGATGGCTTAAGGCGATAATAAACTTGTCCGCGATCTGTACATCCAGGATGGTCCGGATAATCTCGCTGTAATATATCTTTTTATTTTCGTCATTATAATCTACATTCAGCAGTTCGTCAATGGCGTATGCGAATTCCGGAGGCATTTTTTTTCTTACCTTTGAACGAGTATATTTGGAAGATACCACCTTGCAGAGCTGCACCAGACGGTAGATAGTAACCTTCTGCCAGTCATCTGTATTTTTTCCTCCGGCAGTCATCTTATTAATCATTCGGTCTGGATAATAGATTAGGTTCGCCAGCTCTACCTGTTCCTCCTCCGGGATGATGTAGCCAAAGGTCTCCTTGATCTTCTCCCGGATGATTCCGGAGGAGCTTTTCAGCAGATGTACAAACGCCTCATGCTCTCCGTGGAGATCACTGAAAAAGTATTCTGTCCCTTTGGGCAGCCCCATAATCGCCCGAAGATTGATAATCTCGCTGCAGGCCAGGCGTACCGTAGGATACTCCTTTGATAATAGCCGCAAATAGTCCAAATCCCGCATTACATCCCCTCCAACATTGTAATATTAACATTTTTATAGTATAATTCCATTATAGCATCGGAATTTTAAAAAGGAAAGCCGCGGGCCGCTGATTTTGTCCATGTACGAAAACAAAGACAAATCCGATTGGTACGGCAGCCGCCAGATGTGCATGCAGCCATGCCCACTTGGCTTGTTCGCGGAAATCAAGATTGGAGAGGGACACGATGGAACAGCTTTATGTATTCGGCACAGGAAATGCGACTGTAACTCGCTGCTATAATACTTGCTTTGCCCTTCGCTTTGAAGAGGATTTTTTCATGGTTGACGCTGGCGGAGGGAATGGGATTCTCGCCATTCTGGAGGACATGCAGGTTCCTCTGACCAGGATTCACCATATCTTTGTCACCCATGAGCACACGGATCACATCCTGGGGATCCTGTGGATGATCCGCATCATCGGCCAGAAAATCCGCCAGGGCACTTATCAGGATACCTTGTCTATATACTGTCATCCCGGCTTAATCCAGACCATCGCCACCCTCTGCCGCCTTACCACCCAGGAAAAGATCTGGAAGCTTTTAGGCGGCCCGATCCGCCTGATCCCGGTGGAGGATGGGCAGAGCCTTTCTATATTAGGCCGGAAGATAACCTTTTTTGATATTCACTCCACCAAAGCACCTCAGTTTGGCTTTACAGCCGAACTGAGGGAGGGAGGAAGGCTGACCTGTGCCGGCGACGAGCCCTACCACCCTCTCTGCCGTCCCTATGTAGAGGGCAGCTGCTGGCTCCTCCACGAGGCCTTCTGCCTCTATAAGGACCGGGAGGAATTCCGCCCTTACGAGAAGCATCACAGCACAGTAAAGGAGGCCTGTGAACTGGCCCAATCCATGAATATCCCGAATCTGGTGCTGTGGCACACAGAGGATAAGGGTCTCTCTTCCCGGAAGGAGGACTACGGAAGAGAAGGCCGGCAGTACTACTCCGGCAATCTTTTCATTCCCTATGATAAGGAAATCATCCCCTTACAGTTCAACAACAGCATCTCAGCGGCCTCCCTGTAAAGGAGCCGCTCGAATGAATCCTGCCCCGCCAGCTTCTCCGTCTGCGGCGGATGGCATAAGCGACACTCGTGTCTTGGCTGAATATAATCCAGCCAAGACACGAGGGCGCGCAGCAAAAAGGACTGCTGCAAATTGCAACAGTCCTTTTTATCAAGTCTACTGTCCGATTCCCGACTCACTCTCTGATGCACTCTGGCCGGCGATCCGTCCGAATACCACCGTGTCGGTCAGGGCATTGCCGCCTAAGCGGTTGCTTCCGTGGATTCCTCCAGTCACCTCACCTGCTGCAAACAGGTTGGGAATCACTTCACCTTCTGTATTGATTACCTGTGCATTGGCATTGATCTTTACACCGCCCATGGTGTGGTGAACTGTGGGAACACGCTCTGCTGCGTAGTAAGGCGCATCGTTAATGCCGTCATTCTCTTTCTCCGTGTCTGTAAACAGCGTACGGCCAAATTCATCTGCCTCGCCTTCTAAGTCTCCGCCCAGGCAGTGACGGTTATACTCCTCTACCGCTGCAACCAGATTCTCTGCCGGAACCCCAATCTGCTCCGCCAGCTCCTCCAGGGTGTCCGCCTTGTAGGCACGCCCGTCCGCCACCAGGCTATTTATGGTTTCACCAAAGTTATTAAGCTCTTCACCTGTTGGGTAGCCGTCACTGTCCATGATAATAAACATAGTGGTTTCCGGCTGATCAAACAGCCCCAGTGTCATCTCATCCCGGCGTCCCCCTTCATTGACAAAGCGGTCGCCATTCAGATTTACAAAGATACGGGATTCCACTGCATGTTCGATATTACCGCTTAAGGAGCCTGTCTTGGGATCACCTAAGGGAAGCATCTGGATATTTCCCATCTGAATCAGCTGGGCTCCCGCCTCCTCTGCCATGCGGATGCCATCTCCGGTAATCGCCGAAGTGTTGGTGGAGGGGATGGACTCATCCAATGAAGGCCAGAGATGGGTTTCCTCATTGGCTGCCATTCGCATCTCTACATTCTGGCCAAAGCCGCCTGTGGCTAGGACCACGCCATTCTTTGCCTTGACTGTGATGGTATTGCCAGTTTCTCCGGTACATACTGCGCCAACGACTACGCCGTCCTCCAGGATCAAATGTTCCGCCTTGGTATTATAAATCATGGTAATGCCTTCATGGGCATCCATATATGCCTGATATGTCTTGAAGAAGCCTACGCCCTCCGGCTCTACCGGCTTGTGGGCCCTCTGCCACATACCGCCAGTTACAGTAAAGGTGCCTGGCTGGAACTCCATCCCAAGGCTCTTTAACCATTCCACGCCGTCCCAGGCATTTTCCACCAGAATCCGAACCAGCTCCGGATCCCCCTGCTTATCGCCGCCTTCATAGGTCTGGGTGTAATGGTGCTCTACGCTGTCATTATTCGCCAGAGCGGTCTCGCTTCCATCATCCACTGCATTTAATGCACCTCCGGCCATGATGGTATTTCCCCCCATCTGCCCGGTCTTCTCGATGACAATAACCTCCTTACCGTTCTGATTTGCCGTCACAGCTGCCGCCATGCCGGCTCCGCCGGCTCCCAGAACCAGCACATCTGTCTCCAGCTCCTGATCCGCTTCCTTTTCCTTGGCTGCCGGCTTAATCGCCTTTAATGCATCTACATCAGCTCCCGCCTGTCTCGCACACTCTGCCACGCCGTCGATCATAGCATTGCTGGTGAGGGTAGCTCCGGATACTGCATCGATTCCCAGGCCCTGGAGCTTAAGGATCTCTTCCTTCATGCTGTCCACCACTGGCTCGCCGATCCCTTCCGTCTCCTCATGCTCTACCTGAATCTCTGTTATAGCATCCTTATCAAATGTTACCGTCACAGTCATGGCCTTCATTCCCCGGACCTCTGCGGTATAGGTGCCCGGAACAAAGGTTCCCTCAGCCGGCGCCTGAACTGCCTCTGTCTCTGCTTCTGTTTCAGCTTCCGTCTCTGCTGCTTCTCCTCTGGCCTGCTTCAAGGCGTTAGAAACGGCCTCCTTTACCGCATCACTGGTAATGGTTGCTCCGGAAACGCTGTCAACCTCTACAGTCTGATTCTGCAGGATATCCATCTTTAATGCAGAGATTGCCGCTCCGCCTAATTCAGGAGTCTCTCCCTCCCCGGTAATCTCCAGCTCTGTGATATTCGCCTCATCCACAGTAACGGAAGCCTGTACCGGCCCGCCAAAGCCCTGGGCCTCAGCAGTATAAACTCCCGGTGTATAGATGCTTTCTGTCCCCTGTACCCTTCCAGCCTTGCTGAGTGCATCATACACCGGACCAGAGCATGCGATCACAGCAGCTGACGCCACTGCCATAATACCCAGCCCCAGGTAAAATTTGGATTGTTGATTGTTCTTTTCCACAATAATCCTCTCCTTTGTCTATAGAATCTAGTAATATTGTATCTGTTTTCTATTTTCTTGTCAATATTCCTGTCATGTTTGTTACCTTAAAAGTCCTGCTGCCGAATCGACGGCCTGTGGGGACGCCAAGTGCGCCTGCCAGACCTCCCCCAGCCGGCCCCATGAAGATTTGCTTAAGACTACCTTTTCTCTTAAGAAAAAATGTGATATGATAGTTTGCAGGCTGCAGGACACTGCCTGGCAGCCTGGATCGAGAAGGATTGAGAGGACTGATTATGAGCCAAGATAAAACTGCTGCCAAAAAACACGACCGGATATTAATTTTGATTTTGCTGGCCCTCGCCCTGGCCATGGGGATCGGATACGCTCTCGCCCATCGCACCCCTGCCGTAAGAGCTGAGGTTACTATCGATGGAAGGGTGGTTCAGGTCCTGGATTTATCAAAGGATCAGGAGGTTACCATCCAGGGAGTGCGCGATGGCACAAACCATCTGGTTATCTCTGGCGGAGAGATCTGGTGCAGTCAGGCCTCCTGCCCGGATCAGGTGTGTGTCCATCAGGGAAAGCAATCCCGGGATGGGGATATTATTGTCTGCCTCCCAAATCTTATGATTGTTCAGATCATCGGGGAGAAGTAAGTATTTGCGCATATATTCTTGACGTCCCTTCATATAATTAGTATGCGATACGCTGCGCCAATGCGCAGGCAGAAGGATACGAAATGCGGAAAGGAGTCTTTTTATGCTGCGCCGGTTTTTTTCTTCCCTCTTTTCTCCGCCTGGCCCGTCCAGGTTTTTTCTTTACGCCGAAGCCCTGATTCTGTTAATACTGGGAATTTCTCTGCTATCCTCCTATATGGATCGCTATCCCATCTTAAGCCAGACCATGGGGCAGCTGCCCTGGGTGGGGGAGCCGGATTCTCCAGATTCCCGGCAATCAAAGCCTGACAAGGCTGCTGACCCTGAAAACCCAGACTCCTCCCAGACAGAGAAGCCTTCAACTATCAAATGGGTTGATTTTACAGTTACCTGTGAAGCGATGACAAAGGCCTTCCGCCTGGATATGGACACCTTCCAGTCAGAGCCTCACCTGAACTGGATTGAGCTCTTAGCCTATCTGGGAGCCAGATATGGGGGAGATTTTTCTCATTATAAGGATTCAGATCTGGACTTATTGGCGCAGAAGCTGTCTCAAGGGAGCACCATGGAAGAATTGACAAAAGATATGAAGTATTACGCTTACTACCTGGAGGCCTACACCGCCGTCCTGGGGGGGATGGTGGGCACCTTCCAGGCAGAGGTTTCAGAGGATCAGGTGCCAAAAGACAGCCCTTACCGGAATCAGGGGGAAGCATCTCCTCCTCCCTCTGGGCAAGGTGGGGCTGCTTCTCCCGCGGAGGCCTGCCCTCCTCAGGAAAAAACACTCTGGGTCACCAAATATGGATTAAAGGCCTTTTCTCCCATTGCCAAGGGATTTCCTTATTCTGAGTTTGACGACTTCGGGACGGCCAGAAGCTATGGGTTCAAGCGACAGCACCTGGGCCATGACATGATGGGGCAGGTGGGAACGCCTATCATCGCTGTAGAAAGCGGTACTGTGGAAGCCCTTGGCTGGAACCAGTATGGAGGATGGCGCATCGGTATCCGCTCCTTTGATAAAAAGCGCTACTATTACTATGCCCACCTTCGGAAGAACTACCCCTATCAGTCGAATCTAGAGGAGGGCTCTGTGGTGCAGGCCGGAGATGTGATCGGATATATGGGGCGGACCGGCTACAGCCGGACTGAAAACACAAATAATATTGACGAACCCCACCTCCACTTTGGCCTCCAGCTGATCTTCGATGAATCCCAAAAGGATGGGAACCACGAAATCTGGATCAGCTGCTATGAGCTGGTAAAATTCCTTCGGCAGAACCAATGCCTGACTGCAAAAACACCCGATACCAAGGAATGGCACCGGGTGTATGGTACAAAGGATTTGGATTACTCGTCCCAGTCCGGATATTAAACTGGCGATTCACCCTTGCTGCGGATAAATGATACGTTTCCTTAATTATATCATGCATCTGTACGATTTGCAATTTATGAAACAGCTACCTTTACCACAACCTTCTTCACTTCACAAGGGCCGCCCGCCTGGCATCTGGGCTTGTGGGCGTCTTCGGGAGCCACCACAATCAGATCCCCTTCCTCAAGGAAAACACTGCCGCTGTGCTCTGGCTCCTCATAAAAGATCAGGTCATTGGCCTCATCCCGGGATTTCACTACCAGCCCGTCCCGCTTGCATACGCCGAACTGCTCCTTGCCGGACACCACGTACTGAATGTCAAAAAACTTCTCGTGGGTTTCAAAGGAGCCAGTCTCCGGTAAGATTGTGGTGTACTCCTGCACATTGGCGATCACCTGATCCGGAATGATCGGATAGCTTCCCACAGAAAGAGCAGCGATATCGGTCTCTGCCAGCCACTTATAAGCCGCACAGAACTTTTCCTCCAGATAATTATACTTTTCTGCAATCTTTATATTTGAAAAAAACATTTTGTTTCCCCTTTCATGTTTCTTCTTTTACTTACTTGCAATATCCTTTATGTTTACATTGCCCTCTGCGATGGCGCAAACCTGCTCCCAAACAGCCTCGTCCACAACCACGCCCTCTTCCATGCTCTTCTTCCTGGTGGCCACTGTGCGCTCTCCAGGACAAGTTACCTTGCCGCCCTCGTGAACCGGATGGGCCTTATGAGCAGCATCTACACGGCGGTTTACCTTCTCCTGCACCTCTTCCTTAGACGCAAACATGTAGGGATCATATGCAATAAAGATCTGGCAGCAGCCTCCGCAGCTTCCCAGCTTGTCCGCTGCCTGGTCGATTCCTGTATTTCCATTGGCCATGATTGCAGCCGCCAGGTCTAACACGATAGCCATGCCGCTTCCCTTCCAGTATCCGGTGGGAAGGATCCGCATGGTTTCCTCGATGGCGCCTGGATCGCTGGTCAGATTTCCATCCTTGTCAAAGCCTCCCGGGTAAGGAAGCTGCTTGCCTGCCAGGCGGTATACCCCCAGCTTTCCATAAGCATACTGGCTCATAGCCATATCTAACACAATGGGGCCATCATCTCTGGGAACCGCCATACAGAAGGGATTATTTCCCACGCTCTTCTCGTCACTTCCCCATAAGGGCATGCAGCTCTCAGAGTTAATCCAGCTCATTCCGGCAAAGCCTGCCTCTGCCATACGCCATGCATAGGTGCCGCCCCGCATCCAGTGGGTGGTATTTCTAAGAGCCACGCAGCCGATGCCATGCTCCTTAGCCAGCTCCACTGCCCGATCTGCACAGAAAAGCGCATTGGTGATACCGATTCCCAGCTGACCATCATAATTTTCCACAGCTCCCTTGGCTCCCACCAGCTCTGGCTTTCCCTTTAAATTAATCCATCCCTTTCCGATATACTCCACGAAGCGGGGAACCCGGTTCAGTCCATGGCTCTCCACTCCGTCTGCACTGGACTGGGCATGAATTGTCGCGCAGGTTTCCGCCTGCTCCTCGCTGAGGCCTGCATTCAGCAAAGCCTTTTTCACCGTTTCCTTCACCGTCTCAAAGGGTATTCTTAAGCTCATTCTACATCCTTCCTTTCCTCCGGGGCACAGGGTGTCCTCCCGGCAAGTTCCATCATCTCTTCATAAAGGCCGCTTGCCTCCTCCGGCGAGTAGCCATATACCAAAAATACATCCATCACATAGGGAGCATAGGGAAGCTTCACCAGCTCCCTGGCAAATGCCATAGCTGCTATCTCGCTGAGGGCGATGATCGTAGAATCATTGTGCAGCGGCCCCAGAGACCACAGCCGTATCTTTTCCGTTCTGGTATAGATTTCCTTTTTATGTTTTTCTTCCACATAATGGAATAATTCATGGGCCAAAAGAAGCTCACCTACATCCAGCCCCCCCCAGTATCCCATAAATCCCTGGCTGCTCTAAAAGCTTCTTCGCCTTTTTCACTCCATCCATATAGATGCGGATATCATTCGGCTCCCGAAACTCCGCAAAGAGAACACGGTCTGTTTTCTCCGGATAGGCAGGGTATGTCACCTTCATCCCCATAGCTCTGGCAAGCTCCTTCGGGGTACTGCAGCCATACTCCTTACAAACCCGCCTTCCATACTCCCGGCCGCAGGCTATGGACTGCTCCATCCAGTGCCGCCTCTGGTCATCCTGGAATTTCCCATTTAATGGTTCCCGGGAAAAAACATAGGAAAACCACTCCTCCTGAGGTATTTCTGTCAAATCCTTTACCATCGTCTCCAGGGAACGCAGGGGAAAATGGGGGCGCTCATACCTTCTGGCCCCCTGCTTTCCGAAAAGTCCCTGGGCGATAGGCTCCAAAGCTTTCTGCAACTCTTGTTTTGTCATAATCAATTAAATCTCCGTCACGGATCCTACAATAATAATCTCCTCATCTGGCTCCCGGTCACCTAAGTCCAAATCCATCAGGAGGAAAATCTGCTCTAAGTCCACTGCACTGTAATCGCCAACCCTTGGCCCCACGCACACGAAGTAGTCCGGACGAAGCACGGTATCCGTCTTAAATACTGCGCCGTCCTTCCAGAGCTGCTCCACAACCTCCTGGTACTGGCTAACCTTACACTTCTCCACAAAGCCATTGGAGCACTGAACCTTGATAAATCCCTTCTTATCTACAATCCGGATAGGAGTCTTGTCGCCCCGCTCGCCCTTAAATACAAAGAATTTATCTGTTTTCTCTGCCAGCTTCACATTCGAAACCTTAGGCCCGAAGTCCTGGGTGGCCAGCTCAGCCGCCTCGGCCTCATCGCACTCCTTCAGCAGGTCAGTGGTCTTCACCTCTGTGGAGCCGGTAGCAATGGCTGTTACCTTACCGGTCTGGTTGTCGATCTCAATATGTACTTCTACTGTATCAGGGGAAGCGCCGGAGCTTACTGCAGCATCTGCAGCCTCCTTCTTTAATTCCCGGATATCCTCCTGGGTGGGATTGGGAATCACACGCTCTACCACGTCACGTACCATGGAAAGAGCCACGCCGATGGAGGAGATTACCTCTGCGTTCTCCGGAATGCTGTACTGCAGCCCCATCTTCTCCGCACAGTAGGGAACCAGGGAAGCCGCACCGCCTCCGCAGCCCACCAGCTTCATGCTGTCATGATCCAGCTGATACTTGTCTGCTAACGCGTTAATACATGCATTTACCTTCTCAAAATCCTTATCCAGAATCTGGGTAGCCAGCTCCTCAACGGTAATTCCCAGCTTATCTGCCACTGGCTGCATGGCCTTCCGCGCTGCATTGGCATTGCCGTGGGCAAAGTATTTCTCTTCAATCAGGCCCAGCACATTCGCCGCGTCTGTATTGGTAAAGCAGATGCGCTTTCCGCTCTTTAACCGGATGGTAACATAGTCCGCCGGATCTCCTGGCTTGGGGCTTACCATCTCGATCTGAGGATCCACAATCTCCTCCTCCGGAGTAAAGCAGGCGTACTCGCAGCCTGCAATATGGGCGGACCGGGGGCCTACGTCCACCACAGCCTTGTCATTGATCCGGACCATGGAGCCGCCGGCACATCCTAAAATACGCACGTCCAGAGAACTGATATAGGTGTCGTGTCCGCCGATCTGGGCATAATCCACCCCAGGACGGCCATTCTTAATCACGCCGATATTGGTGGTGGTGCCGCCTACCTCAAAGTAAATCGCATTAGACGCCCGCAGATACATCAGGGAACCCATTACCGATGCAGCCGGGCCGGAAAGGGCAGTAAGGATGGGGCGCTTTCTCATCTCGCTGATCTCCATAACACCGCCGTCGCCTCTCATAATCATCAAAGGCACCGTAACGCCGGCAGCCCGCACCGAGGATTCTGTGGCATTGGCCGTCATCATCATCTTAGGAAGGATGGAAGCGTTGATAGCCGCGGTTCTGGTACGGCGGGTCAGTCCGTAAAGCTTCGTAATATCCGAAGCCATGGAAACCGGTACATTCTTCTTTTCCGCACAGTCATGGATCATCATCTCTTCATCCATACTGTCCACACCGAAGGCCATGGAGGCTACGATTACCTGGGCTCCCTGCTTTAACAGGTCGTCAATGTTCTGGTTAATCACATCCTCTGTCAGCATTTTTTTCTTGATAAATGTGTTAAATACCTTTATCATCCGGCCAACCTTTTCATCCAGGATTATGTCCTTTAAGGCCAGCTGCCTTTTTGCCAGAAGGCCTTCCAGACCGCCTCCGGCGACACCCACCACGCCTACATTGGCCACGTCGCCTTCTATGAAGGCATTGGTCGCCTGAGTGGTGGAATGGGCCACAAAGACCACATCCTCTGGTGAAATATTATGCTCCCGCATACAATTCTGGAAGCTTTTCACTACGCCGGCAGCTACGCCGTCCTTATCATCATGTGTAGTTTTTACCTGATTTTTACCTATAATTTCATGGGTCTCATTATCCATGGCGACGCACTTGGTATAAGTTCCGCCTACGTCGATTCCCATACGGACCGCTCTATGCTCACGCTCTGCCATATCACTTTGTTCCTTTCCTAAAAATATATATCGCTTTGCGCCCTTTGACGCATCATCAAAACATGAATGTCGGGATATGCGGGTGTGCAAAAGCACACCCGCATAAACAGAATATCTTTATTTTTAATTCAGAGAGTAGAAATCATACGAATTGCTTTTAGATAAACCATGCTGCGCCCAGTCCGCCTAAAAAGATCAATGTAGCTGCATACTGGAGAACGCCTGTTAAGTACGCATTCGGAATGGACAGCTTTAAGAAATCCTTGGACTCAACCTTAGTATATGCTAAGCCCCACGCCACCCAGGACTGGGTGATACAGCTTCCGATATTCACCGTGATGGTGGGAATCGCAAATACTGCATATAAGAACGGCACGGAGAAGGAAGCTACGTTCGATAATACGCCTAAGGTAGCAGCGCCGCAGCCTACTAAGGTCATAGGACCACGGAACAGGCCCATGCACAGCAGCACTGCGAATACAATACATACCACCAGCTCGTTCTTAGGCATAACGCCGCCCAGGATCACCTTAAAGTAAGGAGATGCGTAGGAAGCAACTGAGTTAAACATAGGCAGGGTTAAAAGGAAGCCAACCAGGGGAGCCGTGTCTACCACGCCGTCGTAGTACAGCTTATTTACCAGCTGACAGTTCTCCTTAAAGGTGCCCTTCATTCTTCCGCACAGGAACAGTGCCAGGAAGCCGGCGATCACGAAGCCGCCGATTACGGAGAAGTCCAGCCAAATCTTTAAAACCACCGGAACGATGGGAAGGATCAGAGTATAAATCGGAGCATTTCTCTGCTCAGAAGCGCCGCTGCGGCTCTGTGCTGCCCAGGCATGGGAGGTTTTGGACTTCTTTAAATAGATTGCTGCCAAAAGGGTGGTTGCAACCAGCATGATGATCAGGGCAGCATATCCCCAGTGCGCTGCATACCAGCCTAAGGTAAAGTCAGGCATCTCATCCGGCTGGATGAAGAATGCACGGTACTGTGCAAAGTTTACCGGATTTAAATAAATACCAGCTGCCACGGAGCCCATGAAGGAGAACATGGCAATGGCCTTGGGAACGCCTAAGGACATCAGAATCGGAAGCACGATAACGCCGATGGCGATAACCGGGCCTGCACCGGTCATCGCGGTGAAGATCAGGGCGGTTACGATATTTAACAGGGTAATGGTAACCATAGGCTTGTCGCCGCCTAATTCCACAGTCTTGCGGATCAGGGTGGATGCGATGCCAGTGTCCATCAGAACACGGCCAAACCAGGCGCCCCAGCAAACATTTACCAGGGTGGTGCCCCAGCCTTCCGGTGCACTCTGATAAATGCTGTTTAAAATCTTAATCAATCCCTTGGAACCCTCGTACTGCAGAATCGGGTTTGCCTCGAGAAAGCTGGCGCTTGCAAATACAGTTCCCAGTAAGGGGAGCACCGTCCAGAGAATCGTGATTACCAGGAATCCGATCATCAGATTGTGGCCTTTAATACAGTAATAAGCCAGACCAAAGAAAGAAAGTAACAAGATAATCCCTACTACATATTCCATACTATTTCCTCCTAAAAGACATTTTTATTTCAGGTTTCATACATTCTCTCTGTTAAAAACTCGATATTCCTACCATCTCCCTTCCTATGTATTGTGCGTTTGCTGTTTGCACCCTGCGCCTGGCAGACTTCATCCTTCCCTGGCAAAATACTGGGGATAAATCCCCCGCAGTGCATCTACATTCCGGAAAACCGTACTGAAATGATTCGTCCAGATGAGAGTCGCCGCCTCGGATTCCTTCCGCCTGATATTATCCAGCAGCAGGCGCTCCTCCACCTGTGTGTTCTCCCAGTTCGTCAGGGAATTCATGTAAACCTGATAATTAAAGGTGCTGTAGCGCAGGTAATCCACCCGGAGAAGGTCACAGTCCAGAGTGCGGAACATATTCCAGATATACGATTTCCCGCAAAACAGGGAAAGGAGATAATGGAACTGCTGCTCCAGAGCTAAAAGCTCGATCGTATCGCTTTTGCTGTCCTTTTCCTTCTGAAGCTTTAAAACCTCCTCCAGCTGCCCGAACTGGCTCTCCAAAAGCCCCTGGCTGCAAATCTCCCGAATCACTGCCTGCTCTAATACCATGTGGGCGTGAACCGCCTGCTTAATCCGGCGGGTATCCAGAAGAGAAACCTCTGTCCCCCTCTGGGGATAAACCACGATATACCCCTCCTCCGCCAGCTGGGCCAGGGCGTCCCGCACCAGTGGCCGCCCCACATTCAGCTGAGCAGACAATGCATTCTCACTGATCATCTCCTGAGGTAACAGCTCCATACTCAGAATCTGATTCTGCAGAAGATCATAAACCGGATTTCTGCTTCCGGCCTCTCCCAGTCCATCCATCACTCCTGCCATGCCACTCTCCTTCCAGCTGCAAGGGTTACGGTTCACACCACAGCGCTCCCAGCAGCATGATCATTACGATTCATGCCCTGCCAGGCTGTTCCCAGCAACACGCTGCGCGGTGCACGCAAAATGGCCCTTATGTCCATTTTGCCACTGCTGCATACAAGCTGTGCAGAAAATACAGACATGATTGCATACAAGTTCTGGTAAAAATTGCATTTCAGTTCAGATCCCAAGTAATTCCAATCACTCTGTATTTTCAAAAGACATATACAAGATAGCATATTTTCCCTTTGTATGCAACCTCTTTTTTTACATTTTTCATAGTAAAATCGTTAAAAAATTTTTTACCCCTTGTTTTTTTACCAAAGAATGATAGAATATAATCACAGGAGTTGTGGTTTTAAAATTGCATACAAGTTGTGCCATTTTTCACCAGCTCATGTACTTCTTTAAAAACATAAAATCCATATTTCCAGAATCGCAGCGATATATGATATACTAAGCTTTAGCGGATGTATACCGCTTAGCTGCATTTTTTCTTCTATATCGTATATTGTTTTTCTTAATAGAAAGGTGATTTTTATGTCTATCCTGCCTGTATTTGACCGCAATCTTTTGATCCGCAAGGCGTCAGAAGATGCCCGGCAGTATGTATACCGTGTAATCAAGACCTGCATCCTGGAGCTTATCCTTCCCCCGAACCGGAAGTTAAACGAAGTATCCCTTGCAGAATCCCTGAAAGTAAGCCGCACCCCGGTTCACGATACATTCTTTAAGCTTTCCCGCGAAAATCTGGTAGATATCTATCCGAAGCGGGGCGCTTATGTATCTAAAATAGACCCTTCCCGCCTGGAACAGGCGGTCTGGGCCCACACACAGCTGGGAATTTCCATGCTGAATACCATTTTTTCAAAAAATATCTATGGTTCCCGCCATTCCTTTGATGCATCAAAGTCAGATGAGGTTACCTACCGAAGTAATATGAAGTACTCTCAGCTACTGTCTCTTCGGCAGCTGCTCCGCCAGATGGACGACGCTTTGTTTCAGAAGAAGCCTTTTTCCGTCTCACGGATGATCACCGAATATTACCACCAGCTCTATCTGCTGGCCGATGACATGGACTTTATCTGGAACTCTCTGCAGAAAATCGACGTGGACATGCGCCGGATCCTGTACCTGGCATCGGAAAATCCGGTGATCATCAAAGGCTTTCACTACGAATTATCTGAGCTGACCGACTCCCTGTTAGAGCGGAACTGCGACCTAGCCTACCAAATCCTGGAAAATCATTTTTCCCGGATTCTTCTTCTGGCAGAGCCTCTTAAGGAGCAGAAGCCAGAATACTTTATCAGGGCCTCCTCTGACAATTGACAAAAAAGTATCCAAAAAAGATAAGGAGCTGTTATTTATGATGAATTACCGAACCCCCTTCTCATTAGCAGGAAAATACGCTTTAATTACCGGAGGAACCGGAGGTCTGGGGAGCGCCATCGCCAAGGCCTTTCTCCAAAACGGGGCAGCTGTGGCTGTATGCGGCGGCCATCCGGAAAAGGCAGTGGAGCTGGAAAAGCTGGCCAAGTCCTTAAACCGCCCATTCCTCGCCCTGGCCTGTAATATCACAGAGCCTCAGAAGGTATCCGACATGCTGAATGCCATCGCCGATTCCTTCGGAACCCTGGATATCCTTGTAAACAGCGCCGGCATCAACCGGCTGATCCACGCAGAGGACTATGATGATGAAACCTTTTCCCAGGTAATGGACTTAAATCTGAACGGACTCCACACAGTCACCAGAGAGGTTGGAAAGCGTTTTCTCATCCCAAAGGGATATGGCCGTATCCTGAATCTTTCATCTGTGAAAAGCCTCATCGGAACCACAGAAAACTACATCGCCTACTGCGCCAGCAAGGGAGCGGTGAACATGTATACAAAGCAGCTGGCCTGCGAATGGGGCAAATACCACATCACTTGTAATGCCATTGCCCCCACCTTCGTCCGCACCCCCATTAATTCCTTCCAGCTGGACGACCCGGTTTTCTATCAGAAGCTGACCGACCGGATTCCCCTGGGACGCATCGGGAAAGAGGAGGACATCGCATCCGCGGCTCTTTATCTGTGCAGTGATGCAGCAGGCTTTGTCAGCGGCCAAATCCTGTGTGTAGACGGAGGTCTGACTGCGATGCAGTAGCCGCCTTCAGGTTCACCGTAGCTTTCACTCACAGTGAAGCCCCACAAATATTACCTGTGAACATAAAAAAGGCTATCACATAGCCTTCAGCTTACAGCCAAAAATAAAGGAGGTATGATTATTTATGTTTTATGGAAACGTCACAAACCCTATGTTTCATCAGCAAATCGCAGTGCTGCCAAAGGCACTGCAGAGTGCAATCCGCTTCCTGAAGGAAACGGATCTTGCCGCCCACGCCCCCGGGAAATTTGACCTGGAGCTGGACGGAGTGCCTATGATCCTGCAGGTATTAGACTTAACCACCGCTCCCAGAGAAACCCTCCGCCCGGAAATCCACCGGACAAACATCGACGTTCAGTTCCTTGCTGCAGGCGGCCCGGAAAATGCAGGATATTACAGTGATGATGGAAGCAATAAGGTAGATGAAGATCTTCTGGATACCCCCAGAGATATTTTATTCTATCACAATAACCCTGCCGCCCCTGAGGGAACCATCCGGATGACTGTGGGCACCTATGCAGTATATTTCCCCTGGGACGTACATATTCCGGCAATCCAGGCAGGAGCCGCCCCGGCTCCCATCCGCAAAATCGTGGTTAAGGTGCCTCTGTCCGCCTGTATAGAAGGCCGGGCAGATTAAAGTTATGACAGAACTTATCCGCCACCTGCCGGCCATCTGCCAAAAGGATGCCGATATGCGGCGCCAGGCCATGGCTCAGGTCCTTACAGAAGAAGGGCTTGACTACACCATCCAGGAGGAAGAGCCCTCTCTCAAAAACCCCCGCGGCACAGTGAACTATCTGATTCCCTCTGCCTCCGATGCCCCCTCCCTTCTCTTCTGCGCACACTATGACGCAGTTCCAGGCAGCCCGGGGGCCAATGATAATGGAGCGGCGCTCTGTATCTTAATCCAGCTTGCAAAAACCCTCCGCCAGGAAAATATTCCTGCAAGATTTGCATTTTTCGACGGGGAGGAGCAGGGAAATTCCGGAAGCCGTCTTTATGCAGATACCCTGGACCGTCAGAGCCTCACCGGTGTAATTAATCTGGATGTATGCGGCTACGGAGACAGCCTGGTGATCTGCGGCAAGGGCTACGAAAAAAAGCCTGTATTCCGCTCCTTCTGCAATAAAAGCCTGCTCAAGGCCCATCAGGGACACATTGTAAAATATCTGCCCAAAAGCGATGAAGCCTCCTTTGCCAGGATGCGAATCCCGGTTCTAAGCATGGCTATGGTGCCCCGCTGGGATATCCAGTTTCTGAACACACTGGCCACCTACGGAGAAGGGCTCCTTGGACGTCCGCCGGAATTTGATATGATTATGGGGCAGATGGAAGTCACCACCACAATGCACGGCGGTTACCGCGACACCCTTGAATGGGTGCAGCCGGAATCCATGGAGCAGATGTATGCCTTTCTTTTAGAAGGAATCCGCAGCCAGGGAAAGGAAGAATCAGAGAAAAAACGAAAAGCCTTCTCCCTTTTCCGCCCCTGATGCACTGGCGGCAGGCTTCCATGGCAAACCTCCATGCGCTCGCCGGCAGACTTTCATGGCAAACCTCCATGTGCCCGCCGCCAGGTTTACATGGCAAATTTCCATGCGCCCGTCGCCAGGCTTTCATGGCAAAGGCAGAACACGTCTTACCTGTGTTCTGCCCCATCCTTGTATCGCCTATTTCTTTGTCAAATGCATAGCCAAAGGCATCATCAGATGTACCATCATCAATTTATAGGCACTGTCTCCATCCCCGTCCTTCAGATAAGAGTAAAACAGCTTATGCTCCTTCATCGTGTCCTCTGTTCTCCCTGGAATCGAAAGTGCCCTTGCAGTTGTCAGATGAATCAGATACATCAGCCGCTGAAACGTCTGCTTAAACTCCCGGTTCCCCACATAATCAATCAGAGCCCGATGAAACTGATGGTCGTACTCCATAAAGGCTTCCAGTGCAGCATCGCTCCACACACGCGGTTCCCCCTTTTCCTCTCTGACCTGCCCCTGGCTGCCCGGCAAAAGAAGCTTTTCCTGTTTTTCCAAAAGCTTCTCCAGCTCCCCCAAAAGCTTCCATCCCTTTTTTGTATCCGCCTCTGCCGCAATCACCTGCACACAAAAGCCCTCGATTGCACATCGGATCTGAATCGACTCCTCCATATCCTGCTCATTTAAACTGCGCAGCATAAAACCCTTGCTGGGAACAATGGTAATATATCCATCCTGGCTTAAGCACCGAAGCGCCTCCCGCATGGGAGTCCTGGAAATGCCAAGCTCCGCAGACATCCTGGTCTCTGAATACAGAACATCCGGCTCCAGCTTTCCAGATAAAATCATTTTCTTCAGGTAATCATATGCCTGTATCTGTAATGGACTCCTGCTTTCCATGGCGCCCCCTTTCTCAAAAGCTCGCAAAAACGATTACTGTTTTTTCCTTTTTCTATCATAACGTAAATTTTCTTCTTCGTCAATAAAAAAGTGCTTGACCGGTATACCGGTATACTGTATAATAAGGATAACAAAAAACTATTTATTTAAGGAGGATTTCCCCATGAGCGTATTTCAATTAGGAAACTTAAGAGTTGTTGACTTAACTAAGGTTTTAGACCCGGCCACCGAAACCCGCCGCTGCGGTTTAACCAGATTCAACACTGGCGGCCCCATCCCGGATTTCCACACCATTATGGACTTAACCAGCCACCTGGGAACACACTGCGAATGCCCCTACCATCACGATGATAACTGGCCCAGCGTAGCCGATCTGCCACTCACCACCTTCTTAGGAAGAGCCATCTACGTTGATTTCAAAGATACCGTAGCTCCCCGCGCCCATATCACAGCTGCCGACTTAGACCGTGCCACAGCTGGAAAGCTTCAGGAAGGCGATATCGTAATCATCGACTCCTCCTACAAGATCCCTCCCTTCACTCCTATGACCAACACAGACGCTGACAAACGCCTCCTGGTAGGAAAAGAAAGCGCTGAGTGGTTCCGGGATCACAAAGTAAAATGCGTAGGCTTTGGCGATGGGGTTTCCATTGAGAACAGCAACGAGGATGTAAAGCCGTTCCATGATATTTTAATGGCAGAGAACATCGTTTTCCTTGAGGTATTACAGAATCTGGAGGAGTTAAAGACCGATGTATTCTTCATGTCCTATTCCCCGCTTCCAATCAAGGGACTGGATTCTTGCCCGATCCGCGCTTATGCGATTGAGGGATTGGCTGAATTTTCATAATGTAAATTTGCTATTTAATTGAGTCGCGGACGCTTAGGAGATCTCTGGCTAAGTGTATTTCTAAACCCGTTAGGAGTCTCTGGCTAAGTGTTTTGCAGCCTGTTAGGAGCCACAGGTAGCGACAAAAGGTGCAGGCGCATATTCGCCAAGAGGCTACGCCCGCGTCAGGCCGTGTCCCAACGTCACCGCGCTCTCGCTCCGCCGAAAGCGTAGCGGTGCATAAGGTCCGTGAAAAACCGGACCTAAGCACCGACGGTTTCGGAGGGGTTCCTTATGGGACCCGGCCTGACGCGGGCTGTTGATTCGTGGGCGGGCTTGCGTTCTGGCTTTTCGGTCGCTGACTTGGTCT
>CATOJE010000013.1 GCA_951800145.1 uncultured Lachnospiraceae bacterium | reverse complement strand
TTGTAAGCCAAAATTCATCTTGAATTCCACATCGGATGGACATCCCAGCTTTTGTCCGGCGCAGACGGGCAAGAAGATGCCCCGTCTGAACTGTTACTAATTTGAGTAAATTAGTTGTAAAATAATGGATAAAATGATATAATAGCAATGTTTCAATATTTTTGAAGAGCTTTGCACATGGAGAGTGTATGCGATAGGATGATTAAGGGTTTCGGAGAACCTGAAAGGAAAGGAGGGAGAATTTGCTGGAGCAGAGAGACATTGCGATATTAAAGGATTTGATGACCGAAGTTGTACGGGAGGAAGTGAAGGAGATTCGCACAGACCTTCAGGAGACGAAGGAGGAAGTGAAGGAGATCCGAGCAGACCTTCAGGAGACGAAGGAGGAAGTGCGGGAGATCCGCACAGACCTTCAGGAGACGAAGGAGGAAGTGAAGGAGATTCGAGCAGACCTTCAGGAGACGAAAGAGGAAGTGAAGGAGATCCGAGCAGACCTTCAGGAGACGAAGGAGGAAGTGAAGGAGATCCGAGCAGACCTTCAGGAGACAAAGGAGGAAGTGAAGGAGATCCGCACAGATCTTCAGGAGACGAAGGAGGAAGTGAAGGAGATCCGCACAGATCTTCAGGAGACGAAGGAGGAGGTGCGGGAGATCCGCACAGACCTTCAGGAGACGAAGGGGGAAGTGAAGGAGATCCGGTCAGACCTTCAGGAGACGAAGGAGGAGCTTCATGAGACCGGAACAGGCCTGACTGGTAT
The DNA here is from genome assembly GCA_951800145.1 of uncultured Lachnospiraceae bacterium. Classification (GTDB taxonomy): domain Bacteria; phylum Bacillota; class Clostridia; order Lachnospirales; family Lachnospiraceae; genus Caccovicinus. Next base: position 58,314 of record CATOJE010000013.1, on the reverse strand, counting down.
GATTCAGGAGGAGGCGAAGCGTGCAGAAGCTAGCCTTGAGGAGTCGAGCAAACGGATGGAGAAACGTTTTAAGAGAGTTCTCAGGAATGAATTGAACCGGTCGGAAAATATGGTGCTGGGAGAAATGGATCGCATGTTTGGAATTCTGGACAGGAAGATTGAGACACTTCAGAAGGATGTCCAGGAGATCAAGGGGTACTACCACATAGTCATATTGGAGCAGGATAACATGAAGTTAGCGCTTCAGAGGCTGTCTTCACTGTCGGAGAGAGTGGCAGTGCTGGAGCGAATCGCAGTATCGTAACGATACATATTAAGCAGGCATTACACCGCTGTCAGTCAGTGTAATGCCTGCTTTTTTATATCATAGGAAAGTGCGTCCTATGATATAAAACGCTCCGCGAGGATCGCACTGCGGCGGAAAGGAATTATGTCGCTGAAGCGACCCGCCGCAGGCGGAGAATCCTGCGAAGCAGGATTCTTTTTTGCCTTATCTTTAGGAAAATACCTTCCACATTAAATCTTAAATCCAAAATAATTTACCGCGTTATTTAAGCAGATGCCCTTCACAATCTCCTCCAGGGCAGCCATGTCTGCGGGATACATCCCTTCCTCTACCCAGGAGCCGATCATACGACAGAGGATCCGGCGGAAGTAGTCGTGGCGTGTGTAAGATAAGAAGCTTCTGGAGTCCGTGAGCATGCCGATGAAGTTACCAAGGCAGCCTAAGTTGGCCAGAGAGGTCATCTGGTCGATCATACCCTTAAAGTGATCATTGAACCACCATGCGGATCCCTGCTGCAGCTTTCCGGCGGTCTCGGGGCTCTGGAAGCATCCAAGGATGGTGCCGATGGAAGCGTCGTCATTGGGGTTTAAGGAGTAGATGATGGTCTTGGGGATCTCATTGGTTGCGCTTAAGGCATTAAGGAAGTCCGCCATCTGGGCGCTGGGAGCATAGTTGTTAATGCAGTCAAAGCCAGTATCCGGACCCATCTGTTCAAACATATATGCATTATTGTCGCGCTTGCAGCCGTAGTGAAGCTGCATGGCCCATCCCATTTTATTATATTCCTTAGCCACGAAAAGCATAAATGCGGTCTTAAACTTCAGCTCCTCCTCCTTGGAGATGCTCTCGCTCTTTAAGCCCTTGGCAAGGATCGAATCCAGCTCCGCCTCATCTGCAGGAGCATACATCACGAACTCCAGGGCATGATCCGAAACACGGCAGCCGTGGTCATTGAAATATGCCATGCGCTTCTTAAGGGCTTCCTTCAGGGTGGCGAAATCAGTAACGGTTACGCCGCTTACCTGGGAGAGAGTCTGAATGTACTGGGCAAAGGTGGGCTTCTCCACATTCATAGCCTTATCCGGACGCCATGCAGGCAGCACCTGAACCTCAAAGGTAGGATCTGCGGCGAGCTTCTCATGCCACTCTAAGGAATCCACCGGATCGTCGGTGGTGCAGATCACCTTAACATTGGACTGGCGGATGAGATTGCGGACAGACATGCCGTCCTCCTTAAGCTTTGCATTACACAGGTTCCAAACATCCTCAGCTGTATCGCCGTTTAAATAGCCCTGGAAGCCGAAATATTTCCGAAGCTCCAGATGGCTCCAGTGATATAAGGGGTTCCCGATCAGCTTTGGCAGCGTCTCAGCCCAGGCCTGAAACTTTTCCCGGTCTGTGGAATCCTTTCCGGTGATGTACTTCTCATCCACACCATTAGAGCGGATCTGACGCCACTTGTAATGGTCGCCGCCCAGCCAAACCTGAGTGATATTGTCGAATTTCCGATCCTCGTAGATCTCCTGGGGATTGATGTGGCAGTGGTAGTCTACGATAGGCATGTTCTCCGCGAAGTCGTGATACAGCGTCTTCGCCATGTCCGTGTTCAGTAAGAAGTCCTTGTCCATAAATGGTTGCATTGTTTGTTCCTCCTTTTAATTAGGTTAAAAATTGGTGGTTGCCCGTTTTATCAAATCGGCAGCGATGGTTGTCCGGCTGGGGACATTCACACCGCCAAATACACCCATAAGTGTGTTGACCGTGGAGGCGCAGAGCGCCTCCACCTTGCTGTCAATGGTGGTCAGCTCCGGGTCAGTGCAGCGGGACAGAATGGAATTATTATATCCAATCACAGACAGCTCATCCGGAATGGAAATCCCGGCGGCGTGGGCGTACTTCACCGCTCCGGCAGCCAGGGAATCGGAGGAGGCTAAGATGGAATCAAACTCCAGCCCCTGTTCCCGAAGAGAGAGGAGCAGCTCCTTGGCAGCTGTGATGTCCTTCCTGCACTGATGAATATATTCTGGTTCCAGACACAGTCCCCCGTCCTTTAAGGCGGCCTGACATCCCTTCAGCTTATTTGCCCCGCTGTAGGATGTGCTGGTGTAAAGGTATAAAAGCTTTCTGCGGCCGGAACGGATCAGCTGGGACGCAGCGTGATAGGTGGCAGCGAAATCATCGCAAATGGTGGAATAGATATTCTCTCCTTCTAAATAGCCGTTCAGCAGCATAATGGGAATCATGGCTGCTGCGCTTTGAATGTATGCATTATCCTTTGGCCGGGGCTCGATAAACTTGGAGCCGGCCAGGATGATGGCGTCCACCCGCTTGGAACAGAGCAGGTCGAAATACTTTTGCTTTGTTTCCAGTTCATAGCCAGTACAGCAGAGGATGGAATCATAACCGTTCAGGCGGAGATCCCGCTCCAGATAGTAGATGGCATTGGCCAGATACAGGTCGGAGGAGTCAGAGCACATAATCCCGATGGTGCGCATGGTATTCAGCCCTAAGCCTCTGGCAAATACATTAGGCGTGTAGCCTAAATTCTCCATCACCTCCAATACTCTGGCGCGGGTCTTGTCGCTGACGTTTGGATTTCCGTTTAAGACTCTGGAAACCGTTGCGATGGAAACATTCGCCTTTTTCGAAACGTCATAAATATTCATCCGGTCACCTCGTATTCTGTAAGTACTTACAAGCTAACTCTATTATACATATTGCTGTCCAAGATTGCAAGACCTTTCTCTTATTTTATGCATCGCAAAGCCTGTTGCCGGGAATAAGCCTGACAGAGGTGTGAACAGTAACAAGCTGCATAAAAAGTCAAGGGGGGATAAGGTTTTTTGTATTGACTTTCTCTTTGATTTTTTGTAGAATAATTGTAAGTACTTACAATAAACTGGGAAGCTGAGAAAGGAAGAGGAAAATGCAGGATTTTATTAAAATTCATGAGGATGACAATGTGGCGGTAGCGCTGCGCCCCATTGAGAAGGGAGAGACTCTGACTGTGGCAGGCCAGGAGGTGGTGACGCTGGAGGAGATTCCCCAGGGCCATAAGTTTGCCTTAAAGCCCATCCAGGCAGGGGAGGATGTGATTAAGTATGGGTTCCGCATCGGACATGCCAAGGAAGCCATCGGAAAGGGGCAGTGGGTCCATGTGCACAATGTAAAAACTGCGCTGGGGGATCTTCTTTCCTATACTTATGAGCCGGTTCCATCCAGGCTGAAGGAGACCGAGCATGTGTATTTCGAAGGGTTCCGGAGAAAGGACGGCAGAACCGGGGTGCGCAACGAGCTCTGGATCATCCCTACCGTAGGCTGCGTGAATTCCATCGCCAAGGCACTGGAGAAGGAGGCCCAGAGCCTGGTTACCGGCACCATCGATGCGGTGGCGGCCTTTACCCATCCCTACGGCTGCTCCCAGATGGGAGAGGATCAGGAGAATACCCGGAGGATCCTGGCAGATATGATCCACCACCCCAATGCCGGCGGCGTGCTGGTGCTGGGACTGGGCTGTGAAAACAGTAATATCCCGGTGCTGATGGATTACATCGGGGAATATGATAAGGAGCGGGTGCGCTTCCTTCAGTGCCAGGATGTGGAGGATGAGCATGAGGAGGCTATGAGGCTGTTAAGGGAGCTGGCTGCTTATGCAGGTTCCTTCCATCGGGAGAAGTGCGATGCCAGCGAGCTGATCGTAGGCATGAAGTGCGGCGGCTCCGACGGGTTATCCGGAATTACGGCGAATCCGGTGGTGGGTGCATTTTCCGATATTCTCTGTTCAAAGGGAGGGACCACCATCCTGACAGAGGTTCCCGAGATGTTCGGGGCAGAGACACTTCTTATGAACCGCTGTGAGAATGAGGAGCTTTTTGATAAAACCGTTAACTTAATTAATGATTTTAAGAATTATTTCACCCGCCACGATCAGACCATCTATGAGAATCCATCCCCTGGAAATAAAAAGGGCGGGATTTCCACTCTGGAGGACAAGTCCTTAGGCTGTACCCAGAAGTCGGGAAGCTCTCCGGTGAAGGGCGTGCTGGCCTATACAGAGCCGGTGAAGATGAAGGGGCTGAACCTTTTAAGCGCTCCCGGGAATGATCTGGTGGCCTCCACGGCCTTAGCGATGTCTGGCGCCCAGATTGTCCTCTTTACCACCGGACGGGGAACGCCCTTTGCCTCCCCGGTGCCTACGGTAAAGATCTCCAGCAACACCAAGCTGGCCAGCCATAAGGCAAACTGGATAGACTTCAATGCGGGCCGTATGGTGGAGGACGCCACAAAGGAGGATCTGGCAGAGGCTTTATTCCAGTATGTGCTGGATGTGGCCTCCGGGCGTCTGGTAAAGGCTGAGGAGGCCGGGTTCCATGACTGGGCCATCTTTAAGCAGGGCGTCACTTTATAGTGGTTGCAAAGTTTCATGAAATTCGCTATACTTATGGTAAGAAGTGGTAAGACATTTGCCGGATAGATCTGGCAGCAGCATGAAACCGAGGTATGGCATGAAGCTGAATAGAACAACGCTCAGAAGTGTGGAAATATTAAAATTAGTATCCAAGCGGCCGGACGGGATTACCCTGGATGAGATCTGCGATTATCTGAAGCTGCCGAAGACCAGCGCCTATGATATCGTGACCACCCTGGTGGAAACCGGGATGATCCATGTGGCCAAGGGCCCAAGGCAGGTGTATACCATCGGGCTTACAGCCTACCGGATCGGAGTCAGCTACACCAATCACCTGGATGTGCTGGGGACCATCGAGCCTGTGCTGAAGGCTTTTTCCAGGGAGATAGGGAAGACTGTATTTTACGGGGTGCTCACGGGCCATGAGGTGGTTTATTTAAGTAAATTTGAGCCGGAAAACCCTATCATCACCACCGCTACGGTGGGGACGAAGAATCCTGCCTACTGCACCTCCCTGGGGAAGGCGATCCTGGCCTTCACGGATGAGGAGACCAGGAGCAGGGTGCTGGATCGGATACATTTCCGCCAAAAAACCTCCAGAACCATCATGACGCCGGAATATCTTCTTGAGGAATTGGAAAAGGTAAGAGAGAAGGGCTATGCCCTGGACGCCAGGGAGCTGGAGGAGCACATGGAATGTGTGGGCGCTCCCATATTTAACCAGGATGGACAGGTTCTGGGCGCCATCAGCGCTTCCAGCCTTTATGTGCCCTCCGAGGATTATGAGAGCCTGGGACAGGCCGTGGAGGCAAAGGCGGAAGAAATTTCCCGTCTTTTAGGCTATATAGGAGATAACAGGGAAAATTTCTCTATTTTAAGTTGACAAAACCACAGAGGGAGAGTAGAATCAAAATAGAAATTGCATTTACGAAACCAAATCGTATATGCGAATATAAAGAAAGAAGGAGAAGAAGATGAAAAAAGAACAGGTGTTAGCAAGAATGAAGGAAGACTGTCTGGTTGCTGTCGTTCGCGCGAAGAACTTGGAGCAGGGCGAGAAGGTTGTGGACGCCATCATTGCCGGCGGGATCAATTTTATCGAGATCACCATGACCATGGATGAGGGCAACCCGGTTGAGTTCATTGCGGCCATGGCTGCCAAGTACAGAGATAATGATAAGATCGTTATCGGCGCAGGGACCGTGCTGGATCCGGAGACTGCCCGCCAGGTGATTCTTGCAGGGGCTAATTATGTGGTGAGCCCTGGATTAAATGTGGATACCATCAAGCTGTGCAACCGCTACCGCGTACCCATGCTGCCGGGAGTTATGACTCCTACCGAGGCCATCACCGCTCTGGAGGCAGGATGCGATGTAATCAAGATCTTCCCGGGCAATATCGTGGGACCAGGGGCTATCAGCTCCTTTAAGGGACCCCTTCCTCAGGGTGAGTTCATGCCCTCCGGCGGTGTGGATGTAGATAATGTGGACAAGTGGTTAAAGGCCGGCGCATACGCAGTGGGAACCGGAAGCAGCTTAACCAAGGGTGCGAAGACCGGTGATTTTGCAGCTGTGACCGCAAAGGCAAAGGAGTTTGTAGAGGCAGTAGCAGCGGCACGGGCCAAATAAACGTCCGGAAGCATCAGAGGATCTTGTAACTGCAGGCAGATAATTTCGGAACCGGCCGAGGAAGCCGGAACCATCCGAACAGTTTTAAATATAAGGAGAAAAGAAAATGGCAAAAGTTGTTACCATGGGCGAGACCATGCTGAGATTATCCACCCCTAATAATGAAAAATTCATCCAGGCAGATGAGTTTGACGCTACCTATGCCGGCGGTGAGGCGAATGTAGCTGTTTCCCTGGCAAACTACGGACATGATGTTCAGTTTGTGACCGCAGTTCCGGATAACCCAATCGGAGAGTGCGCAGTAGCCGCCCTGAGAAAGTACAATGTGGGAACCAAGTACATTGCCAGAAGCGGCAAGCGCTTAGGCATCTATTTCCTGGAAACCGGATCAGCTATGAGAGCATCCAATGTGGTTTATGACCGTGCGGACAGCTCCATCGCTACCGCTACGCCGGATGAGTTTAATTTTGACGAGATTTTCGAGGGCGTGGACTGGTTCCATTTTACCGGCATTACCCCGGCTATCTCAGACTCTGCTATCACATTGACCGAGGCTGCATTAAAGGCTGCCAAGGCCCATGGGGTGACGGTATCCGTGGACTTAAACTTCCGGAAGAAATTATGGTCCTCCGAGAAGGCTCAGAAGGTTATGACTGAGTTAATGCAGTATGTAGACGTATGCATCGGCAATGAAGAGGATGCTGAGAAGGTGCTGGGCTTCAAGCCAGGCAAGACGGACGTTACCTCCGGCGAGCTGGAGCTGGCAGGCTATGTGGATATCTTTAATCAGATGGCAGATAAGTTTGGCTTTAAGTATATCGTAAGCTCCCTCCGTGAAAGCATTTCCGCCTCCAATAATGGCTGGTCTGCATGCATCATGGATGGAAAGACAAGAGAGTTCTACCACTCCAGAAAGTACTCCATCACTCCCATCGTAGACCGTGTAGGCGGCGGAGATTCCTTCGCAGGCGGCCTGATCTGCGGCCTGCTGGACGGCAAGGACATGAAGTCAGCCCTGGAGTTTGCTGTGGCTGCTTCCGCATTAAAGCACACCATTCCTGGTGATTTCAACTTAGTTACCCGTGCAGAGGTAGACAACCTGGCTGGCGGAGACGGATCCGGACGGGTTCAGAGATAAGGTAAGACATATAGATTTTGGGAAGGGAGGGCAAACCTCGTGACAAAAGGCAGGAAATGCTGCCGGGTCTTTGGTTTGCCTTCCTTTTTTCATATCAGCAGGAAAGGAAACCGTATTCGGCGATACGAAAACGCTCCGCGAGGACGCGCCCTTGGCGCAAAGGTATAAAGAGATTCTGAGAGCAGCTTAGATTAGATGAGAAAAGGAGGAAGTTCATAATGTATGATGTTAAAGACAGAAATTTTGATCTGGTGACCTTTGGACAGCTTTTGCTCCGCCTGTCGCCGCCGAATAATGAGCGGCTGATGCGCTGTGATGTGTTTGAGAAGCAGGTAGGCGGCGCAGAGCTAAATGTGGCGACTGGCGTGGCCCTTTTAGGCCTTCATACTGGCATCATCTCAAAGCTTCCATCTCATGATATCGGGAGCTTTATGAAGGGAAAGATCCGTTCCTATGGAGTCAGCGATGACTTTTTTATCTATGACCATAATCCCGGCGCCAGAGTGGGGATCTACTACTATGAGAACGGCGCATATCCCAGAAAGCCCAAGGTGATCTATGACCGGGCCAACAGCTCCTTCTACTCCCTGGACATCCAGGAGATCCCGGAGGAGGTCTATGCTTCTACCCGGTGCTTCCACACCAGCGGCATCACCATGGCCTTAAGCCAGAAGTCCAGGGAAACCACTATGGAGATGATCAAGCGGTTTAAGGAAGCAGGAACCATCGTATCCTTTGACGTAAACTTCCGGGCAAATCTATGGACCGGTGAGGAGGCAAGGGAATGCATCGAGAAGATCCTTCCTTATGTGGATGTATTCTTCTGCTCAGAGGATACGGCTCGCCTCACCTTTAAGAAGACAGGGACGGCCCAGGAGATGATGAAGAGCTTTACCGAAGAATATCCCATCAGCGTGGTTGCCTCCACCCAGCGGATCGTCCACAGCCCCAAGCGCCATACCTTTGGCTCTGTGATGTATGATGCGGGAAAGGATACATATTATGAGGAGGAGCCGTACCGGGATATCGAGGTGGTGGACCGGATCGGAAGCGGAGACGCCTATATCTCCGGCGCCCTGTACGGACTGCTTACCAGCGGGGGCGACTGTGCCAAGGCGGTACAGTTCGGCAATGCCACCAGCGCGGTGAAGAACACGATCCCGGGGGACTTGCCCACCTCCAATCTGGATGAGATAGAGACTATCATCAAGGCCCATAACCAGAAGGGGCATCAGAGCGAGATGGCCAGATAGAGGGAGGAACTTCTACAAGGAAAGCAGCTGGATTCGCTGGATTCCAGAAATTGTTGGATTTTCACAAGCAATAAAATCATCAGGACAAAATCGTGCTATGAATGTCAAAATTTTACCGTTTTCATTAACATCGTATTAAGATATAATAAAAGAGTATACGAAAAAAAGCTGATTTACGTAAGAAAATCAGCAAAAATGTATCAAGGAGGATGTAACGATGAGGAAAAAGATTTTAAGCATTGCACTGTGCGCAGCGATGGTCAGCTCCATGGCAGCCTGCGGGTTAAAGAGCCCGGAGACCACCACGGCAGCGGCAGAGACTACTACGGCGGCTGCGGCAGCAGAAGAGACCAAGGCTGAGGCGCCAGAAGGCGAGGAGAAGGAAGCAGAGGCAGCAGGCGGATCCGATTCACCGGCAGCCAATGATCCCCAGGTAACTCTGGTATATGCAGAGGTTAACCCGCCGGAGTCTCTGATCGGACAGGTTGATGTGAAGTTTAAGGAAGAGGTAGAGCGTCTTTCCGGCGGCTCCATCAAGATCGACTTACAGGCCAGCGGCGTGCTTGGCGCAGAGGGCGATGTACTGGATAACATGCTGGGCGGCGTAGGCACCATCGACATGGCGCGTGTATCCGTATCCACCTTATCCGGCTACGGCGTTCCCAAGTCCACCCTGCTTGCCATTCCTTATGCATTCGTAGATCGTGACCATTTCTGGAAGTTCGCTGCCAGCGATGTGGCTCAGGAGATTATGAATGAGACCCAGGAAGTTGGCTTAGGCGTAAGAGGCCTGTTCTATGGTGAGGAGGGCTTCCGCCATATCTTTACTTCCAAGGAGATCTCCGGGATTGAGGATTTAGCCGGCTTAAAGATCCGTGTTTCCACTGACCCGGTTATGGTTAACATGATTAATGCATTAGGCGCTAATGCAACAGTTGTTGCTTACACAGAGCTGTACACCTCTCTTCAGACTGGCGTGGTAGACGGCGCAGAGAACCCCATTGCCAACTATCAGGCAAATGCATTTACCGAGGTTGCCCCGAACCTGATTCTGGATGGACATCAGCTGGGACTGATCGAAGTAATCATCACCGACGCTGCCTGGGATAAGCTGACCGATGCACAGAAGGACTGCATGATGGAAGCTGCTAAGCTGGCCGGCGAGTATAATAAGGAAACCGTTCAGGCTACCGAGGATAAGGTTCTGGATGAGCTGAGAGCATCTGGAATCAATGTTGTAGAGGTTCCGGACAAGACTCCCTGGGTTGAGGCTTGTAAGGATGTTATGGCTGAGGCTTCCAAGGGCTACGAGGATCTGTTCCAGAAGATCGTTGACCTGGCAAACTAATCTGAATCATCCGCAGGTTCAGACCTGTGATTCAATAGTAATTGAGGGCACAGAGGAATCGAGGCCTCTGTGCCCATTTTTTAAGGAGGGCAGGTATGTCGATTTTTGATAAAATTGATAAGATTAAACCATTATATGACATAACGTATAAAGCGATCATGCTGGTCTGCAAGCTGCTTTTGATTGCAGATATCTGCATTACATCCTATGCCATATTAGGCCGTTATGTCCCCTTTATTCCGGATCCTACCTGGAGTGAGGAAATCGTTCTGACCTTGATGTCTTACATGGCAGTGCTTTCTGCAGCCCTTGCCATCCGCCGTGGCGCTCATATCCGTATGACAGCGCTGGACCGCTATCTTCCCAATGCGCTGGTAAAGTTTTTGGATATTCTGGCCGATGTGGCTGTGCTGATTCTGGCATTTATCATGCTGAGCGTAGGCTGGAAGTATGCCAATGGTATCGGCGCCAAGGGCTTTTACCCCAGTATGCCCGGCTTTAGCAAGCGGTGGATGTATATGCCTATTCCGGTTGCTGGCCTGGTTATGATTATCTTTGAGCTGGAGGCTCTGTATAATCATGTGAAAAGTATCTGTGTAAAGGAGGAGAAGTAATGGATGCAAACGTTGCGATTTTAATTTTACTTGGCAGTTTCCTGCTGATGATAGTACTTCGTTTCCCCATCGCCTACGCGGTGGCGATTTCCTCCGTATTATGTCTGGTATACCAGGGGCTTCCTCTCCAGACCATCTGCCAGCAGATGGTAAAGGGTATCAGCTCCTTCAGCCTGATGGCAGTTCCCTTCTTTATCACCATGGGCTGTCTTATGGGCTCCGGCGGTATTTCTGAAAAGCTGATTGCTCTGGCAGACTCCTGCGTAGGATGGATGCGGGGCGGTATGGCTATGGTTAATATTGTGGCATCCTATTTCTTCGGCGGCATCTCCGGATCTGCTGCAGCGGATACCGCTTCTCTTGGCTCCATCCTCATCCCCATGATGGTGGATCAGGGCTACGACGGCGACTTCTCCACGGCGGTTACCATCACCTCATCCTGTGAGGGACTTCTGGTGCCTCCCAGCCACAACATGGTTATCTACGCCACCACCATCGGCGGTGTATCGGTAGGAAGCCTATTCCTGGCCGGATATGTTCCTGGTGCTCTCCTGGCTCTTTCACTGATGATCGGTTCCTACATTATTTCCGTAAAGCGGAATTACCCCAAGGGCGAGCCATTCAGCATCAAGCGTCTGGTAAAGCAGCTGTCTATCTCTATCTGGGCGCTGGCTGCGGTTCTCATCGTGGTAGTGGGCGTTATCTGCGGTGTGTTTACGGCAACTGAGTCTGCGGCGATCGCAGTTATCTACAGCTTGATTGTCAGCGTGTTTATCTACAAGGGCCTGGACTGGAAGGGCGTTTGGAATATCTTAAGTGACTGTGTGGATACCTTATCCATCGTGCTGATCCTGATTTCCACCTCCAGCGTGTTCGGAAACTGTCTGACCCTGCTTCACGTGCCGGATCTGGCGGCCAATGCCATCACCGGCCTGACCTCGAATCCGATTCTTATCGCGCTGCTCTTAAACCTGATCCTCCTGTTCTTAGGTTGTATCATGGATATGGCGCCGATCATCCTGATTGCGGCACCGATTTTGGCGCCCATCGCTGTCTCCATCGGTATCAGCCCCATTCAGTTTGGTATCATGATCGTATTGAACTGTGGTATCGGCCTTCTGACTCCTCCTGTAGGCTCTGTGCTCTTCATCGGCTCTGCTGTGGCAAAGCTTCCTATGGAGAAGGTGGTTAAGGCTACCCTGCCATTCTATCTGTGTATGATCGTAACGCTGCTGTTGATCACCTTCATCCCGGCCATCAGCCTGTGGCTGCCGTCCGTACTTGGAGGCGCTGCGTTATAAGAGCGTATTGACGTGTATGGAACAGTTGCAAAACAGCTTGTACTACAGCTGTTTTGCAACTGTTCTTTCCGTATATGTGAGGAAAAGGAGAAAATTTATGGAGAGAAAAATGCCAGTGAACGGACATATGCTGGTCAGCGGCTGCGGGGACAGGGAGGACTGGAATACCCAGCTTTTGTACTTTACCTGTTCTTCCTTAAGCCGGGATGACCGGAAGATTTTCCTCTTAAGCGACCGGACAGGAAGCCCAAATGTGGTGGTGAAGGACATGGTTACCGGGGAGGAAAGGGTTTTAACGGATAATACGAAGGGGACCCTGAAGAGCTATGTGTATTTTGACGGCACCTTTAACCAGGGGCTGGGAAAGGCCAGTGTTTCTCTGGATTGTGAGAGGAGGCTGGTTTATTATATTCAGGATGACGCCATCTGCAGAGTGGATATGGATGGAAACCGAAGGGTGCTGGGGCATGTTCCGGACGGGCGGATGACTGCATTTACCCATGTGAGTGCCGATGGAAAGCGGCTCTGTGTGCCGATGACGGACGGACGGTGTCTGGACTTCGACCCGGACACTGAGGGCAGCGGGCTGGATAAGCGGCCGGTTTACAACATCGACGGACGGGTGCAGGAGGAGAACCTAAGCAGCTATCTCTGTGTCTATGACACGGAATCCGGGGAGCTGCTCTTCGAAAAGCAGGTGCCAAAATGCTGGATTACCCATGTTCAGTTTAATCCAGTGAATCCGGAGCAGATCATGTATAATCACGAGTGGGCCAGCTTTGACTGCGGGATCCGCCGGATCTGGCTTTATGATCATGAAACCGATGAGATCCGGCCCATCCGCACCGAGGGGGAGGACACGCTAGGAAATCCCGGCGGCTATCCCCGGAGGAAGGAGGACTGGGTCTGCCATGAGATGTGGAGCGATGACGGACAGACGGTAATCTACCACGGCGGCTACGCAGACGGCCCGGCGATGGTGGGCCGGTATGAGCTTTCCACCGGGCGGTATTATGAGATTGCCCTTCCAGAGGATTACGATGCCTATGGGCATTTTACCATGGATCATCAGGGGAATCTGGTGTGCGACGGGTATTTTAAATATCCCTGGGAAGTGAAAAAGGTATGGGAGAACAGCACGGATAACGGCCCGGATCCCCATAAAAAGGATGCGGAGTATATCTGTAAGGTATTTCCGGACTGGGAGAAGGGGGAGCTTACCTGGGTGCCTCTGTGCAAGCATGAAAGCGACTGGCTGGGGCAGGATGCCCATCCCCATCCCATCTACAGCCATACGGGAGACCGGATCTTTTATAACAGCCGCAGCGGGAAGACGGTGAATGTGTACTGTGTGTCGGCTCAGCCGCCTCAGCAGTAATGGATGCAGATCTGAATTAGGACAGGTTAAGGCCTGTCCTTTTTTCGTTCTATAGGGTGCTTCCAAGATAAATCAGATGCGGAAATATTCTATGGAGATTTAAATCGCAGAATGAAGTAATTTGGACTGGAATTGGAAGAAAGTAAAACAAGGCTGATTGAGTCTGGCCGATTCGCAGATAGTAAACAGAAAGACCGGGGAAAATCAGAAAGAAAATTCGAAATAACAAGGTTTGGGGTACAAAATTTTCGTAGATTTCCTGAATCTGCGAAAGAAAATATGGAATATTCTGGAACAAAACAATAGGTTTTTCTTATTGTTCTTGCTACATCGACGCTATTCTACCACAAGTTAAAGAGAAATGCTACTTATTTTTTGAAATTTTTTTGTAAAGTTACGGCATTAAAGGATAGAAGTGGTGATTCATAGGCCATTTCTAAGGCATTTGTGGTCAGATTTGTGGTCAAAATCCAAAGAAAATATCTATTTGTATATCGGTATGGAGTGCAGGCCTGGGAGGGCCTGCCTTTTATCATTTATGGTCAAATTCGTGGTCAAATTTCCAGGTGGGAAAGTTGGAAAAGCCGCAGATTCAGCGACTTTATTTGTATTTTTCGCAGATTCAGGAAATCTGCGAATGGGCATGAATTAGAAAAAGATTTTATAAAACTGCGTGTTGCTGCGTGTGGGCGGATGCTGCGGGAGGTTTCGTACTTCGTGGGTTGTAGGGCAGATGGTTTCTTGGTTATAGGCTCGGGAATGAACGCGACATATCGCAGAATAATGTTTTGTTACTGTTCACGGCCCTGCCGTGCCCCGCAACAAAATGCACACAAAATGGCCATTCTGTCCATTTTGGCGCTGAAACCCTCGGGTTTCCTGTGATTTTCACTCACAGGAAACGCCTCGCGGGATACTGCCTGTGAACAGTAACAATGTTTTTTCTATTAACTACAAATAACTATAATTATTTTCCTAAATGCAAATGTGCTGGCAGATATAAGAGGAATACAAAAACAGGATGATTCAGTAAGGAGGTGTGCTGGGATGGCAGGGAATCCAAGTTCCAACAAATTGATTGAAGGTTTTATCAGCAGTCAGGTTATCGATAAGGGCCTGGATGAACGAACAGTCAAGGCATATCGGCTGGACTTAGAGCATCTGCACCAGTGGATGCCTTTGGAGGAGTCTGGAGAGAGAGAACGATGGGAAGGGAAAATCGAAGCTTATTTGGAGTATCTCTCCGTCGAAAAGAATCGCCGTCCGTCTACGATATACAGAAAGCAGCGGGTATTTGACTATTATCTGTCTTATCTGTCGGCACAGGGAATCATAGAAAGAACCAGATCATTAAAACATGCACATCTGAAAAAAGAAGCAAAGAAAGATGTGGTGCTGAGCAAAGGAGAAATTGATGCTTTTTTTCAGGCGATTAACCAGGAATACACAGATTTGAACAGCGACTTTAGAAGGCGGATTTGCCTTCGGGATCAGGTGATGATGGGATTGCTGTTTTATCACGGAATCGAGGTCAGTGAACTGTTGCGCATGGAAGTAGGCGACTATGATCGTAAGAAGGCGGTTCTTATAGTTAGAAAAAAGAACGGGAAGGCCTGTTCCGTATATCTGTTTTCTAAGAATTTGCAGGGACAGATGGCAAGATGGCTGGATGAGCATGAGTATTTTGAGCGGGGAGAGGGATATGATGAGTGGATGTTTTTGTCTAAACTGGGAAAGCCTCTTTCTATGAAGATGATTACAAATATTTTTGATAAATACCGGGTGCTGGCTGGGATTAAAAAGGAGGTTACACCTAAGGATTTGAAGAATATTTTTGGGAGATATGCGGAGGAAGTGGTAAAGGGGATGGGGTGAAATTTTGTTACTATTCATGGCTAGTACTCCGCGAGGCGTTCGATCCACAGGGCCCGGTGACTGTGAGTGAAAGTCACAGTGAACCCGAAATTTTTACATGGGTATGAAGAAATCACCGGGATGGACACACAGCAACAGACATGATTTCAAATAGGAAGGCGTACACAGGATGAGAAAAGAATATCTGAAGGAAGTGATCCTCAACAGCATAATCGTGTTCGTATCATATATCCTTGCAGTGGTTATCCGTTATCGGATTCTACACTCAGATCCGGGAATCAATGCTTTATCAGCACCGTACCTGATGATCGCTTTGATGTATAGCATCTTGCTGGCATGTACTCTGGACTATGGCACACAAGCAAGATGGTTTGAAGGAAAAGGGAGTCTCAGCGGTCTTTACCAAATGATTTCAAAAAACTCAGTAGGCTGCTTACTCCTTCTTGCTGCATTCTATATCGCTGGTATCGTTTACTTTTCGCGCTGGGCTTTACTCCTCTTCTGGATTCTCTCAAGCGTTGGTTTGATTGGCCGCAGGGGTATTGCCGAAAGCAGGATTGCCAGAGCGAGATGCGATGGAAAGGATCCGTATTATGTGCTGATTATCGGCGATGGGGATATGGCTGATGACTATATCAAGTCTGTATTTCAGAATACACAGTTTGGGATAAAGATTATCGGCTACATGGGAAATAGTGACCGTCTGAGGACGGATGTAAATGCGATTTTTGATATAGAGAACTATCCGGAACCAATCATTGAATGGCTTGGCGAGTATAGGGCTGATGAGCTGGAGAACAGGGTAGAGGGCCTGGATGAGGTCGTGATTGCCGATCATTTCCTGTCAGATGAGACCACGAAGGAAATACTAACGATTGCACACCGTGCCGGCGTTAAAACCAGCCTATCCATGCGATACAGCCCGCTAATCCTAAATGAGACGAAAATACGGAGTCTTGGCGAATCAAAGTTATTGGGTTTGAATGAGACAACAGATGAACCCATTTATTACAGCGCAGGCATCGTAATCTCAGCAGCAATACTTCTTCTCACGATGATAATGAAGAAATTTAACACCGGCGCACTTTATATAACATTAAAAGGACTGGAATCATCCAGAAGTATCGTTTTTGGGTTATTTGGATTTTTCTTATTCATCAATCTTACATCGTTTTTTCGGGGGAGGAAGCTGGCATTTCTTAAAAGAGGAGCCTTGGCTTGGGTGATCTGTGCAGGAGCGGTTGTGGTATTCGAAGTTATCTATGGAGCGGCTGTTTTACCGGGCATAGGAATCGATCTGTTAATCATTTCTGTGGTTCTGGCGCCTTGTACCGTCATCGCAGGAATAAGCGAAATGATAGAACAGAGCGATTATATTTTCTGGGAATGACGATGGCTACTTCGATTGAGGGACAATAGAAATTTAGTTTTTGTGTGGGAAGGACTGCTGAAATGAATTACATCATCTTCGGAGGGTCAGGATTTATAGGAACCCATCTAATACATATGCTTGAGAATGAGTGTGTTAAAGCAGGAGATCATATCTATGCTCTCGATATTGTTATGCCTGGAGAAGAGGGCCTAGTCCCTGAAATCGCAGAGAAGAACGATGGCATTGAATATATAAGGCTTGATGTGCGGAAACCTATCCGGTTTGAATTCTCGCCAACACCGGAGGATATCATCTTCAATTTTGCTGCTGTTCACAGGACTCCTGGGCATGAGGATAAAGAGTACTTCGAGACGAATATCAGAGGTGCTGAAAATGTGACCGCCTTTGCGGAGAAGCATGGAATACATAAGATTTTATTCACGTCTTCCATCGCGCCCTATGGCGCAGCGGAAGAACTGAAAACAGAAGACACGCTGCCAACACCAAACACGCCCTATGGAATATCCAAGCTTGTGGCGGAAAAGATCCATATCGGCTGGTGTGAGAAAGAAACGTGCAAAGAGTTAACAATCCTACGTCCCGGAATCGTATACGGCAAGGGTGAGCACGGGAACATGACGAGGCTTTACAAAGGAATAAAAGGACATTACTACTTCTATGCCGGACGGAAGGACACAATAAAGGCTTGTGTCTATGTCAAAGAGCTGGTTCAGTTCATGAAGAACCGGATAATTGATAACAGCTTCCCTGGATATGACATCATTAATTGCACTTTTGAACCGGCATATACCATCGAACAGATATGTGAGGCAATGAAGTCGGCTACAGGAATGAAGAACAGGGTACCGATGATCAATGGAAAACTTCTGATGGGCGTGGCAAGAGTGGTTGGCCCCTTGGGCGGAAAGAAAGTCGGAATTCATCCTGACAGGGTCAAAAAGCTTATGGTGAGTACAAATATCTGTGGCAAAAAGCTGGCTGGAATGGATTATCGATTCCACTATAGTTTAGAGGAGTCCTTTGCGGATTGGTATAAGGATTGCAATGAGGAGGGCCTATTTTGATACCTGAGAGAATTAGCCCTCGCATAGGATTTGTGATCCTTGTATGGAATTCGGAAAAGGTTACTGACGCCTGCCTAAAATCAATCGCAGAACTTAAAATGATTCTTCCACAAACAGTTGTTGTGGATAATGGAAGTACAGACGGAACGGTTCAGATAGTTAATCGGTATATTGAGGAAAATCCGCGGACAATCTCAATGATTCATTATGATGAGAATAGAGGAACAACCATTTCACGAAACGCAGGAATCAAAGCACTGAAAGAGGTTGATTATTACTGCATACTGGATAGTGATACCGTAGTAAACGACGAGGCATTTCTTAAGCTCATTCATGAAATGGAACAGTATCCAAGGTATGGAATTATCGGACCAACTATGATGACTAGTTCAGGCGTTGTTCAGATGTCTGCCAGATGTTTTCCTACGTTACAGGAGAAGGTCTGCAAGGGCGTGCCGGTCAAGTGGTTACAGAAAAAAGGTGAGGAGATGGAGGTCCAAAGGCCTCCAACATCGGAGGCAGTGAGTTATCCTGTGGACTATTTGATGAGTGCGTGCTGGTTGATAAGACCAGAGGTGCTGAAAAAGGCAGGGCTGCTTGACGAGAAAATATTCTACGCACCGGAAGATGCGGAGTATTGCATCAGAGTTTGGAAAGCTGGATATCAAGTGGCCTTCTGCCCGGGCGCTCAGATTATTCACGAGTGGCAGCGTCTTAGCAAGAAGAAGCTGTTCAGTAAGATGAACTGGGAACATATCAAAGGACTTGGATATATGTTCCGAAAGCACCATTACCTGTTTAATGCAAAAAAACTGAGGAAGTCATTTGGAAAGTAGGAGAGTAGGACATGAAAGTATTTTTTGTGAATCCGTCATTTAAAGCTGAATACGGCAAGTTCTCACGGGAGAACCGCAGCCCTACTGTAACACGGAGCGGAACCCTTTACTATCCACTTTGGCTTATCTATGCTGCGGCAGTATGTGAAAAGGATGGATTTGAAGTTGAATTCTTAGATGCCCCTGCAAAGCCGATGACCGGGCAGGAACAGTATGACTATATCGGTTCTCATGGCTTTGGGACAAAGCTCTTCGTTGTCAACACCAGCACTCCTTCTATTGTGAATGATACGGATGTTGCGGATCACCTAAAGGAACATTATCCTGACGCATTTGTGATGCTTGTTGGAACGCATCCTTCAGCGCTTCCAGATGAAACTCTGGCAAATAGTAAGCTGCTGGATGCTGTGGCCCGTCATGAGTATGACTATATTGTTCGCGATGCAGCCAGGGCAATTCGAGATGGAAAGGATCCCTTCGCAGTCAATGGCCTAACATACAGAAAAGATGGCGAGATTAAGTCGAATCCCGATATGCCCTATATCACGGAACTTGATGAGATTCCATTTCTGGCAGAATTCGTGAAGAAGCATTTGAATTATAAGGATTATTTCTTCGCGGCCGGCGAGTATCCTGAAGTTCAGTTGTTTACGGGCCGCGGCTGTATGGCCCGCTGCAATTTCTGTGTTTATCCACAGACTATGCATGGCCATGTCTACAGGATGCGCAGTGCGGAAAATGTTGTGGCAGAGCTTCAGTATATTGCGGACAACTTTCCAGATGTCAGGGAGATCGTTTTTGAAGATGATACGTTTACGATCAAGAAAGACCGTATCTTCGAAATCTGCAGGCTGATGCAGGAGAAGGGGCTTAACAAAAAGTTCCGCTGGCTTTGTAATGCAAGGGTGAATCTCGATCTTGAGACGATGAAGGTCATGAAGGCGGCTGGGTGTCACTTGATTATCCCTGGTATTGAGAGCGGAAGCCAGCAGATTCTGAATAACATTAAGAAGGGTACGAAGCTTGAGCAGGTTCATCAGTATGTAAAGAATGCCAAGAAGGCAGGTCTTCAGATTCATGCCTGCTACATGGTTGGCAATAAAGGCGAAACCAAGGAGACAATGGAGGAGACACTGAGTCTGGCACTGGAGCTTAATACAGATACCGCACAATTCTACCCTTTACTTCCATTCCCTGGAACAGAGGCGTACTTATGGGCTAAGGAGAATGGATATATCCATGGAGGCTATATGGACTATGTGAAAGAGGATGGGACGATTAACTGCCTTTTGGAATTGCCTGGACTTACTGGTGAAGAGATGGTTAAATTTTGCGATGACGCACGCAAGAAGTATTATATGCGGCCCAGCTATATTTGGCACCGTATCGTTATGGGAATTAAGGATCCGGCGGATATGAAGAGGAGCCTTAAGGCGTTTAAGAACATTAAGAAGTATTTGCTGAAGTAAGGATAGTTGGAGGAACAGGCAATGAGAGAAGCCAAAGGCCGAATCAGGAGTTTCCATGGATCGAAAAGTATGTGTAGGGTGAGGATATGGAAAAAAGAACATCGCTTTCTACGATGGAATTATTGAAACATTTGAATATCAAAGATGACGAATGCATTAAATTAGAAGGCGAGTTGCTGAGGGATTACCAGAAGGTATTGCTTTCAATCGCTGAAGATATTATATCCATCTGTGAAGAGGAAAATATCTATTATCAACTTTCAGGCGGAAGTGCGTTAGGCGCTGTCAGGCATAAAGGATTTATCCCATGGGACGATGATTTTGATATTAATATTCTTGGAATCCAACAAGATAAGTTTGCTGAAGTATTTGCACAAAAGTATCCAGGAAAATATACGGTGCAGACATATAGGACAGATAACTATGGGCTGCAGATGGCTAAGGTCAGATTAAATGGTTCTGTTGCCAGAAGTCATTTAGACCCAATTGATGACGAGTGTGGGATATCAATTGATATTTTCGTCTTAGAAAATGTTTTTGACAATCCGATAGCAAGAAAACTGCATGGATATTTGTGCATGGCGTCCGGGCTGTTTTTATCTTGCAGAAACTATTATAAAAATAGGAAACAATTGAAACGTATCACTGAGGGAGATCCCAATGCGTACAAAGCCATAAGAATTAAAGTGGGAATCGGGTGGTTATTCAGCTTCATGAGTGTGCGAAGAATGGCTGTTCTTACTCATGCGATTTACAGCATGTGCAAGAATAATAATTCTGAATATATCAGTATTCCAGGTGGGAGAAAACACTACTTTGGAGAGATGTATAAACGTAGTGGCATGCAGGAAACGATCAAAAAAACGTTTGAGGAACACGAGTGGAATGTGGCAAAGGATTATGATAGCTATTTCAAGGTGCTCTATGGACCAGATTACATGACTCCGCCTCCGGAAGATAAAAGGGAGGAGCACATATACTTAGAATTTAAGTTGCCGGGAGATTTAAAGAAATGAACACAGCAATAATAATTGCCGGTGGCGCCGGACATCGGATGGGACAAGACATACCCAAACAGTTTATAAACGTATATGATAGGCCGGTGCTGCTGTATACATTAGAGGGATTTCAGAAACATCCGCAGATTGATGCGATTGAGGTGGTATGTATTGATGGATGGCATGATGTTTTGTGGGCTTATGCGAAGCAGTTTCGTATCACAAAGCTTCAATGGGTGGTGTCCGGTGGGGAAACAGGACAGGAATCAATCCGAAACGGTGTGTATAATTTAGAAGGACAAGCATCTGACGATGATGTTATTATTATCCATGATGGTATCCGTCCTCTTGTAGATGAAACAGTCTTAACGGATGTTATTCTGAAGTGTCAACAGTATGGTAATGCTGTAACATCAATGCCTTACAATGAACAGATATTTGTAGTAGACGATGAAATCAGTACAACAAAGTACATACCTAGGGAGACACTCCGGCGTGTTTCGACTCCACAAGCGTATAAGTTTGGCAAGCTTAACTGGGCTTATCATCTGGCGTTTGAGAAGGAGATTGGCATCTACGGATCCTCCTATACAAACACTATGATGGTCGAACTTGGGGAGCGGCTGTACTTTGCGGCGGGGTCAGACAAGAACATAAAATTAACCACAAAGGATGATCTTGAGATGTTTAAAGCGTATATGAAATTGGATAAGGACAATTGGCTGAAGTAAGGGGATAGTGATGAATCTATATAACAGCGCTCTTTATATTGAAGATCTAGAATATGTGGCTGGCCTCAATCTGCCATGGAATAAGCTTAAAGACAAAAGTGTCCTAATATCCGGGGCAACTGGTCTGGTTGGCTCATTTCTCGTAGACGTCCTAATGATAAAGAATGAGAATGGCTTGAATTGTGCGGTATATGCCTTAGGAAGGAATGCCCAAAAAGCGGCGGATAGATTCTCGAAGTGGAACGATAATCCATTTCTTCAGTTTGTTCCCTACGATATTAATAAGACGTTTGTGCATGACGAACTTGGTACAGTAGACTACGTCCTTCATATGGCATCAAATACACATCCTATGCAATATTCAACGGATCCTATCGGTACGATTACCACGAATATCATCGGACTCCAGAACATGCTGGATTTTGCAGTTGATCATCATGCCACACAGTTTGCTTTCACATCCTCCAATGAAATCTACGGAGAAAACCGCGGCGATGTAGAGCTGTTTGATGAGAGCTACTGTGGCTATATAAACAGCAATACCATGCGTGCCGGATATCCTGAAAGCAAGCGTTGTGGAGAAGCACTCTGCCAAGCATATAAGGCTCAGAAGGGACTAGATGTGGTTATCCCACGTCTAACACGCTCTTATGGCCCAACAATGTTGATGACCGACACAAAGGCGATTAGCCAGTTTATTCGGAAAGGTATCGCTGGTGAAGACATCGTTCTAAAATCGACAGGGACACAGTATTACAGCTATACCTACGTTGCAGATGCTGTGAGCGGCTTGCTGTATATCCTGCTGAAGGGAGAAAGTGGCGAAGCTTACAATATCGCAGATGAGCGTTCTGATATTATGCTTAAGGATTTGGCTGCAACAATAGCGTGTATTTCAGGAAAGAAAGTTGTTTGCGAGATTCCAGATGCTGTGGAAGCCGCTGGATACAGCAAGGCAACAAAAGCGAGACTGGATGGAAGTAAGCTAAAAGGACTTGGCTGGACAGCGAAGTATGATATTCAGAGCGGTATGGAAAGAACACTATCCATTCTAAAGAAGGGTATGGAGGTATAATGATGAGCGGTACTTTCTCTCTCTCTATCTATATTAATACACTATATCAGTTAATAATAGCCGTATTGTTGAAGGAACAATATCATAAAGATGATTCTGTAGACATCATTTTGAGCAGTGTAAGTAGTGGTATGAGAGATATAGCGGAAAGATTGAAACTAAGCGGATTCTTCTCGAATGTTTATTATGTAAACGATTACGAGTATCTATACAAACAATCAACACTTTTAGATATTAGAGATGTACTACTATTTAATAGTAAAAAATATGCAAAGAAGAAACTGATGCAATTTGGAGTGGGGGAGTCAGCAGAAAAACAATATGATCAAATATGGTTTTTCAATTATAACCCATTTGTCTATTGCCTGATTGAGTGTAATTATCATGAAGGGATGCAAATTAATCGATATGAAGAGGGTGTGTTTGCTTATAATCATGATCCACGTTTGGCTAAAAGAGTCATTTATGCAGATAAGATTCGAAAAGTCCTAAAGGGAAAGCCATATTCAGAAATGGCGGATAATTTTTATTGTATTTTTCCAGAACTAGTCAGGAATCCACTGTATCGCAATGTGCATAAAATTAATAATATTTCGAGGAATGACAAAAAAATTATTGACCTGTTAAAAAATGCCTTTAATGTTAGAAAATTTGATACACAAGGCAAGAAATATATTTATTTTACAACAGCGAGCGACATTGACAATCAGCCTATAGAAGAAGATGAAATAGTTGATGCTATTGCAGAAAGACTTGGAAAGGAAAATATACTTATAAAAGTACATCCTCGAGATAAAAGAGATATATATCAAAAAAAAGGATATACTGTCAGCAATGCAAATGATATTCCGTGGGAAATAATCTGGATTACACATCAGTTTGAAAATATAACACTACTTTCATTAATATCAGGAAGTCTTATAAATTGTAAAGCACTAGTAAATGGCCATGGAAAAGCGATATATTTATATCCTTTGGTTTATGGAAGAAATAAAGATATTGACGAATTTTGCGATATTTCTGTAATTCCGTTGATCAATTACTTTAATACAAAATATGACGAACCTTTAGTATATGTTGCTAATTCTTTCGATCAACTGGAAGAGATATGTAAATTGTGAAGGGTAAAACAATGGGTATAAACGAAAAGGGACGAAGAAATGGAAATATGATTATTGGTATTGTATTTATTGGAATTGGTTTGATTTTAAGCTGCATATTCTATAAATTCATTTTCTTCTCATATTTCTCAATAGTTCTCTTTGCATTACTTTGTTATTTGATTTATAGTGTTAGACCCCAATTTTATATTAAATATCTCGCGTTTGTATTTGTGAGTGTGGCTTCAATTGTTGGCCTCTGTGTAATAGAATTTGGTGATATTTATTTGATTGAACTTAGAAAACAATCAGCATTTGTAGGTTCAATTCCACTAATGACTTTGAGTTATTTCGCGCTTTTTCTTACTCTGTTTTTTGTTGATAAAGACAGAACCCAAAATGCTGCAAAATTAGAGAATATAAGAATTTTTAGCAGAAAAGAGATGTATCCCAAGTATATGCTGGTATTAACTTGGATATCGCTATTGATATATATGACTTTTTGGTTAAGAGTGATTCGCTATCCTGCTTTTATTTTACATGTAAATAGGTTTGCATACGCCAGGCTATATGCTCCGAAATTAACCGGTATCTGGAGCGTATTAAGTAGTATTAGTTCAATACTATTATTGTTTCCTATCATGTCCTTTATTAAGGGGTATAAGGTACTGGGGATTTCTACTGTTGCAGCGTACTGCTTGTATTGTTTATGGATTGGTAATAAATTCGGTACATTCTTTACATTGCTATGTTTCTTTTCACTTATCCTTTACCCTGGCATTTCCGGAGTTGCAATCGGAAGGATGAAAAAATGGGCGAGAATTGGCTTAGCAGCCTTGATATTAATAGTAGCTTTATCCCTTTTTATTCAAAATAGTCTTGGTGATAATGCGGATAATTATTTCGTATACAGAGTATCCGGTCAAGGACAGTTATGGTGGGGAATATTTAAAGATTATAAAGGAATACACATTAGTGAGATTGGTGATGAAATAGATGGAATACTTTATGAAAATAATTCTATCGCAGAAAATATCGGATCAAATTATGGCATTTATAAGATAATGTACTTGAGTGCTCCAAAATCAGTAATTGACAGCAAATTAAGCGGAGGATCTCGATATACGGAGGCGGGTTTTGCTGCAGCAAATTATTATTTATCAGTTCCTGGATGCATCTTATTTGCTGTTGTAACGGGGTTAATCATATGTAAAATTTTGAATGGATTTATTGATGCTATCAGCGAAGAGAGATATTTTCGGGCGCTTCTTTTTCTTAGGCTGTATGTGATTTCTCAGACCGCTTTATCAATGTTTATCTTTAGTGGATATTTCGATATTGTATCAATACTTAGCTATATCTTTTTAGCATTGAGCGGAAAAAAAGTCCGAATATTAAACATTGGCGAAAGAGTCAAAGTGAAAATATAAACCAGATGGATTACTCTGCGTTGAAATCGGAGGATGAAACTTGGAGAAAAGCAAAAACAAAACTATAGCGTTTAATATAGCCAGTACTCTAATATTACAAGGATTAGCCTTTTTTTCTGGTCCTATTTTTTCTGGTATTCTAGGAACAGAGAACTATGGAATTGCAGCAGTATATTTGACGTGGACAACATTGGCATCGACTGTATTTTCCTTACAGGCAGCTGGAACGCTTGCTGTTGCGCGCATCAATTATCCCGAAGAGAAGCAAGCCGCATATCAGTCGAGTGTATTTAGCCTGGCAACCATCAGTTATTTGGGATTTTCCATACTGACTGTGATATTCGCGTTGGCTGGATCCAAATGGATTGATTTAAATATTCCGATGATTCTTTTGGGACTTGCTCAAGGATGGGGAATGTATTGTGTTTCTGCAATGAATCTCAAGCTTACATATGAGTTTAAAGCGGATAAAAACTTTATTCTTTCAATATTGATCAGTGGGCTAACTATTGTGATTTCTATAATACTTATCCGGCCTTTTCCCCGGGAGTCAAATTACTGGGGGCGAATTATCGGGCAATCCTTGGTGTATGTTGTTATTGGTGTAATATTATTCGTAATCGTGTATCGATCGGGCAAAACCATATACAATAAAGAGTTCTGGCTATTTACGCTTCCTATTGCAATACCGACGATTTTTCACTCATTAGCGAACATTGTATTAAATCAAAGCGATAAAGTAATGTTGCAGGCTATGGTTGGAAATTCGGCAGCTGGAATATATGCGTTAGCGGCAACATTTGGCACAGTAGTTCACTCACTGTGGAATGCGCTTAATAACAGTTGGGTTCCATTTTACTATGAATATACGAAAAACAATCAAAAAGATGAAATAAGAAGACACGCTAAGAATTATACCGAATTATTTACTATCATAACAGTAGGATTTATATTGCTTGCTAGAGAAGTATTTCACATTTATGCTAGTAAAGACTTTTGGGCAGGCACGGATCTTATACCACTTTTTGCTATAGGTCATTATTTTATTTTCCTATATTCCATGCCAGTAAATTATGAATTTTACCATAAAAAAACAAAAATGATCGCTATCGGAACGACTTTGGCAGCGGTCAGTAACCTTGCATTAAACTATATTATGATTCGTTGCTGCGGGATATTGGGAGCTGTTATTGCTACTGCGATTTCTCATGGGCTACAGTTTATATTTCATTTCTTCTGTGCAAAAAGAATTATTGAGGGCGATTTTCCTTTTTCAATCAAGAACTTCATTCCAGGATTTTTCGCAGTTTGTTTGTCATGTGGTTTTTACTGGATTACGCGAGACTTTTGGTATATAAGATGGGGAGTCGGAATGGTACTCGGTGTATGCCTTGTAATAAAAATAATAAAGAGAAGGGAAATTTTTTAAAGAATATATGCAAATCAGTTCTAGGAGGAAAGAAGATGCTTACAAATTCAACAATTTTGATTACTGGAGGTACGGGTTCTTTCGGAAATACTTTCGTACCAATGACTCTGGCCAAGTATAACCCTAGGAAACTTATTATCTATAGCCGGGATGAAATGAAGCAATGGAATATGGCGAAAAAGTTTCCGAATGATGAGCGTGTTCGGTTTTTTATTGGCGATGTGAGAGATAAGGACAGGCTGCATCGGGCGTTAAATGGTGTGGATTATGTAGTTCACGCTGCTGCAACAAAAATTGTTCCTACGGCCGAATACAATCCGTTTGAGTGCATTAAGACCAATGTAAATGGCGCTATGAATTTGATTGATGCATGTATTGATTCAGGAGTTAAGCGTCTCGTTGCTCTTAGTACTGACAAGGCAAGCCAACCGGTCAATCTCTATGGAGCTACTAAGCTTTGCTCTGACAAGATCTTCATAGCTGGTAATAGCTATACTGGCGGAAAGACAAAGTTTGCTGTTGTTCGGTATGGTAATGTCATGGGTTCTCGTGGTTCCGTCATTCCATTTTTCATGGAGACAGCGAAATCAGGGAAGCTCACAATTACGGACAAGCGTATGACCAGGTTTATGATCAGCTTGGAACAAGGTGTGGAACTTGTATGGCATGCATTTAACGATATGGAGGGTGGAGAGATTTACGTAAAGAAAATTCCATCCATGAACATCTGTGATATTGCTACGGCTGTGGATGATAAGGCAGAGCAGGTTGAAATTGGTATTCGTCCTGGCGAGAAGCTTCATGAACAGATGATTGGAGTAGAGGACGCACATTTCACCTATGAATATCCGGAACACTATAAGATTTTACCTCAGATTTGTGAATGGGGTTCATTTGATGCAATGATTAAGGGTGGCAAACAGGTCCCGGAAGGGTTCAGCTATACGAGTGATAATAATAAGGAGTGGATGACTATACCTCAACTTCAGAAGTGGATTGAGAAGAATCGCATTAAAATTGGAAGCATTTGATTACTTTTTAACACAAACATTACAATAGCTCATATCGTGTGAGTTAAATTTATAATCAGGAGGCAAGAGTGAATGAAGACTGGTCAGGAATTATACAGAAGGGCTAAAACAATGATTCCAGGAGGTACTCAACTGCTTAGTAAACGTCCGGAGATGTTTGCACCCGATCAGTGGCCGGCATATTACAGCAAAGCAAAGGGATGCAAAGTATGGGATTTGGATGGTCAGGAATATATCGATGTCAGCTATATGGGCATCGGCGCAAATGTTCTAGGTTATGCTGATGATGCAGTTGATGAAGCTGTTAAATCAGCAATTGATAGTGGATCTATGTGTACCCTTAATGCGCCAGAAGAAGTATATCTTACAGAAAAGCTGCTTGAGATCCATCCTTGGGCTGGCGGCGTACGTTATGCAAAAGCAGGCGGTGAAAGCATGGCGCTGGCAGTGCGTATTGCAAGAGCCTTTACAAAAAGAGATAAGGTGCTGTTCTGTGGATACCACGGTTGGCACGACTGGTATCTTTCTGCTAATCTATCTGAAGGGGATTCTTTGGCTGATCAGCATCTTGCAGGATTGGAGCCCTTAGGAGTACCGAAAGGACTTGCGGGAACAAATCTGCCATTCCACTATAATAATGTTGCAGAATTTGCAAAACTTGTTGAAAAAAACAAGGATAATATCGCCGCAGTTGTTATGGAACCTGTGCGCAACGATTATCCTGTGAAAGGTTTTCTGGAAAAAATCAGGGAAGTAACGAAGAGGTTGGGTATTGTGATGATTTTTGATGAAATTACGGCTGGATTTAGACTTTGTGCCGGTGGAAGCCATATGGCACTCTCGGGGGGGGTATTGCCTGACATAGCTGTATTTGCCAAAGGACTGACAAATGGATATCCCTTGTCAGCTATCATTGGAAGAAAAGATATCATGGCAGCCGCTCAAAGCACATTTATTAGTAGTACATTCTACACAGAGCGCGTTGGATTTGCCGCTGCTTTAAAAAACATCGAGGAGTACCAGAATCGTCGAGTTTGGGAAAAACAGATAGCGTTAGGGCACCGTGTAAAAGAAGGTTGGAAAAGAATGGCAGAAGAGTATCAGTTGCCAATCGAAATAGGCGGAATAGATCCATTAGCGCATTTTTCCTTTATTGTCGATGATTTCTTGGGGTATAAAACGTTTATTACGCAAGAAATGCTAAAAAGAGGGTATCTTGCTTCGAACTCGTTTTATGCTTCTTATGCCCATTCTGAAGAGATTGTGGACAGATATATCGAAACTCTGGGGGATATATTTGCCAAAATTCAAATCATTATGGAAAAAGATGGCAATATCAGAGAGTATTTGGACGGACCCGTCTGTCAGACTGGATTCCAAAGATTGAATTGATCTGATAAAAATGATCCGAAGCATTGATTCCTGCGATATGAAAGGAAATAATAATGAATCGGATCAGTGATCTTGAAAGAAAATATGTTAATGAAGTGCTTGATAATGCATTTGCCAGCAGCAAGAACTATAGCTTTGTTACTCAATTAGAAAAAGAGTTCGCGGAAAAGTTTAACACAAAATATGCAATTGCGATGGTGAATGGAACGGTTACACTTCACGCTGCATTGGAAGCAGCAGGAGTAGGCGAAGGTGATGAAGTAATTGTTCCTGCGCTGACAATGAGCAGTACAAATATGGCAGTTTTGTTCGCAAACGCTATTCCTGTATTTGCAGATATTGACCCGGAAACATGGACTATTTCTATAGAAGATATTCAGAGGAAAATTACTGAAAAAACAAAAGCAATTATTCCTGTCTCAATTTATGGTTTATCGTCTGATATTGATGCCATAATGGGAATAGCAGCAAACCATGGGTTAACTGTAATAGAAGATGATGCACAATGCTTCCTTGGGTATTATAAAGGACGAATTGTTGGCTCAACTGCACCAATGTCATCTTTCAGTTTCCAAGCTGGAAAACACATGACTGCTGGCGAAGGTGGGATGGTAATCACAAATGATCCGGAATTAGCAGTGAAGCTCAGACGTTTTTCTGGACTTGGATATGGAAGTATTGGACTTGAGAAGGGAAGAATCAGTAAAGATGATATTCAAAGCCCTTACTATGAGCGGCACATGATGCTTGGCTGGAACTATCGCCCATCGGATCTTTGCGGTGCAGTTGCACTGGCTCAACTTGAAAGATTAGATGAACTTGTTGCAGTAAGAAAAAACGCTGCGGGATTATTAAAAGAGGCGGTTGAAGGGTATGATTGGCTTGTTCCGCAGAAGAATCCCGACGGATATGAGAATGCTTATTGGACTATGGTATTAAAACTCGATACGAGTAAGGTGACGTGGGAAGACTTCCGTAACAAGTTTAAGGAATTAGGTGGAGATGGAATCTATGGTGCATGGATGCTTGGCTATCTTGAGCCAATGTACAGAACGCAGAACTTCATGGGAAGGGAGAAAATTATTGCTTGTTACGGAAATTACAAATATGAAAAAGGCCTGTGCCCCATAGCTGAAGAAATCCAGCCAAAGCTATTGCAGTTTAAGACAAATTACTGGAATGAAGAAGATGCAATCAAACAGGCAGAGGTTTTGAAAAAGACAGCTGAATATTTCAATTGATTTGAGAGGAGCAAGTATGAAGTTTCTTGTAATTATCCAGGCAAGATGTGGATCAACACGATTGCCTTCCAAGGTATTGAAAAATGTGGAAGGGAAAACAGCTTTAGAGCAGATGCTTGGACGTGTTTCCAAATCATCAAAAATTGACGAAGTCATGGTGGCTACGACAATTAATCCGGAAGATTTACCTATCGTTAATCTTGTGTCTTCCCTTGGATATCGTGTGTTCATCGGCAGTAGTAGTGATGTTTTAGATCGATATTACCAAGCTGCAAAACTCATTAAGCCTGAATATGTTATAAGGCTGACCGCGGATTGCCCTCTATTTGACTGGAGACTTCTTGATGAAGCGATTGATGAGCTGGAAGATGATTCAGATGATTTGTGCTCATATACAGAAACATTTCCTGATGGAGAAGATTTAGAAATCATTAAATTTACTGTACTGGAAGAGATGTGGAAATATGCCCATCTTGCTTCTGAACGCGAGCATGTAACCCTTTATGTTAAGAACCACCCAGAGATTTATAAACTTCAGAATTACGAGTGTAAACTTGGCAATTTGAAAAATGAGAGATGGACTCTTGATGAACCCGAAGATTTGGAATTGATCCGCGCAGTTTACAGACATTTTGCGCCAAGAACTGATTTTTCTATGGAAGAAATATATGAGTTCCTTCAGAGTCATCCGGAAATTAGAGGTATTAATCAGAAGTACATTCGGAACGAAGGTTTATTAAAGTCACTTGCAGAAGACAGAATAGTTGAATAAGGAGGGTACTCGCATGTTAAATTTCAACAAAAATTTCAAAATCGGAAACCGTATGATTGGACCGGATTATCCAACGTATTTCATTGCAGAAATTGGGGGAAACTTCGATGGCAGCATAGACAAGGCAAAGAGACTGATTGATGCTGCTAAGGAATCGGGTGCTGATTGCGCTAAATTTCAGACGTTTACTGCTGAAACTATCGTCTCCGAGGGCGGCTTTTCGAAGATGGAGCTGCATGGTGTTCATGGTTCCTGGGGAAGAACCGTTTCAGAGGTCTTTAAGGATGTTGAGTTCCCCTTGGATTGGCATCAGGAAATTGCTGATTACTGTAAGAGTGTAGGAATCGATTTTTCTACCTCCCCTTACTTTAAAGAGGCAATTGATCTCTGTGCTGACATGAGACTTCCTTTCGTCAAGATTGGTTCAGGTGAGATTACTTGGCTAGAGATGTTGGACTATACCGCTCGAAAGGGAATTCCGATTATGCTGGCAACGGGTGACGCCACAATGTCTGAAATTGATGAAGCAGTTAGAACCATCGAGAAGACCGGAAATAAGGATCTTGTTTTGATGCAGTGTATCACTAACTATCCGTCAAAGATCGACAGTGCAAATGTCAACGTTTTAAAAACGTATCAAAATGCATTTGATTGTCTTACAGGCTATTCCGATCATTCGCCCGGACATGTTGTAGCTCTTGCGTCAGTAGTGCTTGGTGGACGGGTGATCGAGAAACACTTCACACTAAACAAAAAGGACAAAGGGCCAGATCATCCTCATTCTATGGAACCAGATGAGTTCAAATTTATGGTAAACTCTATTCGCGAGGTTGAGCGGGCTATAGGTAGCTCGCGAAAGGAAGTGGTAGCAGAGGAAAGTGAGACAGTATTCGTACAGCGCCGCTGTCTGTATGCAAAACGAGACCTGAAAGCTGGCCAGACCATTACAGCCGATGATCTTGATGTTCTTCGTCCTGCGCTTGGAATTCCTCCGAAGTTCAAGGATACGATAATTGGGAAAAAGGTAAACAAGGATATTCCTGCAAGGGATCCTATTTTCTGGGAAGACATCTAAAATATATCTGCCAGGAGCGGAGAAATAGAGAATAACCCTCCTTCTTGGCAAAAATCTGGGGGAAATAGAAACATGATAACAGATAGAGAAATCATCATAGCGATTGTAGACAATGATTGCTTTACTAAGTCAGATGCTGCTATTCTCCTGGAGGGAGACGGTTTTTTCCGCTTTCAGAAGGCTGTGGATTTGTATAACAAAGGGCAGGTATCAAAAATAGTTTTCAGTGGCAACATTGTAGACAAAGATTATGGCAGCTTTCCATTTGAGGAAGTAAAGCCATTGATTCTTGAAGGTGGAGTCGCTGCAGAAGATTTAATCCATGAAGATAAATCACTTCAAACCAGACAACAAGCAATAGAAGTTGTCAAGATGGCGCAAGAAAAGGGTTGGAAAAAACTTGCTCTGGTTGCATCACATGACCACCAATACAGGGCATATTTAACTTTTCTTCGAGAAGTTCTGGATACGAGAAGTAATATTATCCTTTATAATACACCAGTGCGAAATTTAAATTGGTTTGTTGATAGCGGATGGGGAATGAGATTTGATCGTCTCTTAGGAGAATTTGATCGTATTGAGAAGTATTCGGCGAAGGGGCATCTCGCCACAGCCCAGGAAGTAATAGAATATCAGAAATGGAAGGAATCGTTACTAAATGAGTGATTTTGTAAGTGTCAAAGAGGCAAGTGAAATGATGGTTTCAAAGTTTGTTGGACCTGATGAGATAGAAAGCATTGATAAGTTGAGATTCGCTTCTCTTGAATCTGTTCCAATGATTCCATATACGAAAGAAATACTGGAAGAGAAAAGAGAAAATTATTATTTAATTCTCGGCATAAATAGCTTTTCAGACGGAACTCCTGTAACGATAAGAAATATGCAGAAGATCTTTGGGAAGGACCCTGAGGTATCGGAACCATGTTTTTATAATCAGGATTGGTATGAAAAAGAAGATTTCATAGACAATAAAATGAAATACGGCTGGTACTTAATACGGTCTAACATTTTTGAGGATAGCAGAGCGATTCAGCCGGATGAGTTGAATAAAAGGTATACTTTTCCTGATGCGATTACCTGTACATATTCTTTCTTCATTATCTGGCTTACAAAGGGGGTTAAGCTTTGGTACCACGATTTTATTTGGTGCAGTGACACGGATCATAATGGAGATAGGATTTATGTTGGAAAGTATCATGATATTGATGGTGTAAACAAAAATGGGTTCAGCATTCATAGGCACTTAGCACTAAGACCATGCTACGGATGTATTGATTGAATCTACGATGAACATAAAAAGTAGCACTACATTTTCGGCCGAATCGTCGAGAGGCATACGTCTTCTCTGATGTCGAACTCCCTCATTGCTCTCAAAACCAAAAACGGCGAATTAAAAGGGAATATCTTCTTTTACTGTAGAGCCTTTCATGTCAGCAGGCAGGGATTTTACCAGTACCTTCACTTTTTAATTTTTTTTCCTGTGGTTGTACTATTCTATTTTCTGATTCCTCAGAAAGTTAAATGGATATGGTTACTGGTGTCTAGCTACTATTTTTATATGAGTTGGAACCCGAAATATGCTGTTTTGATAGGTGCTTCCACAGTTGCCACTTGGGCAAGCACGCTTTTTATTCAGTTTTATGCTGGTGAGCCACAGAAAAGGTTTAGAAAGCTGTGTTTAGCAGGATGTATTGTATTCAATCTGGGGATTTTATTCTTTTTTAAATATTATAATTTTACGGTTAGGAATCTTGAAAATGTAATCGGAAAATTCGAGAGGGCATTTCCTGCGTTTGATGTAGTATTGCCAGTTGGGATTTCTTTTTATACATTTCAGGCTCTTGGATATGTGATTGATGTTTATCGGGGAGATGTGGAGGCGGAAAAAAACCCATTCCGTTATGCCCTGTTTATTTCCTTTTTTCCACAGTTGGTGGCAGGACCAATTGAGCGGAGCAGGAACCTGCTTGGTCAGATGCGTGAACCCCATATATTTGATCCAGAACGTGTAAAAAATGGGCTTCTGCTGATGGGATGGGGATTTTTTGAGAAGCTGGTAATTGCTGACCGTATTGCCATACTGGTTACAGCGGTGTATGATCATTATACAGATTACACAGGCTTGCAGATAGGAGTAGCGACTATTTTATTTGCCTTCCAGATATATTGTGATTTTGCCGGATATTCGGACATTGCGGTAGGGGCAGCCAGGGTAATGGGATTCCGTCTGATGAAGAATTTTAACAGACCTTATTATGCGACTACAGTAAGTGAATTCTGGAGAAACTGGCATATTTCATTAACAACCTGGTTTCGCGATTATATTTATATCCCTCTGGGAGGAAACAGATGCGGGAGACTTAAGAAATACAGAAATCTTTTGGTGACGTTTTCTATAAGCGGATTGTGGCATGGGGCAAGATGGAACTATGTGGTATAGGGGATGCTGAATGGAATATATCAAATCGTCGGGGATATTACGAAACCATGGAAAACGAAACTACAAAAAAAGTTAAAAATACGAACAGAGTGCTGGAGTTACTGTCAATTCCAGAGGCTGATTACCTTTGCTTTGGTAGATTTTTCATGGCTATTTTTTCGGGCAAATAGTTTTAGAACGGCGATTAGGATGTTAAAGCATGGAAGTACATCATTTGGAATTATGTACATGCTAAATTCAGAAAATTTGATGGGAATTAATACAATAGCATTGGAGGAAAAAGATTTTTATGTCATGCTGCTAGGCCTCTTTATTCTGATGCGTGTGGATTATTTCAGGAATAAGAAGGATCTGAAAGCAGCACTTGCAGACCAGAATGTTGTATTCAGATGGATGGTTTACTATATGATAATATTTATAATTTTAGTTTTTGGAATTTATGGACCTGTGTATGATGCATCAACATTTATCTATTTTCAATTTTGAACCTGAATTCCCGGTGGAATTATACTAGTACTGCATTGCATAAATTCCAGTGAATATGTACTCGCTGTCTACGTCATCTGTATACCCCACGAAACTCGACGTAGCACCACTACGCCTTCGTTTCGCGGGATTCACATCTAACGCAGACATCAAGCACCTATTCACCGTTATTTACGCAATGCAGTACTAGGAATGGCGGAGGACTACGTGATGGCTCCCTGAAGAGGAACCTGTCCGTCAGCAGCTGCTGCGGAACCACAGAGGAAACTGTCAAGGGTGACGGAATCTGTCGGTACTTGGTATATTATGTCACAAACAAACTACAAGTGATAGAGCACCAAAACTGCAATAAAGCGAGATGTCCAATTATGTGGTGCCAGTGGTGTGTGTCTAAAATGATGGATACTAAAAACCAGCTTTTTGAAAATTAATTAAAATTTTTCTTACGGAGTTTGGAGGAAAGGATAAAGCAAAGAAACAGAAAAAGAGCGGAAATATGGGATTTAAAGAGTTTCTGAGACTGCCATAATAATTGGATGGAGGTTACAAATTTATGAAGACCACAAAATTGTGTGAAATAAGTAAAAAAGGGATTGACATGGCTTCTGATAAAAGCGTGGAAGGAAAAATGCAAAGACAGGTTCATCTTGATATCCTCAGAATAATGGCGACCTATGCAGTCATACTTCTCCATACTGCATCTAAGAAAATTGGGGGGTATTAAGAGACACCCTTCTTGTGTATGACGGACTTGTACGATGGGCTGTTCCAATGTTTGTCATGATATCGGGAGCACTTTTTCTGAGTCCAAACAAGAAGATAACAATTAGCAGACTGTGGAATAAGCACATATTGAGACTGCTTTTTTCATTTTTGTTTTGGACAGCAATCTATTGCATATGGGAAGTCAACATTAACCATCAGGATAACAATTACGTTATTCAGACGATGATCACAGGATATTGGCACATGTGGTTCATTCATATGATAGTAGGATTATATATTCTTACTCCAGCCATTAGAAAAATAGCCGAAGATAGAAAAATTAGTAGGTATTATTTGCTTATAGCTATTATCTTTTTATTCGGATATACTACTTTCAAAGCGGTGTTACAGTATACTTCCTTTGCAGGAAACGAAGTACTTAACAAAGTCGACAACAACTACAGCAATATGAACTTGCATTTTCTAATGGGATATGTGCCTTATTTTCTTTTGGGTTATTTCCTGAATACAACCGATATATCAAGAAAAGGACAAACGATGGTATTGATTGTTGGGATTGTGGGCTTTCTATGGAACATTCTAGGGAACTTATACCTTTCGCACAGAACAAATTCACTTGTGCGAATTTTTGATGATGCTTTTAAGATGCCAGTCTTGATGCAATGTACTGGATTGTTTGTAGTAATGAAGAAATGTTCTGTAAAGATTAGACAGGAAAGTAAAGGTGCTAAAATCATCGCAAGTCTTTCCAAATATACATTCGGTGCTTATATGATGCATCTGTTATTCAGAGAGGCGCTGGATCATTTTTTTAGTCTAAATGCTGAGACATACTCATTCATTCTCTGGACTCCTGTTCTGGCGCTTGTCAATTTTGCTTTGAGTATGCTTCTATCTGCTGGAGCCAATCAGATTCCTGGACTGAAAAAATATGTAGTTTGACATTTTTGTGCGAGAGATAGGAACATGATCCTATGGCTCAAACAGGCATTTCCATCAGCAGATATTTTAGATATTCGAATAAATCTAGGTCATTTGCCTTGGCGCTTTCCGCCAACGTATACAGTACTGCGCTGGCTTTGGCACCTGGCAGTTCTTTCCCTTTGCTGTCCATAGGGATACTCTCGACATCGTATCTGCGGACGTGGGCTCAGCAAAGGGCTCGCCGGATCCCGTTTACTTTTCTATACCCACTGTATCCGTCTGTTACCAGAAAGCCCTGGTATCCCTTAAGCAGCTCTGCAGCGATGTCCCCGTTTCTGCCACGGTCGTAATAGAATATGCAACACACAGAAACCAGCTGTTTTTTGGTAGTAGTTCAGACGGGGCATCTTCTTGCCCGTCTGTGCCGGACAAGAAGCTTCGGATGTCCATCTGATGTGGAATTTAACATGAATTTGGACTGTTACATTTTTTGCAGTTAAAGGATTTTTGTGTGGAAAAATCCAAGATCATTTGCTATAATCTATGGGCAGGGAAACATAGGCTGACTGCCTGCTGGCAGTGAGAGCATAGGGATGCCAGGGAGTGAACACGTTTGCAGCGGGAATTTTGCCTTAAAAATGCTTGCTGCAAAGGAAAGCAGGGATAAATGGCCGGAGGGAATACATGTATCGTTTACTGATAGCAGATGATGAAAGGATAGAAATGATGGCGCTTCACCGGACGCTGGAGAGAAGGCTGGGGGATCTGTGCCAGATTTTCGAGGCGGATAATGGCAGGGAGGCAGTGAAGGTCTATGAGCGGGAGCAGATCCAGATCGCCATCCTGGATATCGAGATGCCTGGGATCAATGGGATCCAGGCAGCTGAGTGGATCCGCAAACGGGATAAAAATTGCTGCATTATCTTTCTTACTGCCTTTGATGAATTTTCTTATGCCAGAAAGGCTATTGC
This sequence comes from uncultured Lachnospiraceae bacterium, assembly GCA_951800145.1. Lineage (GTDB taxonomy): Bacteria > Bacillota > Clostridia > Lachnospirales > Lachnospiraceae > Caccovicinus. The sequence continues at coordinate 20,502 of CATOJE010000013.1, read as the reverse complement.
CGTGCGGGCCCTGGACTATCTTCTGAAGCCTTATGACGAGGAGGAGCTGATCTCCGTGGTGGTGGAGGCGATGCGCCTGGTGAGTGAAGGGGAGGAGCAGAGCCGGAGGGCGGAGTTGATCGGAGGGGCAGAGCCGGCAGATAAGGTCTGGCAGGGAGAGCCATTAGAGGGAGAGCTGGGGGACGCTTCTCCGGAACCGGAGAGTGCTTCCTCTGAACCGGAGTCAAATATGCGGCTTTCTATGGTGGCTGAGGCTATCGAGGCCTATATGAGGCAGAATTTTCGGGAGGATATCTCCATGCAGGATGCGGCCCGGGCCATGAATTACTCGGAAGCCTACTTCTGCAAGCTGTTTAAGCAGTGCTTTGGGAAGAACTTTACCGCCCGCCTGGCAGAGTACCGGGTGGAGGAGGCTAAGAAGCTTCTGGTGGGTCCCATAGTAAATATCCGGGAGATCGGCCGGTCGGTGGGGTACGAGGATTCCAATTATTTTGCCAAGGTATTTAAGCGAATCACCGGGCAGAGCCCTACGGAATACCGGGTGAGCGCGTATAAGGAAAACCAGCAGTTGAGTGATTAGGAAGAAAAAGCAGATGGGGACAGCTAAGAGATGCAGTGGGGCAGGGAGGCGGGAAGGATTGAAGAAGCGTTGGGGGATATGGGGGATCGCAGCGGCAGGCGTCGCTGTGGCAGCGGCAGCTGTTTTTCTCCTGAATAGCAGCCGATCCAAGGAGCAGCAGGGCAGCGGGGGCGTGGTTCCGGAGTTTGTGCTGACTTACGCGGAGAACCAGGCGGAGGACTATCCCACTAGCCTTGGGGCTTACCGGTTTGCCCAGCTGGTGAAGGAGAGGACAGAGGGCAGGATCGAGATCCAGGTAAAGGCTGGTGCTGCTTTAGGGGATGAGCAGTCGATTCTGCAGCAGCTTCAGTTCGGAGGCGTGGACTTTGCCAGAGTGTCCGTATCCCCTCTGTCCGAGATTGTCCCGGAGCTGAATGTGCTCCAGATGCCTTACATCTACACAGGAAGGGAACACATGTGGAGGGTTCTGGAAGGGGAGATCGGAGAGAAGTTTATGGACTTTTTCCAGGGAATCAACCTGCAGCCTCTTTCCTGGTATGACGGAGGGAGCCGGAGCTTTTATACCTCTCAGGTGCCCATCCGGTGTCTGGAGGATATGGAGGGGCTGCAGATCCGGGTTCAGCAGTCCAGCCTGATGAAGGATACCATAGAGATTCTTGGGGCAGTGGCGGTGCCCTCTGCCTTCGACCAGGTATACTCCGGCCTTCAGCGGGGCCTCATCGACGGGGCGGAGAACAGCCTGCCCTCCTATGAGTCAGAGGGGCATTATGAGGTGGCGAAGTATTATACAATGGATGAGCATACACGGGTGCCGGAGATGCAGCTGGCGTCTCAGATAACCTGGGATAAGCTGTCCTCAGAGGATCAGCAGGTGATTTTGGAATGCGCCAGGGAGTCTGCCAGATACCAGCGCCGGCTCTGGACGGAGCGGGAGCGGTTTTCCAGAAAGGTGGTTCTGGAAGCTGGATGTGAGATTATCACCCTGCCGAAGGAGGAGGAGGCGCGGTTTCGGGAAGGGGTGGCGCCCCTCTATGAGATTTATTGTAAGGATTTTATGGATATTGTGGAGGAGATACGGAGGGTGGGAGTGGAGCCATAGCGGTTATGGTTCACAGGCAGTACTGGTGTGTACTGCAGTCCGTAGCCTTCCCACCGTCCGGACAGGCTCTGGGCCTGGTACAAGTGCAGCATAAGGGGATGCTGGAAAGCGCACCCATGGAAATTAAAAAGGAGGATCGTTTATGAAGGAGCTGGAATTAAAGGAAGTGGAGAAGACGGTGGAGACCATCCCCATGGGCCAGAAGGCCTACTTTTCCAAGACAGTGACGGAGGGGGATGTGGCATTGTTCGCCGGGATCACCGGGGCGTTCGAGCCCTTGAGCATGAATCAGGAATTTGCGGAGCGGACGCCTTATGTGAGCCGGATGGTGCAGACCATGCTGTTAGCCACCTACACCTGGCCGGTGTCCACACAGATCGCCTCTCCGGGGGCGGTGACCATCGCCCAGGAGTCTACCTTCTTAAAGCCGGTGAAGATCGGGGACACCATCACGGCGGTGGGGGAGGTGACGAAGAAGATTCTGGAGAAGAAGATCGTCATCGTCCGAACCACCTGCTATAACCAGGAGGGAGAGATGGTGATGGACGGCTCTGTGGTGGAGCTGATGCGGGTACATTAAGCTGCTGGGCATGGCCTGGCAGGGGTGTGCACAATGGCTACATAAGGCACAGGCGCCCGCCTGTCTCATTGCCCGAGGAAGACAGGCGCAAGGAGACGGTGAGGGCATATTTGATTTGGAAAAGGAGGGCTCACATGGCAGTGATGCAGTATGAACAGAAATCCATAGAAGGGTTAAAGGCAGGGTATTTTTCCCTGTTTACGAAAACCGTGAGCGAGACCGATGTTACGCTCTATGGAGGGATCTCAGCAGATTTCTCCCCGGTGTATATGAATGAGCAGTATGGGGAGGAAACCAGATTCGGCAGGCGGGTGGCGCACCCGATGCTGGTGGGGGCTATGGCCGGAGGCGCGATTTTCCGGTTATTATCTCCCAGCGCCTATCCGGTGAAGCGGGAATTTCAGATGATAGCGCCAGTATATCCGAATGACACTATCACCATCCGGGCAGAGGTGGCTTCCGTGGATCTGGACAAGAGGCAGGTAATGGTGGAATTTGAAGCCTATAATCAGAAGCGGGAGCTGGTGCTTTCCGGAACCTCCCTGGAGGGGATGGATCTGATGGAAGTTCATGAGGGGAAGGAGGATGAGCAGTAAGATGAGTCTGGAAGGAATTGTGTTAAAGCAGATGGAGGATATCAAGGTAGGGGATGTGGCCTGGTTCTCAAAAACTGTAACAGAGGCGGATATTATGATGTTTGCCCAGCTGTCTGGCGACTACGCCCCCCAGCATGTAAGCGCGGAGTTTGGAAAGACCATGATGTACGGCTCGCGGATCGCCCACGGCATGCTGACCGCCGGGCTGATCTGCCCGGTGCTGAATAAGCTTTGCGGAGATGGATCCGTTACCCATTCCCAGGAGATTAAGTTTAAGTCCGCGGTTCTTTTAAATGATACGGTGACCGTCCGGGGAGAGGTGATGGAGCTGATACCGGAGGAGAATCAGGTGAAAATCGACGTGGTCTGCCGTAAGCAGGGGACTGGGCCGGAGGACAGGCCGCTGATCCTGGCTTCCTTTGTGCAGAAGCTGGATATCCTTTCTCTGGAAGAAGAATAAAAATAGAAAATCATGAAAAACGCCCCGCTGGTTTTGGCGGGGCGTTTGGTTAATCTTCATAATGTCCTTTGCATGCGATAATCCACAGATTTCCTTGAGGATCGATATTGTAGACTAAGCGGTTTTCCTGGTCAATCCTTCGGCTCCAGGCTTTTCGATAACGCAAGGGTTCTGGCTTTCCGATCCCTTTTGACAAGCCATTTCTCTCAATATCTTTTATCAGCTCATTGATCTTTTTTACCATTTTTTTATCGAGCTGCTGCCAATAGAGGTAATCATCCCAAGCGCGGTCTGCCCACAATTTATTCATATTCATCAGCCCCGATCAGTTCATGCTGCTGTCCTTTTCCGGCTTCTAATTGTTCGATTCCCCGGTCAATCATAGAAAGATATTCTGCATTTCGCGCAGCTTTCATGATTTGATTGTATCGCTCAAGACTTAAAAGAACAATATTTTTCTCCCCTTTGCGTGTAACAATCACAGTTTCACCATTTTCTGTTGCTTGGTCACAATAACGTTTCAGATTATTTCTTATGGTAGAATAATTTACTGCCAGCATTTGGGACCTCCTTTATCTGTACTATTTATTGTACAAAATCTTGTTCTTTAATTTGATTTTAGCGGATAAACTGATTCCTGTCAACTGTTTTCGTAACTGTGTTCTCAAAAACGGTGACCGAGGAATTCGGCAGATAAGTGAATTTTGTGAAAATCCCCCTTGACGGCAAGGGAAAAAGGTGCTATGCTATATTCATGAAAACGATTGTACAAACGATTTCTTGTACAAAGACAAAGGCTTTAAAGTGCTGTAAACTGCCTGTTTTGCCTAGGGAAAACTGAGTGAAGGGGCGAAGGCGTAACTAATACAGTCACAAAGGATTGGGAAAGGAGAGAGAAGATGGAGCAGAGAACCATCCGCATCGGGGAGAGGGAGTATCCCTTTTACGCGGTGCAGACGATTGTGGTAGGAAGCGGTGCAGCTGGTTTAAACAGCGCGGTTTCCCTGTACAAGGCAGGACAGAGGGATATCGCCATCTTGACGGAGGGGAGGCTTATGGGAACCTCCAGGAACACAGGGTCAGATAAGCAGACATACTATAAGCTGACCACCTGCGGCAGTGAGCCGGACAGTATCCGGAAGATGGCCCAGACCTTATTTGACGGCCAGGCGATGGATGGGGATCTGGCCTTGGCGGAGGCGGCCCTTTCTCTGAGAGGGTTTTATCATCTGGTGGATATCGGCGTGCCCTTCCCCTGTAACGGCAGCGGGGAGTATGTAGGCTATAAGACGGACCATGACCCGAACCAGCGTGGAACTTCCGCCGGTCCCCTCACCTCCAAGTTCATGACCGAGGCGCTGTGGGAGGAGGCAGAGCGGTACCAGATTCCGGTTTTTGACGGGTATCAGGTGATTGAACTGCTGACGGATGATGAGGAGGTTTTTAAGGCTGGCCAGGACAGGCAAGAGGCTTTTCAGGATAGCCAGGACAGGCAAGAGGCTTCTCAGGATAGCCAGGACAGGATAGAAGCTTCCCGGGACAGCCAAAGGCAGGAGGAAGCACTGGAAGGAAGTCAGGGACGGAAACGGGTGCGGGGCCTTGTGGCGCTGAACGTCCGGGAGAGCAGCGTGGAGAAGCAGTACACGGTCTTTGCGGCAGATAACATCGTCTACGGCACAGGCGGTGAGGCTGGGATGTATGATACTTCGGTTTATCCGGTGAGCCAGACCGGCGGTATGGGCTGCGCTTTCCGGGCCGGGGCCAGGGGAAAGAATCTGACTGAATCCCAGTATGGTATCGCCTCCATCAAGTTCCGCTGGAATCTGTCCGGGACTTATCAGCAGGTGATTCCCAGGTACATATCCACTGCCGCGGACGGCAGCGATGAGCGGGAGTTTCTGGATGAATATTTTTCCAAGCCGGAGGATATGCTCTACGCCATTTTCCTAAAGGGCTATCAGTGGCCCTTTGACCCGAGGAAGACTGTGGATTACGGCTCTTCCCTTATCGATCTTCTGGTGTACCAGGAGACGGTGATGAAGGGGCGGAGGGTGTATCTGGATTACCGCAGGAATCCCAGCGCGGCGGAGGATAAGGGACACTTTCTCTCTCAGCTGCTTCACCAGGAGGCGTATGATTACCTGAAGAGCTCTGACGGTTTGTGGGACACCCCCATCGACCGACTGGAACATATGAATCCGGCGGCTATTGAGCTTTACCGCTCTCACAACATTGACCTGTACACTGAGCAGCTGGAGATCGCGGTCTGCGCCCAGCATAATAACGGCGGTCTGGCGGGAAACAGCTGGTGGGAGAGCAATCTGGCACATTTCTTCCCTGTGGGGGAGGTGAATGGCACTCATGGGGTTTACCGTCCAGGAGGAAGCGCCTTAAATTCCGGCCAGGTGGGAAGCCTCAGGGCAGCCCAGTTTATCGCCGGAAGGTATGTTGAGGAGCCCTGGGATGCAGATACCTTGGCCAGAGGCTGCGGCGCCCAGGTAGAAAGGGCGGAGGCCTTTGGGATGAGGGCAGCGGAGAAGGGCAGGGAGCTGCTGGCAGATGGCCCGGAGAAAGCCGGCGGTGAGCAGTTGACAGGAAAGCTGGAAATACCTGGCGGGCTGCCGGAAGGAAAGCTGGAGGAGAAGACCAGTGGGCTGCCGGAAGGAAAGCTGGAGGAGAAGACCAGCGGGCTGCCGGAAGGAAAACTGGAGGAGAAGACCAGTGGGCTGCTGGACTGGAAGGCGGAGAAAAAGACGCTGGGCGTGCGGATGTCAAAGAGCGGGGCGAATATCCGTTCTCTGGAAGGGGTGGAGCAGGCCCTGGCTGAGAATCTTGCCCAGCAGGAGCGGGTTAATGGCCTGGGCATCCAGGAGACGGCGGAGTTAAAGCATCTGTACCGTCTGCGGGATTTGCTGGTAAGCCAGCAGATGTATCTGGAGGCAATCCGGGATTACATCCGAAGGGGCGGAACCAGCCGGGGCTCCTATCTAATCTGTGACCCGGAGGGCAAAAAACCTTTGGAATGCCTGCCGGAGGAGTTCCGGTTCTCCCTGGAGGATAAGGGGATGTCCGGGCAGATTCAGGAGATCGTCTATGAGGATGGCCGGTGCCAGTGCTTCTGGAGGCCGGTGCGGCCCATTCCGGAGGAGGACGGCTGGTTTGAAATGGTATGGAGAAACTGGCGGGAGGGTGTTTACTTTAACAGTGACCGGCGAACCGTCTGAAGGATAATGGAATTCATTGCGGGAGAAGAAGGAGAAGATGTATGAATAAATTTATGACAGCGAAGGAAGCAGTAGCATTGATTAAGGACGGCGACAGCATCGCTGTATCTGGAAATGGCGGCGGGATTATGGAGCCGAATTTCCTTTTCGAGGCGCTGGAGGAGCGCTTCCTCACCGAGGGGCATCCAAGGATGGTGAGCCTGACCCATTCCGCGGGAATCGGGGATAAGGATAAGGGAGGCATCAGCCGCTTCGCCCACGAGGGGATGATCAAGCGGGTGGTAGGCGGCCACTGGGGCTGGTCTCCTAAGATGCAGCAGATGGCCAATGAAAATAAGATTGAGGCCTATAACCTGCCTCAGGGAATTGTGGCCATGCAGTACCGGGAGATCGCTGCCAAGCGGGTGGGCCTGGTTACCCAGACGGGGTTGAAGACCTTTGTGGATCCCAGGATTTCCGGGGGCAAGCTGAATGATGTGACAAAAGAGGATATTGTAGAGCTGATTGAGATGGACGGCAGGGAGTGGCTGCGGTATAAGACCTACCCCTTAAATGTGGCTTTAATCCGGGGCAGCATCGGGGATAATGAGGGGAATATTTCTCTGGAGTATGAGCCTGCTTACCTAGAGTCCTTAGCCATCGCCCAGGCAGTACATAACTGTGGCGGAACAGTGATCTGCCAGGTGAAGTTCGGAGCCCAGGCAGGCACCCTGGATCCGAAAATGGTGCGGATCCCGGGGATCCTGGTGGATGCGGTGGTGGTGTGCCCGGAGCAGGTGCAGACCATTGAGGGAGAGTATAATCCGGCCCTGACCGGAGATGTGCGGATGCCGGTGGATGCCATAGCGCCCATGGCTCTGGATCAGAGAAAGGTGGTGGCCAGAAGGGCTGCCATGGAGCTTCAGAAGGGAACCATCATTAACCTGGGCTTCGGCATGCCGGACGGGGTAGCCATGGTGGCGGCAGAGGAAGGGATTGCAGATTATGTGAAGATGACCATCGAGCAGGGGATCATCGGCGGCGTGCCTGCCAGCGGAGCCATATTCGGCGTGGCCTATAATTCCGATTCCATGATCGACGGCCCGTCTCAGTTTGATTTTTATAATGGGGGCGGCCTGGATATGACCTGTCTGGGGCTTGCTCAGGCGGACAGCCATGGAAATGTGAATGTGAGTAAATTTGGTCCTACCATTTCAGGTGCTGGCGGATTCATCGACATTTCCCAGACTGCAAAGAAATGTGTGTTCTGCGGAACCTTTACTGCCGGCGGGCTGAAGACGGAGATCCGGGAGGGAGCGATCCACATTCTCCAGGAAGGGAAGCACAAGAAGTTCTTAAAGGATGTGGAGCATATTACCTTCAGCGGCGATTATGCAAGGGAAACCGGTCAGAAGGTGCTTTACGTGACCGAGCGGGCTGTCTTTGAGATGACCCCGGAGGGGCTGGTGCTTAAGGAGATTGCCCCGGGAATTGATTTAGAGAAGGATGTGTTGGGCCAGATGGACTTCGTGCCGCTGATGCCGGAGCAGCCGAAATTAATGGATCCGCGGATTTTTGCCCCGGAGGTTATGGGGCTTAAGGAGAAATAAAGAAGGAGGAAAAAAGAATGATCGAAGGAATCACCCTGGAAAAGAAGGAAGGATATGCCATATTAAAGGTAGATATCCCGTCAACAAGGAACGCATTAAGCGTGCCGATTGTAGAATATATGGACAGCCTTGTGGAGGAGGTAAAGGCGGATTCCAGCATCCGTGCCCTGGTTCTCACCGGAGGCGGGGAGAAGTCCTTTATCGCAGGGGCGGATATCTCCGGCCTGGTGAAGATGAGCCCGGAGGAGTCGCGGTACTCCATCGAGGTAGGGCATAAGCTGTTTACAAAGATTGAAACCCTGGACATCCCGGTGGTGGCTGCTATCAATGGCTACTGCTTAGGGGGCGGCTTAGAGATCGCCATGTGCTGCGACATCCGCGTCTGCTCTGCTAATGCTAAGTTCGGCCAGCCGGAGATCAACATCGGCATGATTCCCGGATGGGGCGGGACCTTGCGTCTGGCCAGACTCATCGGGGAGAGCCGGGCAAAGAATATGATCCTGCGGGGAAGGATGATCACCTCAAAGGAGGCCTTTGACTACGGCTTGATCGCTGAGGTGTATGATGATGTGGCGACTCTGCGGGAGAAGGCGGAGGAGATGGCAAGGGAGCTGGCCTCTAAGGCGCCGCTCACCATGAAGTTTGACAAGCGGCTGATCTACGATGCAGCTAATAAGCAGCCTACGGATATTGCCCAGAGGGATGCTATGACCTTAGGCTTCCTGTTCACCACCCATGACGCCATAGAAGGCCTGACCGCATTCTTAGAGAAGCGTCCGCCGAAATACGAAGGAAGGTAAGAAGATGAAGAAAATCAGCATTTTTAAAGATATTGAGGGAATGGAGTTCCCCACCGGAAGACGGACCAGGGTGATGTACGGGGAGAATGGGGCCATTAATGGAGAGTATTTCTGCCAGGGCTATGTGGTGATTTATCCCGGCGGCTCTATCCCGCTTCACGATCATGAGACCATCGAGACCTATACGATTATTAAGGGCGAAGGGGAGATGACCATCGGCGAGGAGACGGAACCAGTGTGTGCCGGGGATTCGGTGTACATTGACCGGAATCTGCCTCACGGCCTGGTGAATACTGGAACTGAGGATATGCACATGATGTTTGTGTACGCGCCGAAAATGGTGGTGGACCACTGGGCCCAGGAGATGAGCGGGGAATTAAAGTAGAAGCAGCATAAAAAGGAAAGGCGGAATAAATCATGAAGAAAACAGCGATTGTAACCGGAGGCAGCCGGGGGATCGGCTTTGGCGTGGCAAGACAGCTTGGGCTGGATGGATATAATGTAGCGATTTTGGATGTGAATGATCCGAAGGATTATCAGGAGAACCTGGGAGAGCTGGAGAAGCTGGGAATTGATTATCTGTATGTACAGGGAAGCACCACTGTGAAGGAGGACCGGGAAGCCTTTTTAAAGAAGGTGGTGGAGAAGTACGGAGACATTGATGTGCTGGTGAATAATGCAGGGGTTGCTCCCAAGGTGCGGCTGGATCTTCTGGAAATGACCGAGGAGAGCTTTGACTATGTGGTGGGCACCAACACCAAGGGGACCATGTTCATGACCCAGCTGGTGGCGAATCAGATGCTGACCCAGCCGGTGAAGGGGCGCCGCAGAGGGGTAATCGTGAATATCAGCTCCAGCTCTGTCACCGTCTCTTCCACCAACCGGGGCGAGTACTGTGTATCTAAGGCAGGGGTGGCCATGCTTACCACTCTCTATGCGGACCGGCTGGCAGCAGACGATATCCAGGTTTATGAGATTCGTCCGGGAGTGATCGAGACGGATATGACCAAGGTAGTACATAAAAAGTACAGCGATTTAATCGAGCAGGGAGCCTTCCCCATCGCCCGCTGGGGGATGCCTCAGGATATCGCCGATGCGGTAAGCGCCTTCTGCACAGAGAAATTTATCTACAGTACAGGCAATTATATCGATCTGGACGGTGGATTCCACATTAAAAAGCTGTAATTCGAACAAAGAATGTTTCGGGCACAGGGGCTGCCAGGCGAAATTTGCCTGGCGGCCTGCTTGTGGCTATGATTTATGAGGCGTCACCATGAATGAAAGGGGATAAGGAGCTGTTATGACAGAAGAGAGACGATATTGGCTGGATACTATGCTGGCTATCGCTGCCCCGGTGCTGGAGGCAGCGGCCGAAGAGAGGCTGCACCGGGATATGCCCTGTGAATGCCGGGTGGCGGAGGAAAAGGAGGTGGAAATCCGGAGGCAGTTTACTCACCTGGAGGCCATCGGGCGAACCATCGACGGGGTATCTGCCTGGCTTGGCTGTAAGAGCTTAAAGGGGGAGGAGGAAGAGCTGCGGAGGAAATATGCCGCCCTTGCCCGGCAGGTGATTATCAACTGCACTAATCCTAAGTCTCCGGATTTTGTAAATTTTAAAGAGGGCCGTCAGCCCCTGGTGGACGCCGCCTTTTTAGCCCATGGCATTCTCCGGGCGCCAAAGGAGCTTTTGGATCCCCTGACAGAGGAGCAGAAGGAAAATCTGGCTGCCTGTATGACGGATTCCACAAAAATCAAATCCGGCTTTAATAATTTTTACATGTTCTTAGCCATGATCGAGACGCTGCTGTATGTGATGGGGAAGCCATATGACAGGAACCATATTGATTCCGCGCTGCATTTCCATGAGATGTGGTATAAGGGCGATGGAATGTACGGGGATGGGGAAGAGTTTTGCATGAATTATTATAACAGCTTTGTCATCCAGCCTATGTACTATGATGTGGCAAGGATTATGGGCCCCACGGATCCGGACTGGGAGCTTTTAGTGGAGCGGGTTCCTTCAAGGGCCAGGCGGTATGCTGGGATTCTGGAGCGGCTGATCAGTCCGGAGGGCACCTTCCCGGCAGTGGGGCGTTCTCTGGCATACCGGTTCGGCGCGATGCAGCATCTGTCGGAAATGGCCCTGATGCATAATCTCCCGGAGGAGGTGACGCCTATGCAGGTGCGGTGCGCCCTGACGGCGGTGATCAAAAATATGATGAAGCCCGGGACCTTCGATGAGAAGGGATGGCTGAAAATCGGCTGGTGCGGGGCAAATCCGGAGATTGGGGAGGTTTATATCTCCACGGGAAGCCTGTATCTGTGCACCACCGTATTTCTCCCCCTGGGGCTGGGGGAGGAGGATCCCTTCTGGTCCGGGCCGGATACGGAGTGGACTAATAAGCGGCAGTGGGGCGGCGGAAGCTGCATCATCGATGAGGCGCGCCATGAAAAGGTACATCAGACCATCTATGACCATGATGAATATGTGGCCAGAGGCGGACACTAAAAAGGATCGGCTTCGTGACGGCAGGGGCGGCAGAGATGGGACGAAACCATAATAAACCGAACAAGAAAGGCGAAAGCAGAATGGAGAAGCGTATGAAGAAGATTATGAGCGCCAGGGAAGCGGCTGCCATGATTCCGGATCAGGTGAATGTGTGGCTGGTGGCAGGGGGCGGCGGGATCAATGAGCCCTATTACTTTTTAAAGGAGCTGGAGGAGCATTTCCTGGAAACCGGGCATCCCAGGGACTTAAGTCTGTGGCACAGCGCCGGCATCGGGGATAAGGAGGGCGGCGGGGCGGACCGGTTCGCCCATGAAGGCATGGTTTGCAAGGTGGTGGGCAGCCACTGGACCTGGTCTGTCCGCATGCAGGAGATGGCCAGACAGGAGAAGATCGACGCCTATGTGCTGCCTCAGGGAACCATGATTCAGCTGGCAAGGGAGATAGCGGGAGGCCGGCCCGGAGTAATCACCAAGGTAGGCCTGGGAACCTTTGTGGATCCCAGGGTGGAGGCCGGGGCTATGAACCGCTTTTCCAGGGAGAAGCTGACCCAGGTGATCGAGATCGGCGGAGAGGAATACCTTTTATACCACTCTGTCCCCATTGGCGTGACCATTATCCGGGCTTCCACTGCGGATGAGGAGGGAAATCTGACCTACGAGCGGGAAGGGATCCTCCCGGAGTGCCTGGCAGCAGCCCAGGCGGCGAAAAACAGCGGCGGCATCGTGATCGCTCAGGTAAAGCAGGTGGCGGTAAAGGGTAGCCTAAAGCCCTTGGATATCCGCGTGCCGGGCTTTCTGGTGGACGCGGTGGTGGTAGACCCGGGCCAGCGCCAGTCTATGCTGACCGACTATGACCCGGCTTTGTCCGGGGAGCGGAAGATGTCTTCTGTGGAAAAGCTGCCGCCTATGGAGCAGAATGAGCGGAAGGTCATAGCCCGTCGGGCAGCAATGGAGGTAAAGGAAGGCAGCATTGTAAATCTGGGATTTGGAATGCCTGCAGGGGTAGCCTCTGTGATCGACGAGGAGGGCCTGGGAGAGGCCATAAAGCTTTCCGTGGAGCAGGGAATCACCGGCGGGATTCCTGCCGGAGGAAGCAACTTCGGCCTGGTCTATAATCCGGAGGTAATCTTAGAGTCCGCCAGCCAGTTTGACTGGTATGACGGAGGCGGCCTGGATCTGGCGGTCTTGTCCTTTGCGGAGTTTGACCAGGAGGGCAATGTAAATGTCAGCCGCTTCGGGGACCGGGTAAATGGAGTGGGCGGATTTATTAATATCTCTCAGTCTGCCCGGACGGTGATCTTTGTGGGCACCTTAAAGGCAGGCGGCTTTAAGGCCGGATTTACGGAGGCTGGCCTGGAAATTCTCTCAGAGGGCCGGGTAAAGAAGGCAGTAGAGAAGGTAGCCCAGATCAGCTTCAGCGGCGCCTATGCCAGAAAGCGGGGTCAACGGGTGCTCTATGTGACGGAACGGGCAGTATTTGAGCTCACAAAGGAAGGGGTTATGCTTACAGAGATCGCTCCGGGGATCGATCTTAAGAAGGATGTGCTGGATCAGATGGACTTTCAGCCGCTGCTGGCAGAGAAAATGAAGGAAATGGACCAAAGGCTCTTCCGGAATGAGAAGATGGGACTGATTTTACAGTAGGATTTATGGGACGTGTGCTCTCAGCAAAGGTAATTTGCTGAGGGCATTTTTATTCTATAGGAAAGTGCGTCCGATAGGACAAAAACCCCCGGGGCTGCTGAGTGCCAGCGGCACTCGTTTAGCAGCGACCGAAGTGAAACGTAGAGCACACTACGCGCAAAGGAAGATGGCTGCTGCCGCTGCCGCGCGTCGGCGGGAGAGTCCGGCGAGCCGGACACTTTATTTCAGCTTCTGCTAGGATTCGATATGGCGAATAACCCATACATTATTACCCATAGTTCTTGAAACCCAATTTTATCCAAATCTAATTGTTTTAATTCATTATAGCAAATTAACTGTGAAAAAAATCGTTACATACATGTTGTTTTTTATATTTTCATGGAAAATTCGTGATAATTTTATAAACTGAATTTGTGGGGCATAACCTATGGGTTATGCCCCATTCCCGATTTTTAGGCAAAAGGATGAAAGCGATATGGAAAAAAAAGCATGTGCCAGCTTTTATGCCAGGTATCTGGGCGGCTTTTCCCTAACCTTTGGGGAGGAAAAAATAGTGATTAATAAAAGGCTTGGCCAAAAGAGCATTCAGCTTCTCCTGCTCCTTTTAAAGGCGGGGATGCAGGGGATGCCCTGGCAGAGACTGGCAAAGCTTCTGGGAAGTGGCAGTGAGGATCCGAGAAAACGTCATAATAACCTGCGCCAGCAAGCCAGGGCTCTCAGAAGGCTGATAGAGGAGACCAGGGGTTTTCCGGAGGGCCGGTATGTGATTGCCGACCCTGGAGGAAACTATTATTTCAGCTGGGACTATGAGGTGGAGACAGATGTGGGGAGGCTGGACCAGCTATATCAAAAGATCCGGGATGGGACAACTGGAAGAGAGCGTAAGGAGCTGCTTCAGGAGATCTGCCGCCTTTATACAGGAGAGTTTCTTCCAGCACTGCTGGGAGAAGAATGGGCCACTGTGGAAGGGGCCGGCTATCAGTCCGTCTACATTTCCTGTGTACAGGAGCTTTGTAAAATCCTGGAGAGAGAGAAAGCGTATCCAGAGCTTATAAAGCTTTGCAGCGAGGCCAGCCGTATCTGCCCGTATGGCCAGTGGAATCAGATACAGATCGAGTGCCTGGTGAAGCAGAGCCGGTATGATGAGGCCACAGAGATATACGAAAATACTGCCAGAAGGTTTTATGGAGAACTGGGGATGTACCCATTTCCCAAGCTTCAGAATACGGACAGCCTGGGGCATTTGCGCTGGGGGGATGGGAATATTGCCGGGTCTCTGGAGGGGCTGGTGGATCAGGAGAGGAGGCAGAGCCCGTATTATTGCCCTTATCCCAGCTTTGTGGATATTTACCGGATTCTTTCCAGAAATATTGAGGAGAGTCATTCCCAGGCAACGCTGCTGTTATGTACCATGAGGGAGAAAAAGGGTCTGGAGCAGGAGATGGAGCGGCTTCAGGAGCAGCTGGAAAGAGTGATGCGCAGCAGCGATATTTACACCCGTTACAGCGAGAATCAGTTTATCGCCCTTTTGCCTGAGACAGAGGCAGAGGGCGGGCAAAGGGTGGTGGAGCGGCTGAGGCGCAGCTGGATGGAGGAGCCAGAGCCTTCCAGGGCAGTGGTGGAATTTGAGATTTCCCATGTTTGAGAAAGAGTGCTCTTGTACGGTGGAAGCGCTTAATGGCTTCCGGGCATAGGGAAATCGTGATAGAAGGAGAGCATGTAATGGACAGTAATCGCACATTTTTGATTCATGTTGTGGGATGCCAGAATGCGACCTGGCAGGGGAGCATAACTTGGCTGGAGGAAAAAGAAACCAGGAATTTTCGGAGTCTTCTGGAGCTGATTAAGCTGATTGATACGACAATGGATGGGAAGGCCGGGGAAGTGGGATTGTCTGAGCTGCAGGCTTCCGGGCTCTGAAGGGTGTGATGGATAGCAAAACGGCTTTTGCGAAAGGGGGGAGCTGTATGGAAAAGGCGATTCCACCTTGGAGAACACCCTGCTGCCAGATGTGCTTCTGACAGCAGGGAAAACGGAGAACGCAAGGCAAACCATTGGAAACGGTGGGACAGCAAAGCCAGAGGCTACGGCGCTTTTGACGCTATGCTCGTTCGGTTATCGGATACTTTGCGTCCGATCATGTGCAAAGAAAGGAAAAAAATATGAAAAAATCAAGAAGAGCGGGTAAGCGCGGACTCAGGCGTGCTTCTACCCTTTTTACTAAGGTGATTGTGTTTTCACTGTGTGTAAGCCTGACATTAGGTTCAACTGCATTTGCCTCTCTGGCAGCAGACAGCTGTGAAGCGGTGAGCGAGTCAGCAGACAGTGAACGGGGCAGCGACAATACGTCAAGCAATGACAGCGCTTCGAGCAGCGACAATGCTTCAAGGGGCGACAGTGGTCAAAGCAGCGACAGCGCTTCAGGCAGCGACAATGCTTCAAGCGGTGATGGCGGCCAGAGCAGCGACAGCGCTTCAGGCAGCGACAATGCTTCAAGCGGCGACAGCGGTCAGAGCAGCGACGGCGCTTCAGGCAGCGACAATGCTTCAAGGGGCGACAGCGGCCAGAGCAGCGACAGCGCTTCAGGCAGCGACAATGCTTCAAGCGGCGACAGCGGCCAGAGCAGCGACAGCGCTTCGAGCGGCGACAATACTTCAAGGGGCGACAGCGGCCAGAGCAGCGACAGCGCTTCAAGTAGCGACAATGCTTCAAGCGGCGACAGTGGTCAGAGCAGCGACAGCGCTTCAGACAGCACCAATGCTTCAAGCGGCGATAGCGGCCAGAGCGGTGACAGTGCTTCAGGCGGCGACAATACGTCAAGCGGCGACAGCGTTTCAGGCAGCGACGACAGTCAAAGCAATGGCAGCACTTCAAACAGCGACAGCAGCCAAAGTGGCGACAGCCCTTCAAGCAGCGGCAATCCATCAGACAGCGACTCTGCTCCAGCCGCTGGCAGCAATCAAACCACCGGGGAGGATTCAGCAGGTGCCGGTGAGCAGACTGGCATCCAGGCTCCAGCAGACATAGGAGAGTCGCCGGACATGGAGGATTCAGCGAATACTGACTTACCAGCAGATACTGGTGATTCTACGACTGCAGGGCTGCCGGATGCCGATGCACCGGAAGATAATACCGACAGTAGCATACCGGAGAATCCGGCTCCGGATTATGAGGCAGCTGATTCCAATCAGGCCTTAGATTCTGGAAATCAGGCAACTGGAAATCAGGCAACTGGAAATCAGGAACTCGAAAACAAGGAAACCGAAAACAAAGAAACTGAAAATCCAGCGAATCCCGGCCATACAGCAACAGAGGAAGCAGCCGTTCCGGATATGCCAGAGCAGTCAAAGGTGGATGAGCCATTGGAGTCTGAAGAAGCAGAAGCAGCCGCGGATGCAGAGGAAGACACAGCAGCTCCGTCTCAGACAAAGGAAACGGCAGCAGAGCAGCCTGTAGAGGAAGCAGCGCCAGCGGCCGATGAAGAGCTTACCGAAGCCAGAAAGCGGATGGCCCGATCTTCAGAGCCCGTAAAGGGAGACTCCGAGGATACCATACGAAATGCAGTAAGCAGTGCAAAGCCTGGCGAAACAGTACACATTGTAGTAGATGGAAAAGACATTGATGTTAATGGAAGGATTGAAATTCCCGAGGGTGTAACGGTTGTTTTGGATTTGCAGGAGAATACCACCATTAACTACACAGGAACAGACAATCTGTTTGATGTAGCAGGTACGCTTTCCATCAATACCAATACTTCGGAAGGGAATACTACCTTCGTAAATCAGGACGGAACCGTTAAAAACGCAGATGAGATAATAGAGATGGAGAAAAAAAGCGGCACCATCAAAGCGATGCAGAATGCGACGGCTATTTTCAACATCCTGACCGGCGGTATGCTGAACCTGTTTGGCGGCATATTTGATGGCGGCTTGTCCAATCAAGCAGCCGGGGTGAAGGTAAACGGCGGAAAGCTGGAAATGCTTGGGGGCGTAATTACTAACATGAAGGGCTCCGGCATTGTGATTAACAGTGGTGAAGCTACCATCAGCGGCGATGCGGCGATCGTGAAAAACAGCTCAGCCGATAACGGCGGCGGCATCAAGGTTGCAGACGGCGGGAAACTGTATGTCAACGGCGGCCTGATCGCTGAAAATACTGCCGGAAAGCATGGCGGCGGCGTATCAGTTAATAATGCTGTCTTTGAGATGACCGGCGGAATCATTCACAACAACCAATCCAATCTTACTGCGGAGAATCCGTTTAATAAGGTAGATGCGGACGGGAACCCCGACACGCAGCCTGTAGGTCAGGGCGGAGGCGTCTATGTTTCCGGCGAACAGGGAAAATTTAATCTGTCCGGCGGAAGGATCTCCGGGAACACAGGAGGCGAGGGCGGCGGTATCTATATTGAAAACGGTAAGGATAACGCCAAGGCCGATCTGACACAAAAGGATAAAAATAATTTTACCATGACCGGCGGCGTGGTTCAGGATAATGTTGCATTGCACGGTGAGGGCGGGGGCATCTATGTCAATGGCGCCGGCACCATCAGCGGTGGCAAGATTACCGGCAATAAGACCATGACCGAGCGCGACTTGGGCGGCGGTGGAATTTATGTTGAGGTTTCAGGAAAGCTGCAGATCCTGAATGCCATTATCACGGATAACACAGCCAAGGGCCTGGGCGGCGGCCTGGCAGCCTGCGTCCATGGCAGAACCATAGTGTACGTGAAGGATGGCGCGGCGATCTATGAAAATGCTGCACAAGGAAACGCTACAGTGAAGGGCCACTGGAGTAAGTGGAGTAATCAATGGAACGGAACCTTAATCGATGGAAGCGATAATTGGAAAGATAACGACGCTTTTAAGGAAGGGGCACAGGACATTTTCACTGCCAGCGATATGAAGCAGGGAAGCGACACCAATGGAACCCCCGGTGTTATCATCGGAAGTGAAATGCTTGGGGGCGGCGAGGCTGGCTGGACTGGCTGGCTGTTCTGCTATGATGAAAGCGGCAATCTGAAGTACGATGAAAATGGAAATCTGGAATGTACGCCAGTTACAACAAACGACAAGGGCGAGATTATTTATGCCAATAAGCTGTTAGGTGTGACCGCGAAGCCGGATGAGGCGGCGATCGAGGCTGCAAAGGCTGCTGCCCTGGCTGCAGCTGGCGGCGGTGTCTGGATTAGCGGCAACTATTCCAATACCCACGGCGGCGGAATCGGCAATAACGGAACTCTGATTTTTGGCGATGGCCCATTCATTGACAATGAAAATGCCCAGACCGGAGTGGACCTGGATAAAACCTTGACAAAGGATGAGGATGCTCCTGAAAGTACAGAGGATCGGGAACTGAAGGATCAGGAGTTCACCTTTGTCCTGGAGGATGCAGAGGGGAATGTGATCAGCGACGGAAAAAATGATGCAAGCGGAAAAGTAAGCATTCAGCTTCCCGAGAATTACTTTACAGAAGCAGGCGAATATGAATTCTCTGTGAAGGAAAGCAATACTGGTGATCATACCATCATCTATGATGGGAGCGAGTACCGGGTTAAGGTTAAGGTCAGCGAAAAGACAGAGACTGTTAAGGTCGGCCATTTAGATGTGGAGACGAAGATCCTCACCATTGAGGAAACTACGATTTACAAGGTGGTGATTGGTGAAGACGGTAAGGAAGAATTAGTTAAGGTTGAGGGCGGCATCCAGTTTGACAACAAATACACATCAAAGGAGGATCCGGAAGATCCCAAGGATCCGGAAGATCCCAAAGATCCAGAAGATCCCAAGGATCCAGAGGATCCCAAGGATCCGGAAGAACCCAAGGATCCAGAGGATCCAGAAGATCCCAAGGATCCAGAGGATCCAAAAGATCCAGAGGCCCCCAAGGATCCAGAGGATCCGAAAGATCCAGAAGATCCAGAGAATCCGCAGCCGGAAACCCCGAACCCGGAAGAACCACAGCCAGAAAATCCAAGCACTCCTATCCCGGATCCGGAAACACCTTCCGGCTCTACATCAGACCGTCCGGAGAGGTCCAGGACGACTTTGGAAATCGAGATTTCAGATCCGGAGGTTCCTCTTGCTGAGATGCCGGAATTAGAGATACTGGACGAGGCCATCCCTCTTGCAGGGATACCAGAGATCTTTGAGATCGATGATACAGAGGTTCCTCTGTCCAATGTTCCCAGAACCGGTGATGCGCCAGTACTTCCATTTGCGATGGCGATCCTTTGCATCTGCGGGATGCTTTTCGTAAAGCTTGGAAAATCGGAACAGGATGCATAAAACGAAACAAAGAAGCCGGAATCCTTCGAGGTTCCGGCTTTTTTGTATTCTATAGGAACTTCTGAGAGCACAGGAAGGAGGAATTAGGATGGGCAAAGGGATGAGTAAAAAAAAGGTACAGCTGGCCAGGCTCCTGCTGATAGCCATCATGGCGGCTTCGGCGGCTGTCATCTTCTGGAAGCTGCTTGATTACCATAAAGGTGCAGAGGATTACAGCGAGGCGGAAAGGATTGCGCAGGGCGGGGAGGATGACAGTGAGAGGGAAACCAGCGGGAGAGAAAAAAGAAAGCAGGCTTTAGCGATGCCTCTGATCGAGGAGGAGGATGAGTATGCAGACATGCTGGCAGAGCTGGATCTGGCAGCGCTTCAGGCGTGTAACAGCGATGTGATTGGCTGGATTGCCATACCGGATACCCAGGTTTTCTATCCGGTGATGCAGACAGAGGACAATGCGTACTATCTGAGCCATACATGGAAAAAGGAAAAAAGTTCGGTGGGGGCCATATTTCTGGAATACCAGAATCCGCCGGATTTTAGCGGGTTCCACAGCATCCTGTACGGGCACCAGATGCGGGATGGCTCAATGTTTGGCGGCCTGCGCAAATACGCGGAAAAATCCTACCTGGAGGAACATCCGGTGATTTATCTTGTGACAGAGGAAAAGGTTTGGAGATACAATATTTTTGCTGTGTATGAGGTGGGTGTGGAGGAGATTGTATATCAGCAGAGGATTGAGGAACAGGGGCGGCAGCAGGAGCTGATTCAGTTTGCGACAGAGCATTCCGTGGTGGATACGAAAATCCTTCCCTCTGCAGAGGGGAACATACTGACGCTGTCCACCTGTACCGGAAAAGGCTACGCAACCCGATGGGTAGTCCAGGCAGCCAGGGTTCACTGAGAGTGAAAAGTTTACGAAGGTATGCGTGTTTATTCAGAGGAAATAATATTGCTATTTAAGTGAGTCGCAAGCCAAGTATTTTGCCGCCCGTTAGGAGTCGTAAGGGGCGGGGAAGTGCAGGCGCATATTCGCCAGGAAGCTACGCCCGCGTCAGGCCGTGTCCCAACGTCACCGCGCTCTCGCTCCGCCGAAAGCGTAGCGGACGCATAAGGTCCGTGGAAGACCGGACCTAAGCGC
>CATOJE010000012.1 GCA_951800145.1 uncultured Lachnospiraceae bacterium | reverse complement strand
GCGAGAGCGCGGTGACGTTGGGACACGCCTGCTGGGGCGCGTAGCTTCCCGGCGAATATGCGCCTGCACCCATACCCCGAAAACTTGGATTCCCTAACGAGTAACGACACCCACTTGGCCAGCGAATCCTAACAGATTGCGTCGCACACTCGGCTGACGAATTCTACGGCAAAGAAAGGACTCTTCTATGGAAAAAATAACCAGCTTCACCATCAATCATTTAACCCTTCTCCCCGGTATTTATGTATCCAGAAAGGACTACGCCCAGGACGCTGTGATTACCACCTTTGATATCCGCATGACCCGGCCGAATTTTGAGCCGGTGATGAATACGGCGGAGGTGCACACCATTGAGCATTTAGGCGCTACCTTCCTGCGCAATCACAGGGAATTTCAGTCCCGGGTTCTTTATTTCGGCCCTATGGGCTGTCGTACCGGTTTTTACCTGCTGTTAGCCGGGGATTATGAATCCAGGGATATTGTTCCCTTGATGAAGGAAATGTTTACTTTTATTCGGGATTTTACCGGAGATGTGCCGGGTGCTGCGGCCAGAGACTGTGGCAATTACCTGGATATGAATCTTCCTATGGCAAACTGGCTGGCGGATCGCTTCCTTACCCAGGTATTAGAGAATATTACAGAAAAGCAATTAATTTATCCGGAATAAAATAGAATCCTGCTCTGCAGGATTCTCCGCCTGCGGCGGATCGCATGGGCTATATCCTTCCTCATTGTCCAGTGCGATCCGCAGCGAATTGTTTTTATCATAGGATGCTGTTTGGTTTCAGCTTTATATATATGCCAACAAAGCAGGTATATGGTTTTATGATTGTTTCAAAATATTGCCTGTCACCGCGGGCAAACTCGTTATTTGTTGCGAGCCACTCACTCCACGCCTTCTGAAAGCAATCCATTTCCCACGTTTCTGCTTGTTCGATTCGGTCGTGACTGCCAATCAGCGCTCTCCAGCGCCCCTGGCTTTTGAACATATAGGCATCTTCGCCAAGCCAACCTGAAAGGAGCTCTTTGGCACGTCCCTCGTACTCATCCTTCAGGCCGGGGATGCCAATCAAAACCACTCCCTTATCCTTCATAAACGGCAGAAGCTTTTCTTGAAAGAATCCCTCCTGGCCTGCAAAGTAATGGTAGGAGTCGATACTAATCAATGCACTTAATTGCTTTTTTTCAAAATGAAGATCCTTCGCATCTTCGCAAACTGGTATTACCTGTTCGCCGCTCCCCCATTGGGCGAACCGTTTTTTATTCTCGTTTGCAGGGATCCATAGGTCATTTGCATAAACCTTCGCGCCGGTTTCTTTCGCGATTATATGGCTTGTTAATCCTGTTCCACATCCCAAGTCAAGAATCTGGTCATTGGCGGTAAGCTGCAAAGGATGTCTGTCAAATAATTCTGCCAATACCCTGACACTATTAGGCCCCATCATTGTTTCTTCCGAGATATATTTTTCATAATTGTTAATATCCATATGCCTCACCTTCATGAAACCAAAGTACGGGCAACGGCTTATCCCCTGATGGCTTGCCGCGCCCGGCTGTCTGGCGGAATGATAAACAATCTCTATTTTGATTCTGGCTTCCCTGCTGTCAGCCGGCGTATCAGGCCAAGGACCAGGCCGGTTATGATTGTGAAAAAGCCGATTTTACAAAGCTCGTCTCCGACCCCTGAATTAATGGCGTATTGAATTTGCAGCTCGAGGGGCGGATCCTGATAGGGGATCCCTGCTTTGACCACTTCGTAATAGATGCCGATTATCAGGATAATCAGTCCTGCCAGGATCACGGCGCTGCCTGGCTGATAACGTATACTTCTTTGTTTCTTTTCCATATGCTGAGCTCCCTGGATGGATGCCTTTTATCCTATTTTTCCTTTCGTTTTCTTTGCCTTCGCTTTCCCCTTGTCCTCCTGTGCCGGCTGCTCCAGGGCTTCGCTTCTTGGCTTTCCCACGAAAACCATGATGGTCCGGGAGGGAACCATATACTGCTTTTGCTTTTTCAGGTACGGCTCTTCCCCTGGCGGATAGAGACCGCTTCCCGTCTTGGCATCGGTATTAATCGCGATATGCCAGTATAAATTTTTTTGGAGATTGGGCAGGGAGAACTCGTGGGGCTCCCAGTGCATATTGTAGACTACGAAAAAGGTATGGTCGCAGCTGCCGTCGGGAAGCTTACCATATCGACCGAAATATAAAATTCCCAGCTGCCTGCGGAAGTTTTCAAATTCCGGACACCAGGCCTTTTCTCCATGGTAGGACACATCCGGATGGCCGCAGGACAGGTAATCCATCACCTTAGGCTCCCTGGGCATATGGAACATGGGGTGGGCCTTTCGGAAGGCGATTATCTCCTTCACGAATTCCAGCAGATCCTGACAGCTCTCGGTCTGGCTCCAGTCCAGCCAGGAGGTTTCATTATCCTGGCAGTAGGCATTATTATTCCCTCCCTGAGAATTTCCAAACTCATCTCCTGCCAGAAGCAGCGGTGTTCCCTGGCTTAAAAAGAGGAGCAGAAAGGCGTCCTTCATCAGCTTGCGGCGCATCTCCAGCACCTTTTTCTTTTTTGTGGGGCCTTCTACCCCGCAGTTCCAGGAAAAATTATAGTCTTCTCCGTCCAGATTATTTTCCCCGTTGGCTTCGTTATGCTTTCGGTCGTAGCTGACCAGATCCATCAGCGTAAAACCATTCACATTGGTGATAAAGTTTACTACGCCATGGCCCTCTGGATTATACCGGGTGCGGAACATGAGATTTCGCACCTGATTCTCATCCCCCTTCAGCACCTGCTTCATATCAATGGAGAATCCATTGTGATATTCCGCCAGATGCCGGTTATCCCCCCATGGGCCATCTCCCCAATAAGGCGCAAACAGCTTTACCTGGCTTAAGAAGGGGTCGTGGCGGATCAGGCCGCAGGGCATATAGCCGATCAGGTGAAAGCCGTCCACATGATACTCCCTCACCCAGAAGCGAAGGATCTCCAGCACAAAAGCTTCCGGCTCCTGTCCGCTGAAGAAGAGATCCATCACCAGCTCCATCCCCTCCTGATGCAGCGCCTTCACCAGATCCTTAAATTCCCGCTTCGGATGCTTTTCCCGGCCGGAGCAATAGGAGGCCTTCGGCGCACAGGAAAGGGCTGGTATAAATCCCCAGTAATTGATCCTTCCTCCGGCTACTTTCTCCCTTTTCCCTAATACCCGCTCCTGCGCACTTAAGGGCCTGGCTGTAATCTCCTTTTCCATTATCTCCTGGAATTCCACACAGGGCATCAGTTCCACGGTGGTAATTCCCAGCTCCTTTAAGTAGGGAATCTTTTCCTGAATCCCTGCAAAGGTTCCGCGGTGCTCTGCTTTCACGCCTGAGGATGGGTGGATGGTAAAGCCTCTGGGATGGAGGCGGTAAAGGATACAATTTTCATAGGGAATCCGAGGGTTTTGATCCTTTTCCCAGTCATAGTGCTCCTCCCGAACCGATGCCTTTAATATCCGGTTTAAGCTCTCCTGATTTCCCCAAACCTCTCTTCCGGAAAAACAGGTTCCAAAGGGATCCTCCGTCAGCTCTCCGTCGATTTCAAAGCAATATTCCACATCGCTAAAATCCCCTGAAACAGTCAGATTCCACACATCCCCCATCCTTTCCTCTTCTGGAAAATCAAGCTTCTTTATGGCCTCCTCCTGCCCGGGCTGGTATAACACAAGACTGCACTTTTTTCCCTGGGAAACCACAGAAAAATGAATGTGGTCTCCTACTGCTGTCGTTCCTAAGGGATAATATCGGTCGTCCCTGACGATCTGAAATCTTTCCATTTTGCCCTCCTCTTATGGCCGCCCTTCACGCGCTTTTCGGATTGTGCCTGGCAGCCTCTTCTGTCTCTACGTCTGTGCCGCGATCTGCTCTGCCAGATCATTTAAATACATCCAGCGCTCCATTTTCTCTTCCAGTATTGCTTCCTTCCTTTGCTTCTCCTCCATCAGCTCCTGCAGCCGGCTGTAGCTGCTGGCCGCTGCCTCCATCTGCCTCTCTAATTCTCGGATCGCTTCCTCAAGTGAGGCGATTTCCTCTTCAATGGTTTCCCATTCCTTTTGCTCCTGATACGTAAACCTTTGCTTCTTAGGGGCATCGGCCTTCCACCATCCCCGGGGATTTTCCGTCTTCTTTTTTTCCCGGGAAGGAGGCTCTTTCTCCTCCTGCCCTTCCTCCTGCCTTCTCTCCAGGGCCGCCTGATAGTCAGTAAAACCGCCCTCGTACTGGCTCACGTTCCCCTTTCCCTCCAGGGCGAATATCCTTTTCACCACCCGATCCAGGAAGTACCGATCATGGGATACCACAATCACAATTCCCTGAAAGCTGTCCAGATAATCCTCCAGAATGGTCAGGGTCTGGATATCCAGATCATTGGTGGGCTCGTCCAGCATTAATACATTGGGCGCATCCATAAGGATCCGGAGAAGATACAGCCTCCTCCGCTCGCCTCCTGACAGCCTTCCCACCGTGGTATACTGCATCGAGGATGGAAATAAAAACCGTTCCAGCATCATGCTTGCACTGACGCTGCCATCCTTTGTTTTCACATACTCTGCCACATCACGGATATAGTCAATCACCCGCTTTGCCGGATCCATCTCCTCGTTTTCCTGGGAAAAATACCCCAGCCTTACAGTCTGGCCGATTTCCACTCTGCCGGAATCCGGCTCTACCCATCCCGCTATCATCTTTAGCAGGGTGGACTTCCCCGCTCCATTTGGTCCGATGATGCCAATCCGGTCTTCTTTTAAGAAAATATAGCTGAAATCCTGAAGCAGAACCTTTCCGCCATATGCCTTAGTCAGCTCCACAACCTCTACTGTAGTTCTCCCCAACCGGCTGGACAGGGATTCCAGCTCCACCTGCTTCTCCTCTGCCGGGCTCTTTTCATCCCGCAGCGCCTCATATCTCTGGATATGAGCCTTCTGCTTGGTAGAACGGGCGCGGGCGCCCCGCTGCATCCATTCCAGCTCTGTCCGCAAAATAGACTGCCGCTTTCGCTCTGAGGCCACAGCCATATCCATCCGCTCTGTCTTCAGCTTTAAGAAGCCCTCATAATTCGCCTGATAGCTGTACAGCTTTCCCTGATCCAGCTCCAGGATCCGGCTGGTAATGCTGTCCAGGAAGTAACGATCATGCGTCACCATCAGCAGTGCACCTTTAAAGGCCTTTAAGTAGGTTTCCAGCCAGTCCGCCATCTCACTGTCTAAGTGATTAGTAGGCTCATCCAAAATTAACAGATCGCCTTTAAAAAGAAGGGAAGACGCCAGGGCCACCCGCTTCTTCTGTCCTCCGGACAGCTGGGATACCAGTGCCTGATGCTCCAAAATCCCCAGCTTATTCAGCATAGATTTTGCTAGCGCCTCCTGCTCCCACTCTGCGTCCTTTAAGGCCTGGTTCTGGTTCAAAACCGCCTCCAGCACCGTCTCCCCCTCTCCAAACTCCGGATTCTGGGGAAGATAGCGGATGGTCAGATTCCTCGCCGTTACCCGGGTTCCCTGATCTGGCTCCTCCAGCCCGGCAGCTATCTTTAAAAGCGTTGACTTCCCGGTTCCGTTGATCCCGATTAATCCCACCTTCTCCCCCTCCTGGATGGAGAACTCTGTATCCTGAAAAAGAAGCCGCTCTGTGTATGATTTGGTCAAATGCTCTACGGTAATTAAATTCATTTCCCCTGCTCCCCGATTTCCTTTGGTTCATAAAGGCAAAGCTCCACCGGGCAGTGATCCGAGCCCATTACCTCTGTGTGGATCTTAGCCCCCGCCAGATAATCCTTCAGCCGGAGGGAGGCGCAAAAGTAATCAATCCTCCACCCTGCATTCTTCGCCCGGGCAGAAAAGCGGTAAGACCACCAGGAATAAATCCCCTCTGCCTCCGGATAAAAATAGCGAAAGGTATCTATAAACCCTGCCTCTAAAAGCTCCGTAAACTTTTTCCGTTCTTCATCGGTAAAACCTGCGTTTTTCCGGTTGGTTTTCGGATTTTTCAGGTCAATCTCCTTATGGGCCACATTCAGATCCCCGCAGAATATCACTGGCTTTTTCTTATCCAGCTCCTTTACATACCCGCGAAAGGCGTCCTCCCATTCCATCCGGTAGTCCAGCCTGGCCAGCCCCGCCTGGGAGTTGGGCGTGTAGCAGGTCACAATGTAATAATCAGGAAATTCTGCTGTAATCACCCTCCCTTCTCCATCGTGAGCCTCGATTCCCAGACCATAGGTAACGGAAAGAGGCTCCTCTTTGGTAAAGATGGCGGTTCCGGAATATCCCTTTTTCTTTGCATAGTTCCAGTATTGGTAATAGCCGGGCAGCTCCAGCTGGATCTGTCCCTCCTGCAGCTTGCTCTCCTGAATGCAGAACACATCTGCCTCCGCTTCCTTCATATATTCTGTAAAGCCCTTTCCAACGCAGGCCCGCAAACCATTTACATTCCAGGATATAAATTTTTTCATTCTCCTTCGCTCCTGTCTCCTTATTCACTGCTGTCCACACCATGTCAGGCTGTGCCCAGCTGACATTATGCTTCCTATCCGGTCTATAAATTATAACATCTCAAAGAACAAAAGAAAAGAAAAACTTCCCACAATCGAAACTGTGGGAAGTTTTTCTTCCTTTTCTTTATAAATATTTCTTAAGCTCCTCTGCCTTATCCAGCTTCTCCCAGGGAAGATCTAGATCATTCCTTCCAAAATGGCCATAGGCTGCAGTCTGCTTGTAGATCGGGCGTCTCAGATCCAGCATCTTGATAATTCCGGCTGGGCGAAGGTCGAAATTCTCCCGAATAATCTCCACCAGACGCTCATTGCTCAGCTTCCCGGTGCCAAAGGTATCCACCATAACGGAGGTAGGCTGCGCCACGCCGATGGCATAGGAAAGCTGTACCTCGCATTTATCTGCCAGTCCGGCCGCTACCATATTCTTAGCCACATATCTGGCTGCATAGGCTGCCGAACGATCCACCTTCGTACAGTCCTTTCCAGAGAATGCGCCGCCGCCATGGCGGGCATAGCCGCCATAGGTGTCCACAATGATTTTCCTCCCGGTTACGCCGCTGTCCCCATGGGGCCCGCCGATCACAAAGCGTCCGGTGGGATTAATATAGAATTTCGTATTCCCATCCACCAGGTTTTCAGGAAGCACCTCATCAAATACATACTTTTTAATGTCCTTATGAATCTGCTCCTGAGTTACCTCCTCATCATGCTGCGTGGAAAGAACCACTGCATCTAAGCGAAGGGGCTGCCCCTTCTCGTCATACTCCACCGTTACCTGGGTCTTTCCATCCGGGCGGAGATAGGGAAGGGTTTTGTCTTTGCGGACCTGGGTCAGCCTCCTCGCCAGCTTGTGGGCCAGAGCGATGGGATAAGGCATATACTCCTCTGTTTCATTAGATGCATAGCCGTACATCATCCCCTGATCTCCTGCGCCGATGGCTTCCAGCTCTTCCTCAGACATTTTATTTTCCTTTGCCTCCAGGGCCTTATCCACGCCCATGGCAATATCTGTGGACTGCTCATCAATGGCAGTTATCACGCCGCAGGTATCGCAGTCAAAGCCATACTTTGCCCGATCATATCCGATTTCACGGATGGTCTGACGGACAATCTTCTGAAGATCCACATAAGCATTCGTCGTGATCTCTCCCATAACCAGCACAAGCCCTGTAGTGATTGCTGTCTCACAAGCCACCCGGCTCATAGGATCCTGCTCCAGCAGTGCATCCAGCACTGCATCTGAAATCTGATCGCACATCTTATCCGGATGCCCTTCTGTAACCGACTCTGATGTAAATAACAGTTTTTCCATGGTTTTCCTCCTCCTGTTTCAGCGCACCTTTAAGGCACGCCCTGTCTAAAAAGAAATGTTACCGTCTGCATCCCGTGGGAAGTGGTGCAGACAACAGAAAAGTCCGCATGCGAGCGGACTTGAAGGAACAACATTCAAATCCTCTTATTGCTCGACGTGCAGCAGACCTCCTGCTAATGCAGGGACAAGCCTCACTGCCCTCGCTCAGGCTGGCACCTTCCGGCTCTCACAGACAAAACAGGATATCCTCCTGGCTGCTTAACCGGGGTTGCCGTGACTTCTCAGATCCTTTGTATCTCCATCACTCTGAATAAGGGATATTAACGAACTTTTCAATTTTTGTTTACTACTATATGGTAAGCGATTTTTGCTTATCTGTCAAGTGGTTCAGCCTGCCTGAAAACGAAATTTCTGAGCGGCCTTTTCTGAATCCACCTTTTCGATCACAGCTCCCAGGGCCCGCAGCTTTTCCTCGAAGCATTCGTATCCCCGCTGGATATAGCCGATCTCATCCACTGTGGTATAGCCATCTGCTGCCAGGCCGGCGATAACCAGAGCCGCGCCAGCCCGCAGATCCGGCGCATTCACAGTTGCTCCGGAAAAGCCCTTCACCCCGTCGATAATCGCCACATTTCCCTCGACCTTAATATTGCTGCCCATCCTGGCCAGCTCATCCACGTATTTAAACCGGTTTTCAAAAATACTTTCCGTCACAATACTCGTCCCCTTTGCGAGGGCCAGGGTCACTGTAATCTGGGGCTGCATATCTGTAGGAAAGCCGGGGTAGGGAAGGGTATTAATGTTGGTGTGGAACTGGGCAGGCTTTCCCACCACCCGCACCGCATCGTCAAATTCAATAATCTCACAGCCGATCTCTAAAAGCTTGGCGGATATAGCTTCCAAATGCTTTGGGATGACATTTTTTACCATCACGTCCCCCCGGGTAATGGCGGCCGCACACATAAAGGTTCCTGCCTCAATCTGATCCGGAATAATGGAATACTCGGTGCCGTGAAGCCTTCTCACCCCGCGGATGCGGATGATATCCGTGCCTGCGCCCTTGATCTCCGCCCCCATGCTGTTTAAAAAATTAGCCACATCCACTACATGGGGTTCCTTTGCCGCATTCTCGATAATCGTCCGGCCCTCCGCCAGGGTAGCCGCCATCATCACATTGATGGTAGCTCCCACTGAAACCTTATCCAGATAAATATGAGCGCCTACCAGATCAATGGCATGGGCCACCACTGCCCCCCGTTCCACAGTAATATCCGCTCCAAGAGCCCGAAATCCCTTTAAATGCAGATCAATGGGCCGGCTTCCGATATTACAACCTCCCGGCAGCGGCACCTTAGCGCTTTTATACTTTCCTAAAAGCGCGCCGATGAAATAATACGATGCACGAATCCTCCGAATATACTCGTCATCCACAGACACCTCTCCAATATTGGACGCATTAATCCTCACGGTATGCCGATCCATCCGCTCCACAAACGCACCGATCTCCTGGATCGCCTCCAGCATTACATTAATATCCCGCACATCCGGCAGATTTTCAATTATTACATCATCATCCGTCATCACCGCTGCTGTCAGTATGCCTAATGCTGCATTCTTAGCACCGCCTATGGTGACTTCCCCTACTAGCGGATTTCCACCCTTCATGATAAACTGTTCCATTATGCACCTCTATACAATAGATGCAGCATTACTGCATCGGAAATATCAAAAGCCTTCAAGCCATTATATACCAAACCATGGCACTTTGTAAAGGTTACAATTAGCTCTTGATTCATGTTTCTGGAAAAATCCCGCAGATAAAGTCGTTTCCTGTCGCCGCAAAATAGTCTGTAGCATCATTTAATCCCATTTTCTGGCTTTCTCCGCTTGTGGGATGATAAATGGTAACATTATATTGATCATATCCTACCAGAAAGTAAGGTTCCCCCGCCTGCCCATATGCCAGCACCGGATATCCTCTGCCTAAAAAGTACTGGATCTGGCTCAGGGTGCATCCTCTTGCATCCAAAAGCAGTACTCCGTCTGAAAATAGACGGCTCTCCGTAAACTCATCCAGGCGGCTGGATATTCTGCCTGCTGCTTCCTGCTGGCTGGCCACACTGCCTGTGGATGGCCGGTCCACCCTGCACCACACCACTCTCTGCCCCTCATCTGTCACGGTCCCCATCTCCTCATGGGCCAGGGCCACAGCCTTGGAAAAGTCCTGGGTAATCCCCAGAAGCCGACCGCTTCCATAGGCATAAAAGCGCATCCCCGGAACCGTAATCGAAGAGCCCAGGGTCAAAATTTCAGAGTTTTCATAAGTAATCTTTTCCGGCGCTGAAGAAACCACACTGTTTCCGGCCTTCAATTCCGATCCCGTCTGCACGAAATACAGCTTTTTCCGCTCATTGTCCGGATACCATCCGATATACGCCAGCTTATTATCCCCGATCTCCTCATTGCAGACAATGGTGTCCTCATCTACCAGCTGATAGCTGTCCCCGGCGATAGAAATAATCCGCTTTAAATGAATCCGGCTGTCTCCCACAGACACGCCTGCAATAAAATATCCAGGCCTTTCATACCGGGTCAGCACATCCATATCCTCCCCAAGGATCTCCAGGGCATACATAGGAATCTCCTCCTGGCGGCCGTTAATCATCCACCGGCTGCCTTCCTTAGCCAGGCCATAAATAAAATCATTCCCCACAAAGCCCAGCACCCGAAGATAGTCATCCGGCCCGGCAGATATCTCATTCTTCTCCCCGGTTTCCAGATCCAGCAGATGAATCAGCTTAGACTGGAAAATAAAGCTTCCCTCCTGCCAGGTAAGCCGCTGGCCGTTTTGGCTGATGGCATAGCCGCCCTCCGGCAGTCCCTCCGCCACCACGATATATTCATTGCTGGTTAAATCCACTCCGTAAATTCCTTCACCGATTTTTAAATATAGCATATTTCCGGAGCTTAAGTAGGAAAGCTCCTCCACATTCAGCTTAAGCTCCCCAAAGCTCTCTGCCACCGGGATAAAGAACCGCTCCTCCAGCCCATCCTCCTGGCTGCTGTAATGATATACTGCAATTCCCACGCAGCCCTCATGCTGTCCCCGGTTCATATAGCCGTATACCAGAAATTCCACATCCCCGTTATCCTCTGCCCTGAGAATCTTAACTCCATGCTCCCGGTGGGAGGGATACAGCCCCTCCTCGCCGGGACTGCGGAAAGAGAAAACCCGGACTGCCCTTCTCTCCTGGCCGGCCTTCCGATCCTCCTCCTGAAAGCACCACAGATCGCCGTTGCTCACAAAGGCCCGGCTGCCTCCGTTCTCACTTTTCACTACCTGAATCTTGGACGCATCGGTGACACCAAGGAGAATCCTCGTCCCTGAGAAATCCTCCTCCCGGCCCATAAATACCTGATCTGCTCGGCGGTCGAAATCCATCATGTAGATTCTCTGCTCTCCCTGGCGCATGGTAAAGCTGTCTTCCACCTCATAATATTCATGATTTCCCTGTTCATTCACACGGACTGCCAGATAGTCCAGGGTTACCTGCGCCATAATCCCGTTCATTTCATTTAAGGTCACCTGCATCTTGCCTGCAGGCTCCACATCCAGCCCTCCCCAAGTGATCTGCGAAAAGCTGGAATGAATGTCCACATGGCCCAGGTTGCTGTTATCTCCGGTGTCATCGCTCTCCAGATAGGTTACCAGCGCCCGCGCCTCCTCATAGTCAAAGGTACGCGTGGAAAAGTCCGATGCCAAATCCACCATAGCCGCCGCCATCTCATTCTCAGTCCATACAATCCGGGTATAATAGCGGACCGCCCCATGGCTGTCTGTATCCACGGTAAGAGTCATCTGGTACTCCTGCCCTCTGGCTAACAGATTCTGTATGGGAAGGACTGCCCGTATCCCATCCTCTGCTGCCGTCCAGTCCTCCACACGGCTCCGCTCCACCAGCCGGTCAGAGGATAAGGTCCGAATCTCATAATAAATCCCGGTTACCTGTCCCTGACAGCGTCCGATCCGAATGCCCAGCTGCCTGTCCTCTGGGAGAACAGTAAGGCTGCCGCGAAGTCCTGCCCCCGCCATCTCCTGCACATACCCATAGAGACAATTCATCTCCCTGCCCAATGCATTCACATACACCATGGGCAATGAGCTCTCCTCCATAGAAGTATAGATCGTATCCCCCTTTGATGCTTTGCTCTGCATCCAGAAAAAATACCCGGCGCCTGCTGCAATAAAAATTACAAACAGAATGCCTAAACGCTGCAGCACTCGTTTCATCCATCAACCTGCCTTTTCATTCTGTATTTCCGTTATCGGTGCCTGGAATCATGTAAACCGCAAGCTATCGGCTCCGGTAAGCATCCAGGCACCGGTTGATCCTCTTGGTGGGATTCAAAAGCTCGCTCAGGGAAGCATCATGGTTAAGATTATCAATGATCAAGGCAATATACTTGCTCATATCCACATCAATATAGTAAGGCTTGGCCAGCAAATCCGGAGTCTGATAAACCAGATTCGTCGTAAGGATCCGATCAATCAGGCCAGCCTCATAATACTTGTCAAACTGATCCAGTCCATTAGTAAATAGACCGAATGTAGAGCAGATAAATACCTTTCTGGCCTTTCTCTTTTTTAGTTCCTTCGCCACATCCAGCATGCTCTCGCCAGAGGAAATCATGTCGTCGATAATCAGCACATCCTTCCCTGCCACATCTGACCCCAGGAATTCATGGGCTACAATGGGATTCCGGCCATTGACAATCCTGGTATAATCCCGGCGCTTGTAGAACATACCCATATCCAGCCCTAAAACATTGGCAAAATACACAGCCCGGCTCATGCCGCCTTCATCCGGACTAATCACCATCATGTGATCGCTGTCAATCATCAGCTCCGTCTCATGGCGCAGAAGGTGCTTGATAAACTGATAGATCGGCTGTACTGTCTCAAAGCCCTTTAAGGGGATAGCATTCTGTACCCTTGGATCATGGGCGTCAAAGGTAATGATATTCTCCACGCCCATCCGAACCAGCTCCTCCAGCCCTAGGGCGCAGTCTAAGGACTCCCGGCTGGAGCGCTTATGCTGGCGGCTCTCATACAGGAAGGGCATGATCACATTAATCCTTCTGGCCTTCCCCGCCGCTGCGGCGATCACCCGCTTTAAATCCTGGAAATGGTCGTCCGGCGACATATGATTCTCCTTGCCGCAAAGGGAATACGTAAGGCTGTAATTGCATACATCTACCATAATGTACAGGTCATCCCCCCGAACAGATTCATTCAGCGTCCCCTTCCCTTCTCCGGAGCCAAACCGGGGCGTCTGAGCCTCGATAATATAACTGTCCCTCTGATAGCCGGCAAATGCGATGGTGGATTTATGCTCGCTTTCCCTCTCCTTCCTCCATTGGACCAGATACCTGTCTACCTTTTTCCCCAGCTCCCAGCAGCTTTTTAAGGGAATCAGCCCTAATGGCCCCACCGGGATCGTCTCAATGATCTTCTCTTCGTACAGCATGTCTTTCCTCCATTTTGTTTACTAAACACTTTTGATTCCATGGTTTGTATCTTTTATATCATTATGTACTTTATCCGTCAATATAGTCAATGTTTTTCTCTAAAAACACCCATACTCTACAGCCGGAGCCGGATATCCCCGCCGTAAAGGGGGATGATTGTATAGCTGCTCATAATCCTTGACGTCACCCGGTCGGTGTACTCATCCCGCAGCCGATCCAGGGATAAATTGGTAGAGATAATGGTAGACCGGCCGGACAAAAGCCTTTGGTTGACGCAGAAAAACAGCTGGGAGGAGGTAAAGCTGTTATTCAGCTCTGTCCCAAGATCATCGATGATTAGCAGGTCGCAATCCCAGATAAACTGATGCATCTCCTTCATCCCCTCCTCTGTCTGATACTCAAAACGGTTTTTGGAAAATACATCAAACAGGTCATGGGCGGAAAGGTAGATAACCGAATGATAGCTGTCTATCAGCTTTTTGGCAATACAGTTGGTTAAAAAGGTTTTCCCCCTTCCTGTGGCCCCGGTAAATAAAAGATTCCCTCCCTTCTCATCAAACTCTATGGCAAACTCCATGCACCACCGGTAAACCTGCTTCATATACGCCGCCACAGTCATCCCCACAGCCGGCTCTACCTGCTCCTGATCAAAATATTCGTAAGAAAAGGTATCAAAATTTTCCCGCTTCAGTATCTCCTCCAGGTTTGACTGTGCATACAAAAGCCGAATCTGGGCCTGACGAAAGCAATGGCACTTTTTATCCTCCTTTGTATAGCCAGTATCCTGGCAGTCTAAGCAGCGATACCGCATTTCCATGTAATCTGCCGGATAGCCTTTGGAGGCTAGGAGAACCTTCTTCTGCTCGCGAAGATCCGCAATCTCCTCCCGCAGCTCCTCAAGGGCCTCTCTCTTCCCATTTAAAAGCTCCTTTGCCCGAAGCACGGCCCGGGTGCTTACTGCCTGATCGATTTCCCGGACCGCCGGAAGCCTTTCATAGATTTCCCGAATCCGCTCGTCCTGCTCGTGCTTATTCCGAAGCTGCTGCGCCTGATAATCCCGCATAATCTCCTGGTATTGAGAATTGCTAAGTGCCATAATCCCTACTCCTTCATCCGCGCCCGTACCTTCTCCATCATCAGAGAATCATAGTCCGTGGTGCTCTGTTCAAAATTGTGGAATCGGTTTCCTCCGTTCCCCTTTCGGCCGTCCATCCTCTTTCCCTCGCCCTTTTTCTCCTGGATCCTTCCCTTTTCCTGGCTCTGCCGGATCATGTCCAGATCCT
The DNA here is from genome assembly GCA_951800145.1 of uncultured Lachnospiraceae bacterium. GTDB lineage: Bacteria > Bacillota > Clostridia > Lachnospirales > Lachnospiraceae > Caccovicinus. The sequence continues at coordinate 44,862 of CATOJE010000012.1, read as the reverse complement.
CCACATCCGATAAATTCTTTACCCCTGCCTTTTTCCACTCTGCCAGAATTTTATCTGCGTATTGAAAGCTGGGGGTGTGGGTGCTTCTGATGGTTCGGTTACAGGCCTCCACCACCACTTCCCTGGTAAATCCATAAGCGCCAAACCAGGTCTCCATAAATTGCTGCTCCGCAGCTGCCGGCCTGCGGTCATTCAGCCCAAAGGCCTTCATCACTGCAAAGGCGTCCTTATGGAAGCCTGCCGTATAGCCCTTTGCCTCCTCTACCGTAACCACCCCCCTTTTGTGCCAGTTAATGGCTACGGTTTCCATGTAGCGGATGCTGGTATGGCCATTTTGAACGCAAAACTCCACCAAATATTCCAAAAGCTCTGCAGGGAGCTTCAGCTCCCCATATAAATACCCAAAGATCTCACAATCTCTCCGGGTAAATATTTTATTCATATACTTCTGCGCAATGTAGAGAAGCTGAGAAAAGTCATCGTCATCTGCCAGCCGGTTTACGGTATCCTTTTTTTCCCGTGGGGTATATGGCTCTGGCTCCCCGAAGGAAGCCCTTGGCCCCTCCTCCGATACCTCTAAGACGCCGGCCTTCTCCCAGTAGGAAATTGCACGCCTCACATCTCCCTCTGTGTAATGCAGGGCCTCTGCCACCATCCCTGCATCCGCAACTTCCCCCTGATGGCGAAGCAGATAGAGATACACTTTAACATACTCTCCGCTGGCTCCGGCCATATGCTCATCAATAAATGTATTGGAAACCAGGGTTCCATTCACCTGGAGCTTATGGTTTAATTCCCACGCCATTCCTTACTCACCCTTTCCCTGTTCTGCCTGTCCATTTTCTCCTGCCTCCATCATCATAACACAAGGTCGAAAAAAAGGAAATAGCCCGACTTATCCACAAAATCTGCTGTGGATATTGTGGATAATGTGGATAACCTGGTGGATTCTTGTTTTTTATCCCTGTCGAACCTGGTCGAAATCCCATGAAATAAAGGATTTCCTGAATTGTCAGGTAATTTTTTATGTAAATAAAAACATCCACATAGTTTCTTTACATAAAATGTTGAAAACTATGTGGATATTGTGGATAACTTACAGACCCAAGAGCCTCTCCCCCACTTTTACGATATCTCCGGCCCCCATAGTTATCAACAAATCTCCGGGAACACAATTTGCTAAAATAAATGTCTCAATTTCATCAAAAGACGGGATATAGTGCGCTTTTCCACCGGCCTTCGTGATTTTTTCCTGAATATCGCGTGAGCTGATCCCCAGGGTATTTACCTCTCTGGCTGCATAAATATCCGCCAGAATCACCTCATCTGCCTCCAGAAGAGCCTGGGCAAAATCATCCAGAAGGGCGGCTGTCCTGGTATAGGTATGAGGCTGGAATACACACCACAGCTTTTTATGAGGATAGTTCTTCGCGGTCTTTAAGGTGGCGGCAATCTCCTGGGGATGGTGGGCATAATCATCAATCACGGTCACGCCGCCCACCTCTCCCTTTTTTTCAAACCGGCGGTTGGTTCCGGTAAATTCCTTCAGCCCCTTAAAAATAGCCTCTAAGGGCACGCCCAGCTCCACAGAAGCTGCAATGGCAGAAAGGGAATTATAGATATTATGCTCCCCCGGCACACCCAGCTTCACCTGGCCGGCTTCCTTTCCATGAATCAGCAGGGTATAGGAGGCTCTGGCGCAGGCATCGTAGGATATGTCCCTGACACTGTAATCGCTGGCCTTTGGATCCGGCCCGAAGGTGATTACCCGGCAGGGCAGACCTTGGGTAATCTCTTCCAGAGCCTTAATCTCCCGGTTAATAATCAGTATCCCCTTTTCATCCAGCTTCTGGGCAAACTTACGGAAGGAGTGGCGGATATCCTCCAGATCCTTAAAAAAGTCCAGGTGATCCGCTTCGATATTCAGGATAATTTCCATCGTCGGATAAAAGGACAGGAAGCTGTTGGTATACTCGCAGGCCTCTGTGACAAAAAGCTCCTGCCCTCCTACCCGTATATTTCCCCCGATGGCCGGCAGTATGCCCCCCACACTGATGGTGGGGTTTCGCTCTGCTGCCAGGAGGATCTCCGCCAGCATGGAGGTGGTGGTGGTCTTTCCATGGGTCCCGGAAATATTCACCGCATGCTGGTAATTCTGCATCATCTCACCTAAAAGCTGGGCGCGGGTCAGCATAGGAAGCCCTTTGGACTGGGCCGCCATAAATTCCGGATTATCCGGATGAATCGCGGCTGTATACACTACCACATCTATATCCTCTGTGATATTGGAAGCCCGCTGGCCGTAGGAAATCCTGGCCCCTTTCTCCTCCAGGCGCTCTGTAAGCTCTGTCCTATGGGCATCCGAGCCGGAAATAGAAAAGCCCTCATCCAAAAGGATTTCCGCCAGTCCGCTCATGCTGATGCCTCCGATTCCGATAAAGTGCACCCGTTCCGGTTGATTAAAATTGATTTGATACATATTCTTCCGCTTTCCGGTGTCCTCTCTGACACCTGTTTTTCTCTATTTTAGATTATTCATCATGATCTCGTCCGGATTTACCCCGGTGCTTCCAGTAAATAAAACCATCTGACATTTGGTGTGATTTACCCGGATATAGGCATAAAGAGCTCCTTGAAAGCCCATGGCTGACCCATCCGGATAGCAATAGGCAAACCAGGTCCCTGTGGGAAAGCTCTTTGCCTCCCTGGATGCCGGAACACCCAGCCCGCTCATAGCTGCGTCTGCGATCTCCTGGCTCCTGGCCTCTACCTGGCCGCGAAAATCTGCCGCCTCCGGCACCTCTCTGGACAGTATGCCAATCCCTCCATTTCCCTGTTCATGGAACAGATAAACCCCATCCCCTGCCTGATGGCTGTCCTGAAGGGCATAGCCGGCAGGCAGAGAGAGGGTGAGATCGCTTACGGAAACCGTCCCTGTATCCTCCCCCTGGGTCTGAACCACACCATTAACCACCCATGCCCCGCTCCCATCCACGGTATAGCCGTCCGGGGTCGTGGTGCTTACCAGGCAGTATCCCTCCGGAGTAAAGTAATAGCACCTTCCCCCTACCCAGTTCCATCCATTTTTAAGGCAGCTGCCATCCTCATTCTGATACCACCATCCTCCGGCATCCTGCTGCCAGGTGCCAGCATACGCTGGAAAGCCTGAGGCCGCCATTATAATCGCCGCCATAGCTGCCAATGCAAATCGTTTCTTCATCCTTCCCATTCCTCCAATTTTTCTTCCTCTTATAATGTAACTCTTATGGAAAACATTTGTCAAACATAATTATCCAGGATTTGATGGGCATTTGCACCTGGGTGGGCTTTGCAGTGCCTATAAATAGTTTCTACAAAGGCCGGCTCTGCTTTTAAGTTATCCGCCACCCAGCTGATCCTCTCCCCCCGCCTCATAAAGCGCATAATTTTCGCGATTAGAAACAGCTGATCCCGCTCCTGCTGTTCCCGTCTGGAGGCTTCCTCTTCCTCCCCCTTTTTCCATGGTTCCCTTCCGTATTTTTCATCCAGCCAGATGGTTTTCACCTCATAGCTGCCCTCGTAAAGGGTCATCACTGCCAGGGACAGGGGAAGGGTAAACCGCCTGTAGCCGCAGCTCCCGGGATTCAGCCAGAGCCTTCCCTCCTCCATCTGCTGGTCGTACACATGGGAATGGCCGTAGATCACCACCTGCTCCTCCCCTAAGCTCTTAGGGATATCCGAACGCTGATGAGCCATAATAAACTTCACCCTGGACAGCTGGAAGCTCCTTACCAGAGGCAGCTGCCCGGCCCAATATCCGTCGTTGTTGCCCCTGACCCCAAAAAGGGGCTGGCTGATATTTAATTTATGATACAGCATTTGGTTGTCAAAATCACCTGCATGGATCACGACATCACAGGAGGCAATTACCTGCTCCACCTCCGGCCGCAGCAGTCCGTGAGTATCCGAAATTACCGCTGCACGGATGGGTTCTCCTCTCATGAACATTTCACTCCTTAATCTGCTTTCGTTTCTTTACATTATAGCCCGATTTTTGCCGTTGCCGCAAGTAAAATAAGCAGATTCGCAGAAATCCCATGAAATTTGCCGAAAAACATCCTGTGTCCCCCTTTTAATGCAAATTTCCCAAGATTTTTATGCTTTTTCCCCCACTTTACCTATATGCTTTTCTGAAATAATGGTTTATAATAATAAGCACAGTGTTTTCAATACAGGAAACGGAAAAGAAAGGACAAAATTTATGAAAAAATTTGGTTCAATCTTATACACAATCTGGAAAGGTATTTTAACCCTGCTTTTCAGCCTTTTAGGTATGGCTGGCTGGATTTTCAAGGCGCTGCTGTCAGCACTGACGCTGTGCTGCATCGCAGGATTGTGCACCGGCATCTTCATCTACATGAAGGTGAAGCCGGAACTGGACCACTGCCGTGAGGTGGCTTACGATACCCTTGCCTCCATGGATCATTCCGATTTCAGCATGCTGAGTGATACCATCATCTATGACAAGGATGGGAACCAGATCGGTCTGATCAATGCAGGGCATTATGAATATGTGGATATTAATGATATCAGCATTAATCTGCAAAATGCCTACATAGCCCAGGAGGATCGGCGTTTTAAAACCCATACCGGAGTCGACTGGATTGCCACCATGCGGGCGGCCCTGGCTCTGGTAAAGCACAATGGGAACATTACCCAGGGCGGAAGCACCATCACCCAGCAGGTCATTAAAAATACATATTTAACCCAGGAGCAGACCTTTACCCGGAAGGTAGTGGAAATTCTTCTGGCTCCGGAGGTGGAAAAGAAGTTTTCCAAGGCGGATATTATGGAATTTTACTGTAATACCAACTTTTATGGCCACCAGTGTAATGGAGTCCAGGCTGCCAGCCGGTACTATTTTGGCAAGAAGGCTTCTGAGCTTGAGGTGTATGAGGCGGCTGTTCTGGTGGGCATCAGCAACAGCCCCTCTGCCTATGACCCGGTAAGGCATCCTCAAGCTGCCCTGGAAAAGCGCAATGACGTGCTAAAGAGCATGCTTGAGGTGGGTTATCTTACTCAGAAGGAATATGAGGATTACATAAAAATTCCCTTAAGCATCGTTCAGGAAACCATGGAAGGAACGGATGAAAGCTATCAGACCAGCTATGCAGTCCACTGTGCCGCCCTGGAGCTGATGAAGGAGGACGGCTTCCAGTTTCAGTATTTATTTGAGGACAAGGACGATTATACCCGGTATATGGAGCGGTATAATGAGGCATACGGCCTGAAAACCGACTTAATCCGGGCCGGGGGCTTTCAGATCTATACTTCCCTGGATAATACGATCCAGGCCCAGCTTCAGACCGCCATAGATTCCAGCTTGGCTTCCTTTACAGAGCTTCAGGAAAATGGGAAATACGCCCTTCAGGGGGCCGGTGTGATCGTGGATAACCAGACCAATTATGTGGTGGCCATCGTAGGCGGCCGGGGTACAGAGGATCAATTTAACCGGGCATACTTAAGCGCCCGCCAGCCTGGCAGCACCATCAAGCCCCTCATCGATTATACCCCCGCCTTTGACACAGGAGATTACTACCCCTCCCGCGTTGTCAATGACCATAAATGGGAGGACGGGCCCTCCAACAGCAGCGGACGCTACCACGGAGATGTTACACTGCGGGAGGCGCTGAACCGAAGCTTAAATACTGTAGCCTGGCAGATCCTGGAGGATATCGGCGTGTATACCGGACTTCAATATCTGGGAAATATGGAATTTCAGAAGATCACCTATGTGGATAATGGCCTTCCCTCTCTCAGCATCGGCGGCTTTACCAATGGGCTCCGTGTAGTGGACATGGCCAAGGGCTACAGCACATTAGCAAATTATGGCGTGTACAATGACCGCACCTGCATCCAGAAGATTATCCACGAGCATGATGGCGAGCTGACGAAAAACAGCCGCGCCTCCACCAAGCAGGTGTATCTGGAGGATTCCGCCTTTATCGTCACCGATGTATTAAAGGGCACCATGACCTCCCCCTACGGCACAGGAAGGGGCTTGTCCTTAAGCAATAAGATGCCCGCCGCCGGCAAAACCGGCACCACAAACAGCAACAAGGACACCTGGTTCTGCGGCTATACCCGCTACTACACCACTGCCATCTGGGTAGGCTATGACATCCCCAGGGCCATGCCGGGCGTATTCGGAAGCACCTATGCGGGACGGATCTGGAAGCGGGTGATGGATGAGATTCACACCGGGCTGGAGCCCTGGGACTGGGAACAGCCGGTTACCGTGGTGCGCAAGGCGGATCCGGACACCGGACATACCGATTACTTCAGCACCACCTCGGATTTCCGGGCCGCTGTGGCTGATTATGAGAATAGCCAGGCTCAGATTTTAGCAGAATTATATCACGATTTGGATGCTTTTGAAGCCCGTATTATCCAGAATGCCGCGGATGGGTACTGGGTTCAGGAAACCTACCGCTCCATGATGGCAAATCTCAGCCGGGTCAATGAAAGCCCTGAGCGGGACGACATTCTAGCCCGAATCGAAAGCCGTTACGAATACTTCCAGCCCCAGCTCTCTATGCGGACTGCAGAGATACAGGCATACGCAAACCGGCAGAGTGAGGCAGATGCCCAGGCAGCCCAGGCAGCCCAGGCGGCGGCCATGGCTGAAGCCCAGCGGCAGCTGGAGGCAGCGGCAGCCGCCCAAGCGGCGGCAGCGGCTCAGGCGGCCGCCCAGGCTACTGAACCCCAGACAGAGGCAAAACCGGATTATTCCGGAGGCCCCGGCGCTGTCTCTGGCAATGAGACCGGCATAACATCTGGCCGGGTGGTGGTAATTCCTCAAAATCCGGGAGGTGACAATTAATGAACGATCCCACAAAAACTTCTGCTCCTGCAAATGAGCTGCCTCCTTTAAAGGCGAATATGCCCTCCTGGGAAACGCCCTCTTATTTACAGCACAGTGAATTTCCTCTGGCTGAAGAAAAGAAGGAGGAGCCTCCCTCCGGTAAGGAACGTGATAAGAAGAAGCCGCAAAAAAAGCCGGCCTCTTCTCAATCCGGCAGTAAAAAGAAAGGGCCGGCCTTCTCTGTTACAGAGGAGGAGGGCTATGTGCGCCGCTCTCCTGTCCGCAGCTGGTTTAATACCTTTATGATTATGAATATCCCTCTCTTCGGATGGATCTACCTGCTGATCATGGCCTTCAATAAAAAGGACCAGCGCAGGGATTTCGCTAAGGCGTATCTGATCTATAAGCTGGTATTCCTTCTTCTGGCCCTGGCTATCATCGCCGCATGCATGTATGTGGGGATGGAGGCGGCTGATCGGCTGCTGCGGTACATTAATATGTTGTAAATACAAAGATTAAGAGGCTGTCCGCCCAGGAGGAATCCCTCCTAGCGCGGCAGCCTCTTTGCCATCTTTTCTTCTGTCAAAGCCCGAAGATAATCCACGATTTCCCCAGGCTGTTCAAATGCCCCCTCATCCACCACCAGGTCCGCGTATTTCTCATACAAAGGCGACCGCTCCTGATACAGATCATACAGGGTAAATCCCGGCTTCAACGCCACACCCCGATCTGTGACATTTCCGATCCGCCGTTTCATCTCAGGGTAGCTCATTTTCAGATATACGATCTCGCTGATCTCCTTTAAATGCTCCATAGCCCTTTGTCCGTAGATGACAGAGCCTCCCGGGGCGATGACCGAGCGCTTTACCTGCAGGCCTGCATTCACCCGCTCCTCCGCCTTTAAAAAGCCCTCCATCCCATCCTCTGCAATTATCTCTTTTAAGAGCCGGCCCTCCTGCTCCTGAAGCACAATGTCCACATCCACAAAAGAGTAGCCCAGCCGCTTCGCCAAAAGCACGCCAATGGTGCTCTTTCCAGAGGAGGGCATCCCAATTAAGGTAATATTGGATTTCATGACTTTTTCCTCCTGGTTTTTCCCTTTTGTACTGAAAACCCAAAGGTTCCCAGCTTCTCCCCCAGCACAGCATACTCTCCATGGGAATAGGCCACAAGCCCGGCATCATTTAAGCGGAGCTTGCCCCTGGCGTCTAAATAGCCCTTATCCACGGTCACCCCCAGCACCTGGGCTAAAAACATATCATGGCTTCCCAGGGGAATCACCTGGGTTACCCTGCACTCGATATTTACCGGGCTTTCCTTAATTCCCGGTGCAAAAACCTGCCGGGATTCCTGAGGAGTCAGTCCCATGGCCTGAAACTTATCCGTATCCCTCCCCGACCTTACGCCGCAGTAATCTGCTGCCGCAGCCAGCTTCCTTGTAACCAGATTCACCACAAATTCCCCAGTCTCCTTTAAAATATCATAGGAATACCGTTCCTTCCGCACAGAGATAGACACCATAGCTGGCGCAGAGCACACAGTCCCCGCCCAGGCAATGGTGATAATATTCGGGCGCTCCCCCGGCCGCCTGACGCTTACCATCACGGCAGGAACCGGATACAGCATATTTCCCGCTCTCCAGAACTCCTTCTCCTCCCCGGGCCCGTCCGCCCTCTGCCCTGTTCTCTCCTTCATATTCCTTCCTTTCCAGCATTATCCCTCGGCAATCATGATTCCAGGAACCAGCTGCTTCTTCCTGGAAACCACTCCCGGCAGGCAGATCACCTGGCTTTCTGCCTGGTTTTTCTCCCCTTCCCTTTCTGCCACATGGAAGGCCTTCCCAATCAGCTGCTCCGCACCCGTTCCCTCACATAAAAGATCCGTGGACTCTGTGAGGATATTCGTCAGCATAAAAAACATCATATCCGTCCCATGCTCCTGATTCGCTTTTTTCAAAAACGGCAGCAGCCTTGACTTTAAGTCCTCCAGCTCCTCTGTATTCACGGAGCTGATCTGTCCTACCCCAAACTTCACCTTTCCAGCTTCAAACTGCTTGAAATCCTGGTAAAAGATCTCCCGATCGGTCTTTCCCTTTAAATTACTCCCGGCGGCAAACATCTTTCCGGCAAAGCCTTCGATTTCCACTCCCGCAATCTCCGCCAGCTCCATAGCCGCCGCCCGGTCCACAACTGTACAGGTAGGGGAGCGGAAAAGAAGGGTATCTGATAGGATCGCGCTGCAAAGAAGCCCGGCGATCGGAGGCTCAACCTGAATCCCATGCTCCTGATACATCTGATACACAATGGTGGCAGTGCATCCCAGAGGCTGATTTCGGAAATATACCGGGGATATGGTTTCCACCGCCCCCAGTCTGTGGTGATCGATGATTTCCTGGATATCCGCGCCTTCAATGCCGTCTACTGCCTGTCCCTTTTCATTGTGATCCACTAAAATCACAGCTTTTCCCCTGGCGCCAAGCAAATTCCGCCTGGAAATCATTCCTTTATAATGGCCGTTTTTATCCAGTATAGGAAAGTCACGATGCCGCTTGCTGGCCATCACGTCCTTTATCTCTTCGGTGAAATCCTCCTCATCAAAGGTAATCAGATGCTCTGTTTTCATAAAGTAGCTGATGGGCATGCTCTGATGAACAAGCCGGGCTGCGGTATAGGTATCATAAGGGGTGGTGATGATCGAACAGCCCTTCTCCTGGGCCAGCTTTTTAATGGTCATGGAAACCCCTGCGCCCTCACAGACAATAATGCAGCTGGCCTCCATCTCGATGGCGCAGAGCTGGGATTCATAGCGGTTTCCTAAAATCACCAGATCATTGGGCTCTATGTAAAACTCCATCATGTCCGGATTCGCTGCCGCAATCAGTACCTTCCCCTTTCCGAAGTAATCATTCTCATCTCCGATTACCATAACCCCCTCCAGCGTCTCCACTATATTAGAATACTGGGTAACTGCTTTGGAGAGAATGCTGCTGTCATATACATTCATATAGGATTTGGTGATATCTCCCACAGTAATCAGCCCCTCCAGCAGACCGCTGTCAGTTACTGCAGCCAGCGTCACCACATTCTCCTTCTGCATCAGGTTCCACGCATTCTTCAGAGAAATATTTTTCCGAACCCCCTTTGTCTCCCGAATCTCGATATCCTTCACCTGAGTGCGAACGGTCTGAACCATCCTCGGCTTTTTCACGTGGAAATAATCCAGCACAAACTGAGTCTCCGAGTTCACATTTCCCGCTCTTCCCGGTTCATACACCCTTCCTGTCAGCTTTTCCTTCAGATTCGCATAGCAAATTGCAGAGCAAATGGAATCTGTATCCGGATTTTTATGTCCGATTACCAAGGTTTTTCGTTTTGTCTCTTCTGCCATAATCTCCTCCATATTTTCCCATTATCTTTTCATAATCTATTTACACAATGTTCATAGTTTATTCACATTGCTTCTTTATACTAAATGCATAGAAAGTTATTAAAAACTTTCTCTCCACTAGACAAATTGCACATAGATTTTTCATAATTACCCCGGTTGCTTTTTAACCGGGGTCTCCTCATGTCTTTCGGCAAATTTCATCCTGGCCCGGCTTCTGAAAAAGAGTCCGGCTTGCCGGACTCTCATATCATCTAGCAGAAGCTGTTTTATGAAAACAGCTTCTCTTTATAAACACCATCTGCGATCAGCTTGCGGATAGCGTTCACCACTGCTTCCTTATCCTCCTGATAAGTTACACCGAACCATTTGTCCTGGGTATCCAGCACCTTGACCTTGGCCTTCCCCTCCTTCACCAGGCTGTCGATCACCTGGGGCAGAAGAAACTCCGCTTTCAGATTCCCCTCTGGAATATCTGCCAGAAATTCAGGGAAACGCTTTTCCAGCTCATCTAAAAATGCGGGCGGCAGCCCCCACATATTCATGGATACCAGTTGATCCGCCCGGACCGTCACCGGCTCTCCCTTCTCATTCTCTGCCTGCAGTCCGTCTGCCCCCATCTGGATGCCAAAGGTTTCCGTAACCTGCTTTAAATACCCTTCTCCATCCACCTCACAGGCGCCTCTGGTCACTGTGCCGTTCTCGCTGAGGGTATTTCTAAGGACAAAGCCAGCCATACACATAGAATACACATCACTTTGCCCTTCCTCCTGTACCAGATAATCATGGATCTTGCGGAAGCCTTCCTTTCCATAATAATCATCTGCATTAATCACAATAAAGGGCTCCTTCACCAGGTTCTTTACAGTAAGCACTGCATGACCAGTCCCCCAAGGCTTCTTTCTCCCCTCCGGCACGGCAAATCCGGCTGGAAGATCCTCCAGCTCCTGATATGCATATTCTACCTTGGTCAGCTTCGCCATCCGGTTCCCGATGATCTCCTTAAAGTCATCCTCCAAATCCCTGCGGATAATAAATACCACCTTATTAAAACCTGCCTCTAAGGCATCGTGCACGGAATAGTCCATAATAATCTCGCCGTTTGGCCCCACAGGCGCCAGCTGCTTGATCCCGCCCCCAAACCGGCTGCCAATGCCAGCTGCCATAACCACTAATGTTGTATCCTTCAAAATTCTACCTCCCCTTTCATTATCTATGTACCTTCCTCACTAAAAGCCTGCCCCGACGTAGGAAGGTCTATTTAGCTATACTATATCACATCAAATAAAAAAAGGCAATTCAATCTACCATCAGTTCATCCACTGTTACAAACCGCCATCCCTCCTGGGTCAGGCGGTCGATAATTTCCAGCGCAGCTTCCTCAGAGGAGCGGAAAATATCGTGCATCAAAATAATATCTCCATCCTCCACCTCCCGGCACACCTTGCCTGCAATCTGACTGCTGCTCTGGGAACTCCAGTCCATGCTGTCCACATTCCATAAAACAGTTGTCAGGTTTGTTCTGCACTCCAGCTCCTCATTCCAATCTCCATAAGGAGGCCGCACATACTGCGGCCTCCTTCCTGTTAATTCTTCTATTATATCTCCTGTCCTTTCGAAAGACTCACAGACATCATCCACCCCCGCTTTTGTAAGCTGTACATGGCGGTAGCTGTGATTGCCGATCAGATGGCCCTCCTCCGCTATCCTCCTTACGATCTCTTCCTTTCCTTCAATATTTTCCCCCATGAGGAAAAAGGTCGCCTTTACCCCCCGCTCCTTTAGCCCGTCCAGCAGGGCCGGAGTCCAGGTCTCATGGGGGCCGTCGTCAAAGGTAAGTGCAACGGTTTTCCTTCCCGCCTCCCCCTGCGCAAATTCCATCCCTGCCCTTACCCCGGTCTCTATTGTTATCCTGTCCTCATTTCTGTCATCCCTTTGAAGCCAATCCGCCGCGGAATACCTGCTTAGCCGGCTCCCCATGGCCAGCAGGCACCACGCTGTCATCGCCCCGAGCCAGACAGCACGCAGCCATTTTCCCATTGCTTTTCCCGCCTGCATTTTTTATAATACTATGCCTTTCGCTGCCTGGCTCATGAGTCATTCCTGTATATCTGCTGTAAAAATCCTTTTTTCTTATTGACAAAACCTTCATAAGGATGTAATGTGGATTTCACAGAACAGTTTTTTACAAGAAAGGGAAGAAAAATGAATCCAGTAAAAGACACTCTTGCCAAAATCATCTGGGATATCATCGGCGGTCTGATTATCATCGGCATCCTGGCCTTCCTGGCCCTCCAGCCCAGAAAAGATAATGACCACGACATGCGTTATGTGGAAATCCAGGTAGAGCTAAAGGAAATCACGGAGATCAATGACGAGGCTGTTTACCTGATCCACACCACAGACCGCAATGGAAATGCAGAGACCTTCCAGATCACCAATCTGGCCCTGGCGGACCGTTTTGAAGAGGCCCAGGTTTATAAGGAAATTAAAACTGGAAAATACTATAAGCTGCGGATCGCTGAGCGTGAGGAGTATGGAAGCTATTACCCCAGCATCTGCGGAGCAGTTACCTTAATCGACGGCTTTCCGCCGGAAACCGCCGCCTCATCCCAATAGCCCTTCTCACTATATTAAAAAACCGCCGGAAACCGGCGGTTTTCTTTCTTTGATTCTTAATGATTTAACACAACCTTATAAGCCTCTGCCATGCCCTTTTCCTGAATCAGGTCATAGTATTCCTGAACCAAGGGGATCATATCCGTTAAATCTGCCTGCCAGTAATCCTGTCTCTTCATGATCTCTTCCACGGAGGCCGTCTTCATAAAGCTCATGATCTCTTCTCCGTCATTTGCCTTGTCCGTGCGGTAGAAAGCGATCAGGCTGGCCATGGAGAAGGTCAGTGCTGCCGGATATTTCCCGAATTTCTCCTTATACTCTAAGATGGTAGGCAGTACACGTACCTGGAACTTGCTGACAGAATTCAGCGCAATGCTAAGGAGCATATGCTTAATAAATGGGTTGGAGAACCGCTCCAGTACATCCTTGGCAAACTTCACATCTGTCTCGCTGTTCCCCAAGGTGGGCACGATTTCATCAAACAGGCATCTCTCCAGATATGACCGCACGGTCTCATCCTTTAAGCACTCTCCTACGGTCTCTAAGCCATACAGATATGCTCCCAGTACCATGGAGGTGTGGCCGCCGTTTAAAATACGTACCTTTCTCTTCTTATAGGGCTTCACATCGTCAGTCCACACGATATTGTATCCAGCCTTGTTAAATGGCAGCTCGTCCTCATGATGCCCGCCGATCACCCACAGATGGAAAATCTCAGCTGTATCAATCAGGTTATCCTTGTAGCCGATCTGCTTTGTCAGTTCCTCCACCTCATCTCTGGGATAGCCAGTTACAATCCGGTCTACCAGGGTGCTGCAGAAGTCGTTCTCCTGCTCCAGCCAGTTTTTAAACCCATCTCCCAGCTCCCACAAATCCGCGTATTTTAATACACAGGCCTTTAAATTAGCGCCGTTCTCGTCAATCAGCTCACAGGGAAGCAGAATCATGCCCTTTAACCCGGCCTGGAAACGCTTATATAAGAATTGAGTCAGCTTCGCCGGATAGGACTTGGGCGGTGTGTCTGTCAGCTTCTCTGTGCCTAAATACTCGATTCCTGCCTCCGTGGTATTAGATACCAGCACCCGCAGATCCGGATTCTCTGCCAGAGCGATGTACTCCTCATACTGTGTGTAGGGATTTAATGCTCTGGAGATCGAGGTGATATGGGTGTGCTCGTTCACCACCTGTCCATTTTCAATGCCCCGGAGGAACAGATTATACTCGCAGTTCTGATCTGCAAGCATCTGGCACATTCCTTTCTCAATGGGCTGTACTACAACAATCTTTCCATCATATAACCCCTTCTCCTGCAGCTTGTGGAAAAAATAATCCACAAATCCTCGTAAAAATCCGCCCTCGCCAAACTGAATTACTGTTTCTTTTACCTGTGTGCTCATACTTTGCTACCTCCATAATTTTTGTAAGTACTTACATCTGACTCAATATCATGTTTTTCCCGTGTTGTCTAGGCTTACTATACTACACTTTTTAAATAAAATCAATAGTTTTTATAAACTTTTTGTAAGTACTTACATTTTTCACCTGCTTTATAAAAAAAGAAATGCCAAGCGGAGCAAAGGGGTCCGGAGAATTCCCTCTCCGAACCCCCTTTTTCTAGCTATTCTTTTCTTACAGCATCGTATCTACCATCGCCTGCACCGCCTTGCCCATAGCAGCAGACTTCTCATCTGCATCTGCCAGGGAGGATCCCTTAATTCCATAGTAGAACTTTATCTTCGGCTCTGTTCCGGAGGGCCTTACACACAGCCATGCTCCATCCTCTAAGTCATAGTAAAGCACATTAGATGCGGGGAGCCCGGTAGGAGTCACCTGGCCGGTAGCCATATCCTTGATGGTGTCCTGCTTGTAATCCCTGGCAGAAACCACCTGATAGCCGCCCACCTCTGCAGGGGTATTATTCCGCAGGGTCTCCATAATAGACTGGATCTTTGCCAGGCCTTCGATCCCCTTTAAGCCGATGGACTGTACTGCGTCCTTATAGTAGCCATACTTATCATACATGGCAACCATAGCATCCCACAGCGTCATGCCCTTCTCTTTATAGTAGGCTGCCGCCTCGCACAGAGCTGCAGTGGCTGAGATCGCGTCCTTGTCCCTTGCATATGCCCCGATCAGACAGCCATAGCTCTCCTCCATGCCGAATAAATAGCTTCCCTCACCGGTCTGCTCATTCTTTAAAATTTCTTTCCCAATCCATTTAAAGCCGGTAAGCACCTCCACCAGCCTGCAGCCATAATTCCTGGCAACTGCATCCACCAGATTGGTTGTCACTATGGATTTCACCACCTGGCCGTCTGCTGGAATCTTTCCTGCCGCCGCCTTCTGGCTCAGCACATACTCACAGAGAAGAGAACCGGACATATTCCCGGTTAAGGGGATATAATCACCGGATTTCCCATCCTTTACATAAACACCCAGACGGTCTGCATCCGGGTCTGTAGCCAGCACCAGATCCGCATCCTTTTCCTTTGCCAGCTTTAAGCCCAGCTCAAAGGCTTCCTTTGCCTCCGGGTTAGGATAGCTGACTGTAGGGAAGTCGCCATCCGGAAGCTCCTGCTCCGGAACCACATACACATGTTCAAAGCCCAGCTCCTTCATCACTCTTCTTGCTGGAATATTTCCTGTGCCGTGAAGCGGGGTATAGATGATGCTTATCTGATCCTGCATCTTGTCGATGGCCGCCTGGTTTACCACCTGAGCCTTCACCTGGGCAATATACAAATCATCTATATCTGCGCCGATTACCTGATATAATCCAGCCGCCGCAGCGCTCGCCTCGTCTGTAACCTTCACAGCGGACAAATCCTCGATAGCCAGCACCTCTTCTGTAACGCCCTTATCATGAGGCGGTGTAAACTGCGCGCCATCCTCCCAGTAAACCTTATAGCCGTTATACTCCGGCGGATTATGGCTAGCGGTAATGTTAATTCCGGCAATACAGCCCAGCTGGCGCACTGCAAAGGACAGCTCCGGCGTAGGGCGGAGCGATTCGAACTTATAAGCCTTGATTCCATTTGCCGCCAGCGTCATCGCTGCCTCCATGGCAAATTCCGGGGACATATGGCGGGAATCATAGGCAATGGCCACGCCCTTTGAGGCGCCGCCCTGCTTGATTATGTAGTTTGCCAGTCCCTGGGTTGCCCGGCGGACCACATAAATATTCATCCGGTTAATTCCGGCGCCAATCACTCCCCGCAGGCCGGCTGTGCCGAATTCCAGGTCCATGTAAAACCGCTCTTTAATCTCGTTCTCATCCCCTGCAATCCCCCGGAGCTCTTCCTTAGTGGCCTCATCAAAGTATGGATTGGACAGCCATTCATTGTAGATCTTCATGTAATCTTTCATACGTTCTTGCGCCTCCTGCTTTTTAATGCAATTATTTTTTTGATTATACCATAAAAAAGCAAAAAAAGGAAAGTATACATGCACAAAATTCATCAAAATCTACAATCTCTTCCCCGTCATTCCCGCAGCTTCTGCAAAAACTCCTTCCTGACCTTCTCCTGCTCCTGCAGACTTACAATTTTATCCATATTTCGTGCAGGAATCCATGCCTTATTAGCATTAAAGTAGTAATTAATCTGCTTCCAGTACTTTTCCGGGTATAAAAATAAATAGTACAGGCATCGGCGTTCCTTCTCCTTTAAGGGAAGCACCGCCTCATAGGCCTCCAGCATATCCATCCCAAGCGCAAGGCTCCAGTTATGCTTTTCCATGGCCTTTCGAATAAAGCGGTATAAATCCTCCATCTGAAGGCCCATGTGGAGACGGTTATACTCCACCACTGCCACATAGGAGTCCCCTATCAGTACATGATGATGGTCTAAATCCCCATGACAAAGGAAGCGTGGCTCCTTTCCTGACTCCCACAAGCCAGAAATCCCCTCTGCCGCCTCCTCTGCCTGCTCAAAAAAAGGCTGGAAGCTTTGCATAACACAAAGCTCGAAATCCGACTTCTTTCTTTTTCCCCGAATATACGTCCTGGCACGCTTCAGCTCCCGGTTATGCCGCTCCATGTCCTGCACTGCCAGGCTGGGAAGGGTAGACCCCATGGCCCACTCCTCCTGAAAGGGAATCTCCCGAAGGCTTTTGTGCAGCAGGGCGATGGCCCCCACTGCCTGGCACACCTCCTTCCCATCCTTTAAACTGCATTCCCGGTCTCCGTACCAGTCCTTTAAGATAAAGCCGGTTCCATCCTCTGCTGTAGTCAGAAGCCGCCCTTCCTGATTCCGGATATACTGATCCGCTGCCAGGCCCGTCTCCTCCTTCAGCCGGCTGATTACCTGGTCCTCAAACTCCAGGCGTTTTATGGTACCCTGATATTCCCGCAGGCTTTTCATTCCCTGATCCGTCTCGCAAATCCAGGCTCCACGCCCTTTCCTTACCCCATTCACCTGAAGCTCATACTGCTTCAAAACCTCCTCATACCGATCACTTATGGCCATGGATATTCCCCCTTGCGTTTCTAGTATTCCTGTATGCCACACATCATCTCTGATTAGCTACTTCCAAACTATGAAACAAGGGGACGAATTATGCCAGTCTTTTTCTTATGGCCTTTGCGCTCCAGCGGTTAGGACCGCATTTTTAATGGCCTGTTCCATTACCCTTGCAGCCAGCGTCCCTGCCACATTCAGGTCTGCATCCACCTCTCCTGTAGAAGCAGCATAAATCGTATCTCCATCTGCCATGGTTCCCACAGGATAGATACAGCGGCTGTACCCGCTCCGCGCCATAGAAGCAATCTTATTCATCTCTGCCTTTGAGAATCTACCATTAGTAATCACTGCTCCGATGGTAGTATTACTGTTAAATAGATCCGTTCTCTGGCTGAGCTTATAAAGCTCTGTGCAGGAATCCCCAAAGCCATTTCCATCCTCTGCGCGAAGTCCTGCCAGCTTTTTCCCATTCTCCTGATCAACAATATCCCCTACAGCATTCACAATCACCACAGCCGCCATCTGGAGCGCTCCCACGGCTGCTCCATAAATTCCCAAACCGGACTTCGACGCCCGCGCCATGCCATATAGCTTTCCTACGGTGGCGCCAGTGCCGCCTCCCACACTTCCCTGGACTGGTTCATTTTTCTCCGCATCCACACAGGCATTATATCCCATGGCTCCATCAGGCCGCACATCTGCCCTGCCTATACCCAGATCATAGATACAGGACTGGCAGACTAAGGGCACCCTGGCAAAGCCTGTTTCATAGCCGATTCCCCGCTCCTCCAGATAGCGCATCACCCCGTCCGAGGCTGCCAGGCCAAAAGCTGAGCCCCCGGAAAGTACAATGGCATTTACCGGATTATCCGCTGTAAGGGGCAGTGCCAGAGGCGTCTCCCGGGAGGCTGGCCCGCCTCCGCTGATGTCCACGCCAACCTTCGCCCCCTGGTCGAATAAAAGCACCGTAACCCCGGTCATCGCCTCTCTGTCCTGGGCATTTCCCATACGAAGTCCCTTAATCTCTGTAATAGAAATCTCTTTCACCCCATAGCTTATCTCCATCTTTTTATCCTCCTTATGATTTTCAAAACTACTGTGCTGCTGCCAAAAACGGCTCTGCAAAGCACATTGCCTGCAAAGCCGCTTTCTTAAATGAAATCTGTCAGCCCATCCGGAGGGCTAATGCTAAGGTCCGGGATACCACGCTGGCGATCACCGTGCACACTGCCGCCTCGATCATTCCCTGAAGTCCTACAAACACAATCACAAACATAAATGGATTCGAGGCTCCCAGGGTCTGTGCCAGCCCCTGAATATACTCCGTATGGTAAAATATCAGCACCAGCGCAGACATAAAGAATAATGTATTTAACAGCGGGCACGCCAGACTGGCCGCCAGATAAGGTATATTCTTTGATAATTTCCGCACTGCCTGAAAAACCAGGCCGCAGAGCCAGCCCTCTAATACCCTGGGAATGACGCAGGTCACTGCGGTTCCTATGGGGCTGATCCCAAATAATACTGTGCCAAAGCCCCCGCCGCTCATGCTCTGTATAAAGCTGGTGAGCCCAAAGGCCAGACCGCATATGGCTCCTGCCTTCGGCCCCAGGATAATCGCGCCTACCGCCACCGGGACGGTCAAAAAGGTAATCGAAAGCCCTGGCGTCCGCAGATAGCCCAGAGGGGTAAATGCCATCACGAAAATAATGGCCACCATCAGTGCCAGCTCTACCATGTAGAGCGTCTTTGCTGAGTTACTGTTTTTCATCGTTTCTCTCCTTTTTCGTCTGATAAAACGGCGCACAAAGCGTCCCCTGCTTTTCAGACATGTTTTATTTTGGGGATGAGATGAGAACGTTTTCGAAAGACAGCGTATGCCGGATGCTCCCTGGAAGAAGGTCCCTGAGGAGCCATATGCACTAGAAATGCACCAGAAAGACTGCCTGAGTAAACAGGCAAGCAGAAAAATAAGGAAAAGTTGCAGCCTCAAAGGGTCCGCACTTTCATCATACTTTACTCTGTAGCTGTTGCCTTTGGCGGATACGTTTTCTTACGAATAACATTCCTCATAAAATGCAATGCGGCCCCTGTTTAAGGCAAAAAAGCCTAAAAACAGAGCCACATCCATTATATCATACCATGACCCTCTGTCAACTGCCTGGAAGTAATCCGCCTTAACAAAGTTTCCCGCTTGTTTTCCTCCGGGTGATCCAGGACGTAATCCAGCAGCTCTGCCAGCCCCTTTCCCACAGCCTGCCCGGGAGCCAGGCCAGCCTCCAGCAGATCCCTTCCGCTGACTGCCAGCATCTTTAAGGAGATACAGTCTCCATCACGGCGGATTTCCTCTGTTAATGCCCTGGCCTCAGCCGCTGGCTGCCATCCCAGATGGCCCTTTAAGATAAGCAGATCATCAAAATACTCTGGCTCCATCTGGCTCATGGCCCGCCGGATACCAGGCTTATCCAAAGGAATTTCCCGGTAAATCCACTGATTCAAAAGCCGCACCCCAAAGATGGTGTCATTATCCATCCTTAAATCCTTTAAAATGCGGACCACATCCTCCTCTGCTGTATCCTTTAGAAAGATCCCCCAGCGAATATACTGCTTCCTAGGAAGTCTGAAGCTCAGGGCCATATGCTCCCTGCAAACCCGGTGGAACCATTTTGAAACATAGGGGCTGATACCCAGCTCATAAACCTCCTGGATCTTCTCCGGATGCCCGGATAAAAGAAGCTTTGTAAGCTCCGCCTGGATCCGTTCCTTGCTGACCTTTTCCAGATTCGGGGCGATGGCCCGGATCGCTCCTCTGGTATTCTCCTCAATGGAAAAGCCAAGCTGGGCGGAAAAACGGATGGCCCGCAAAATCCGCAGCGCATCCTCCTCAAACCGGTCCATGGGATTCCCGACGCATCGGATGAGGCCGGCTCTTAAATCCTCCATCCCTCCGAATTCATCAATTATCCCTGTCTCCTGGCTGTAGGCCATGGCATTAATCGTGAAATCCCGGCGGCGCAGATCCTCCTTTAAGCTGGAGGTAAATTCCACAGACTTAGGATGCCTTCCATCCTCATATTCCCCGTCAATGCGATAGGTAGTTACCTCGTAGCCCACATGATTTTTCATAACTGTAACCGTGCCGTGAAGAATACCTGTGTCAATGGTCCGTTTAAAAATACCCTTCAACTGCTCCGGCCGGGCTGACGTGGTGATATCCCAGTCCCCGGGCTCCCTTCCTAAAAGGGAATCCCGGACACAGCCGCCTACCGCAAAGGCTTCATAGCCCTGGGCCTTTAACGCGGCAATGATTTCATTTACTTCCCTGGGGGTTTTGATCATATGGATACCTCCGGTTATTACGCTTTAATACGCCTTCCCCCAATAAACCATCTTCTTCGCCGGCTTCCCGCAGCAGACGCAGGTGTCGGCCAGGTGCTCCTGCTGGAAAGGCATACAGCGGGATGTGGCGCCTGTCTCTTCTTTAATTTTATCTTCACAGGCCTGATCCCCGCACCACATAGCCTTGACAAATCCCGGTTTATGATTCACCAGCTCCGTAAAGTCTTCCCAATTTGCAGCAGAATAGGTATGGGCCTCCCTGTGAGCCCTTGCCCGCTCCAGCATATCCGACTGTATCGTCTCCAGCATATCCGCTACTGCTGTTTCCAGCTCATCCAGAGAAATGATGGTCTTTTCGTGGGTATCCCGGCGGACCAGCACTGCCTGATGATTCGCCATGTCCTTAGGTCCAATCTCCACCCGGAGAGGGATTCCCCGCATCTCGCACTCGCTGAATTTCCATCCAGGGCTCTTATCGGTATCGTCTACCTTTACCCGGAAATTTGATAAGCGGCTGCCAAGCTCATAGGCCTTTTCCAGGACACCCTCCTTCTGCTGCTGAACCGGAATCACGATAACCTGGGTAGGGGCGATTTTAGGCGGCAACACCAGGCCGTTATCATCGCCGTGAACCATGATGATGGCGCCGATGATCCGGGTACTTATTCCCCAGGATGTCTGGTGCACATATTTTAAGGCATTATCCCTATCTGCGAACTGCACGCCAAAGGCCTTGGCAAAGCCGTCGCCGAAATTATGGCTGGTTCCGGACTGAAGGGCCTTTCCGTCATGCATCAGCGCTTCGATGGTGTAGGTAGCCTCTGCTCCGGCAAACTTTTCCTTATCTGTCTTTTGTCCCTTGATCACAGGAATGGCTAAAATCTGCTCGCAGAAATCTGCATACACATTCAGCATCTGGATGGTTCTCTCCTCCGCCTCCTCCGCCGTAGCGTGGGCAGTATGGCCCTCCTGCCATAAAAATTCTCTGGAGCGCAGGAAAGGACGGGTTGTCTTCTCCCAGCGGACCACGGAGCACCACTGATTATATACTCTGGGCAAATCCCGGTAGGAATGGATATCCTTAGCATAGAAGTCACAGAACAGGGTCTCTGAGGTAGGGCGGACGCAAAGCCTCTCCTGAAGAGGCTCTAAGCCTCCATGGGTGACCCAGGCTACCTCCGGCGCAAAGCCCTCTACATGATCCTTTTCCTTTTCCAGAAGCCCCTCGGGGATAAATAAGGGCATGTAAACATTCTGTACCCCTGTCTCTTTAAAGCGGCGGTCCAGCTCATTCTGAATATTCTCCCAGAGCGCATAGCCGGCCGGCTTGATAACCATACATCCCTTCACGCTGGCATAGTCGCACAGCTCCGCCTTCTTAACCACATCTGTGTACCACTGGGCAAAATCCACATCCATGGATGTGATCGCCTCCACCATTTTCTTGTCCTTTGCCATAATCTGTCCTCCTTTTCTGTCTTATGTACTCTCGGGGCCTCTTTGTGCCTGATTTTGTGAGATGAGAGATTCCGAGAGTGCATTCTTAATTATCCTGGGCATCCGACTCCGCCACCGTAAAGGTAAACCGCTTTCTGGCCATCTCGTCGCTTTCCAGGTATTCGTCATAGGTGGTAATCTTATCCACTAATTTCCCATTAATAATCTCCATAATCCGGTTGGCCGTGGTCTGTACGATCTGATGGTCCCGGGAAGAGAAAATCATTACCCCTGGGAACTTGATCATGCCATTATTCAGCGCTGTGATGGCCTCCATATCCAGGTGATCCGTAGGCTCATCCAGCAGCAGCACATTGGCCCCGGAAATCATCAGCTTGGACAGCATGCAGCGCACCTTCTCCCCGCCGGATAATACCCGCACCTTTTTCACTCCGTCCTCCCCGGCGAAAAGCATACGCCCCAGAAATCCCCGGACATAGGTTACATCCTTTTCCGGTGAATACTGGGTCAGCCAGTCTACGATGGTGTCATCATTGTCAAACTCCCCGCTGTTATCCTTTGGAAAGTAAGACTGGGAGGTGGTCAGCCCCCACTTATAGCTTCCCTCGTCCGGCTCCATCTGACCGGATAAGATCTGAAATAGCACCGTCTTGGCATGCTCATTTGGCCCCACTAACGCCACCTTGTCATCATGTCCCAGAATAAAAGAAATATCGTCCAGCACCTTTACCCCGTCTATGGTCTTACTTAAATGCTCTACTGTGAGAACCTCATTGCCGATCTCCCGGAAGGGGCGGAAATCGATATAGGGGTATTTCCGGCTGGAGGGCTTTATTTCATCCAGCTGGATCTTCTCCAGAGCTCTCTTTCTGGAGGTAGCCTGCTTGGATTTAGAGGCATTGGCGGAGAAGCGCTGGATAAATTCCTGAAGCTCCTTGATCTTCTCCTCCTTCTTCCGGTTGGCTTCCTTCATCTGCTTGATCATCAGCTGGCTGGACTCATACCAGAAATCATAATTTCCAGCATAAAGCTGGATCTTGCCATAGTCTATATCCGCGATATGGGTGCACACCTTATTTAAGAAATAGCGGTCATGAGATACCACGATCACTGTATTTTCAAAATTGATTAAAAACTCCTCCAGCCATGCGATGGCATCTAAGTCCAGGTGGTTGGTCGGCTCATCTAACAAAAGAATATCCGGATTTCCGAACAGCGCCTGGGCAAGGAGCACCTTTACCTTCTGCGCGCCGGTTAAGGTGGATACTGTGACATAGTGCAGCTCGGTCTCAATTCCCAGGCCATTGAGCAGATTCGCTGCGTCAGACTCTGCCTCCCATCCATTCATGGTGGCAAATTCACCCTCCAGCTCTGCCGCCTTTATGCCGTCCTCGTCCGTAAAGTCCTCCTTCATGTAGATGGCATCCTTTTCCTTCATAATCTGGTACAGTCTGGCATTCCCCATGATAACGGTATCCAGCACCGGGTACTCATCATATTTAAAATGATCCTGCTGCAGGAAGGAAAGCCGCTGGCCGGGAGTAATGGCGATATCTCCGTTCGTAGATTCCAGCTGGCCGGACAATATTTTTAAAAATGTAGATTTCCCCGCACCATTTGCCCCGATCAAACCGTAGCAGTTTCCCTCGGTAAATTTAATATTTACATCCTCAAATAACGCTTTCTTTCCGATCCTCAGTGTAATGTTATTTGCACTAATCATCTCTGTTTTCCTTTCTGAATTCCTTGCTAGGCCTCTCGCCCACTGGAAACCTCCATCTATTCTACCTGATATTTCATATTTTTCAAGCGGAAACTGTGATTTCCTGCTGCTTTTTTTCCTGATATGCCACCTGGCCGCCGCATATGGTGTATTTCACCCTTCCCTGTAAAACCGCTCCCTTAAAGGGGCTGTTTTCCGCCTTAGAGACAAAGTCCTCCACCCTCCAGCTCTCCCCTTCGTCAAAAATCACCAGATCCGCCGGCGCCCCCGCGCACAGCCGGCCGCACTCCAGCTGATAAAGCCTGGCAGGATTCCTGCTCATCTTTTCCATCAGCTGCACCATCGTCAAATGCCCGGGCTTCACTAAATGGGTGATTCCCAATGCCAGCGAAGTCTCCAGGCCAATGATTCCGCTGGGCGCCTTGGTCAAGGGCAGCGCCTTCTCCTCCCGGCTGTGGGGTGCATGATCCGTGGCAATCATATCAATAGCGCCATCCTTTAAGCCCTGAATCAGGCGCTCTCTGTCCCTTGCTGTCCGCAGAGGCGGATTCATCTTCGCAAGACTGCCGCAGGTGAGCACTGCCTCCTCTGTCAAGGTAAAATGGTGAGGGGTCACCTCCGCCCACACCTTTGCCCCCAGCTCCTTTGCCAGGCGGACCATGTCCACCGCATTGCCGGAGCTAATGTGCTGGATATCCACCCATGCGCCTGTGGCAAGGGCAAGCATACAGTCTCTGGCTACCATGGTATCCTCCGCCACAGCCGGAGATCCGTAGATTCCAAGCTTCTCAGAAATCATTCCATGATGAATCCCGTTTTCCCGGATAAATGCCGGGTCCTCTTCATGAAGGCTGATGGGAACCTTAAGCCTGGCCGCCTCCTCCATGGCCTGGCGGACAAAGGCGCCGTCCCGCAGGGGTATGCCGTCATCTGTAAAGCCTGCCGCCCCGGCCTCCTTTAAGGCTTCCATATCTGCCAGCTCCCGGCCCTGGAAATCCTTGGATACCGCAGCACAGGACAATACATGAATTCCTGTCTTCCTTCCCTCCTCCAGTACATACTGAAGGGTCTCCACATCATCGATCCTGGGATTGGTATTTGCCATGCATACCACCGTAGTAAAGCCGCCCTTTGCCGCTGCCGCCGCACCTGTGTGGATGTCTTCTTTATAGGTATATCCTGGATCCCGAAAGTGTACATGAACATCCACCAGACCAGGAGCCACCACCAGGCCGGAGGCATCGATGACCTGGTCATAATGCTCATTCGCCCCCAGGCCCTCCTCTGGCTCCCCAGCTCTTCTCACCTGGTAGATCCGGTCTCCCTTCAGTATCAGATCCGCAGCCCCGTCAAACCCGGATTCCGGATCGATTACTCTTCCATTTTTAATCCGTATCATATGCGCCTCCTACCTGAGTCTTTGCCCGCAGTTCGGGCAGTATTTGTACTCTCCCGGCACCTCGCTCTTGCAGATCGGGCACCGTCTGACCTCTGGGAGCTCTGACTGGGCTTCGGGCGTCTGCACAGACGAATACCGGTATCTTCCATCCTGGATCCGCTTTAAATCCTGTTCCCGGATTTCCACCATTTCTCCCCGAGCTATAGCCCTCCCTGCCTCCGGCGCCAGCTCATAAACTGCATCGCAGCAGAGCATCTGAACCAGAAAGCGTTTATTCCACTTAAACAAAGGAATAAAGAAAAAACTGAAATAGTAATACGTCATCACGATCTGGCATCGGGACTGACTGCCACAGAACCTGCACTGAATGGTTCCGGAAAAATTAAGGGCTTTTGACCCCTGACCCACTCCTCCGATAAAAAACATTCCTTTATCCTCCAAACGTAAAATCCTTGTAACATCATATCATGATGATGTTGGGGTCAAAAGTTTTTTGACCCCTGATGCCTACGGATTGCTCCGCATTTCATGCTCCCGCAATCCTAAAAACATTCAAAATCCGCCCTATCGGGCTACTTTTTCATGTTTTTTCGGATCCCAAAGTCATGTATTGACATGCAAGCATGTCATACATGACCTTTTGACCCTGGCATCATCATATCATACCTGTGACAAAAAGAAAAGCCTGCAAACCCAGCTGTGGTTTGCAAGCTTTCTCTGTTGCTGTTCACGGCTCGCCGCTCACAGCAACCTTTCTTTACTCTACGCCATCCGTCTCGTCCTTCCGTAAAAGGTAAGGAGGTAGAGGCCGCATAATCCTACAATCCCGTAAATCGTACGGGATGCCCAGCTGCTTCCCAGCAGGAAGGCCACCAGGTTAAAGTTAAAGAACCCGATCAAGCCCCAATTTACTGCGCCGATAATACTGATGGTAAGAGCGGCGCCGTCTAATGCCTTGTTCATGAGAACACTCCTTTCCTGGTTTATAGAGCCATTAAGAAGTATTTCCATCCCAATTTATTTTATGCGCCGCGGCTTCTGGGATGATTTTTAACTTTTCCCCAAAATTTCCATTTCTCTCTCATCAAACAAAAGGCGTGAATTATATTCATAGTACCTTTGACAGTCATACCTCTGTAAAAACTGGGTGCTGTACGGGCTTCGGTTTAATTCTGTGATAAAGATTACCATCTCCTGGCTGTCCCCAAAGGCTGCCTCCATAAAGTCAAATCCGTGCTCCAGCATCTGCGCTGTTTCTTCAAACTCCGCCTCAAAACGGTCACTGGCCTCTCCAAACCGCTCCTGTAAAAATTCCCCGGCAGATGAGGCATCCTTCCCCTTATGAGGCTCCGTCTGACCGTCCTCCCATGCTGCCAGCTCCCGGCGGTAACCCTCCAGACGCTCCAGCATTTTATGGTAAATCCTGTCTTCCCTTTTCGTTAAAAGCTCCTGTGTTTTAAGCTGCTCTCTCTCATCTGCTGTTTCCTGAATCAGGCTGGCCAGCTGGCCGGATGGAATTTTCTGGTCAGCCTCTGCCCTCAAAAAGCGCTTCAGCACCTGCATGGTCCGCTCCATCCAGGCCTCCTCCTCCAGGATCTCACGAAACCGGGCCCCAAGCCTGGACAGAAGCAAGCCGACTATACTCAGCCTTTCATCAAATGGAGCCCTGGCCAGCTTATGGCAGAGACTTTCTTTTATAACTCCTGAGAGAATCTCATCGATTTGATAATCCTCCTGGTATTTTTCATATAGCTCCAGGTAATTGGCAAAATCCTTAGAAATCTTCGGGTGCTGCAGATACTGAACAATAACCTCCCGATCTGCCTTTTTCCCAAGTTTTTCATAGACCTCCAGCAGCTGGGAAAGATCCTCCCATCCTCTGGGCGTGGCAAAAAGCTTTCCATCCACTGTGGTTTCGATATAGCACAGATATTGCTTCTTCACATTTAAGTAAGAGAGAATGGCCGGATGAATCCCTGCCCCATAGGCGTACTCCTTCCACACCTCATAGTCCGGCTCCACCAGAATCCTTTTAACCCGATCCAGCGTTACCACATCAAAGTCCCGGACGGACTTATTATATTCCGGCGGATTCCCTGCGGCCACGATGATCCACCCTTCTGGAATTAAATGATTTCCAAAGGTCTTACACTGCAAAAACTGCAGCATCGTAGGCGCCAGGGTCTCCGATACACAGTTGATCTCATCAATGAATAAAATCCCTTCCTTCAAGCCGGTTTGCTGGATTTTTTCATAGATAGCCGCCACGATCTCACTCATGGTATACTGAGTGATGGCATATTCCTTTCCCTCATACGTTTTCTTTTCAATAAAGGGAAGTCCTACCGCGCTCTGTCTTGTATGATGGGTAATGGTATAGGCCACCAGGCCGATCCTGCATTCCTTGGCAATCTGCTCCATAATCTGAGTTTTTCCCACCCCTGGCGGGCCGATTAACAGAATCGGCCTCTGGCGTATCATAGGAATATAACAGCTCCCAAGCTCATCCTTATGCAGATATGCCTCAACTGTGTTTTTAATTTCTTCCTTTGCCCGTTTAATATTCATCGGCCCAATTCCTCCTTCATCAGAATCAGCTTGATCGCCCAGCCCGGCACAGAGATATCCTCATAATGGTCCTCCACAAATACAAAGGCCGTGTCAAACCCGGGCTTCTGCACCGGATAGATTCCCTTTCCGTCTGTAAAGTAAATCAGTCCCCGCAGATGGTGGAAGCTTCCCTTCGCCTGCAGCTCTCTCACATACTCGAACGCCGGCCGGAAATCTGTGCCCCCCTTCCCCTGGATCGCAAAATGCTCCATATAGTCCTTCATTTCCTTCTGGCTGGTGATGGCCACATCGGACTGCACCCGCTCGTCGCATTGAATAATATGGATATTTACCTGCCGGAAGTAGCTTTCTGAGGAGGAAAGCACACTGTAGGTTTCCTCCAGAAAACGTTTCACCAATTCTCCGGAGCAGGACATGGAGGTATCAATGACGATCACAAAGTCCTCCACCCGGTAAGCCTCCCTGGTCTCCAGCGGCTCCACCAAGGGCATGTTCCCATACATTTCCAGCCCATAGGTATAAAATATAGGGTCAAAGGAATCCGGATCCACCGACATTTCCTCCTTCAGCACGGCAAACTTCTTTAAAAATGCCCGGTAATCATATCGCTCTCTGTTTTCCACCTGAACCTGCTCTAAGAGGCTTTTCCCATCCTGGGATTCGTCCTTTGCCCCCATGGTTTCCATCTCAGTCTGCAGCCGTTCCCGGTTTTCCTTCCAGAGCTTCTGACGGCGAAGCATCTGGCTTCTTGGCCGCTCCTTCTCCCAAAGCCTGTGGCTGTCCACAAAAAATTCCGCCTCCAGCCGCTCCAGCTGCTTCTGGCCCAGATGCATTTCCAAAAGCTTCTGATATATGCCCTCCCCATTCATTACCGTTAATCCGGAATTTTCAAGGCGAAGGTAGGTTTCCCTGCGGAACATGGAGGGCGGCCTGCGGACACAGCTCTGATACAGCCCATCGATAATCGATTCCATGGCGATATCACAGGACAGGTTCCACAACCGTTTCTCCCTTCCCCGGCAAGCATCCAGATGGCCGAACAGGCAATGGAGCACCATATGAAGATATCCGCGGTTTACCTCCTGACGTCCCTGACGATACCGGTTCAGCAAAGCATCCGGCTGATAATAAATCAGAAATCCATCGGTGGCAATCCCGCCCTGTTCCCAATCTGCCTCAAAGCCCAGGCTGCTTAAAGGGATATCCAGAAAACGCATATTCATATATAGTTCATTCCTGGACATAGCCAGCACCTTCACACAGAGCTCTACCTGATTCAGCTCCTCCAGCTGTCTGTGCCTCGTCGGATCCGTCATGGGTTCTGCCTTCCCTTTCTTTATGCTTTATCAAATTCTTCCTTTACCTGCCTGTACAACTCCGGCTCTGTAGCAAGCCTGGCGCCCATAAGGGCCAGAACCTTGGCTGCAAAGTTCATCCCTTTATAGGCCGCCGGCTTATCTGCCTGAACCGTAACTGCCCAGCTGTGATTCGGAGTGCGCCGTCCATAACAGGCAGTATTGATGTTAACCACCGGCACGATTTGGCTTACATCCGCCACGTCGCTGGAACCATTATCTTTCTTTATGGTTCCGTCCGGCACTACCAGCCCCTCATCCAGCTCTCCCTCCACACCGGAAATCCCCACTGCTTTGGCTATGGTCCTGGCATATTCCTTTTCCTCTTCCGTAAAGGAGGGTGGCCCTATCTGCTTCATACAATCATATGCCAGAGACGCCAAATGGAAATTCAGCTTACTGTCATGATTCTCTCCAATCAGGGCAAATTCCACGGTAGTGTCTGTCATCATGCAGGCGCCCTGGGCCACCCGCTTGATCCGCTCCACCAGCGCCCGCATCTGATCAAAGGTATAAGCTCTCACCATATACCAAAGCTTGGCATAGTCCGGTACAATGTTAGGCCTATCCCCTCCGTTTATATAACTATAGTGAAGATAGCTGTCTCTGTCAATATGCTCCCTTAAATAATTGCAGCCCACATTCGTCAGCTCCGCTGCATCTAAGGCGCTTCTCCCGTTTTCCGGACAGTTGCAGGCATGAGCCTTTACCCCATGAAAGGTCATGGTCATGGCAGCGCAGGCTTTAAATTTCACCTCGCCGCAGTCATTGTGATCCAGGGGATGCCAGGCCAGACATACATCTACATCCCGGAAATAGCCGTTCTCCACCATAACGGTCTTTCCTTCTAGTGTTTCCTCTGCCGGGGTGCCGTAAACCACCACAGTGGCTGGGAGCTGATATTTTTCAATCAGCTCCTTGACAGCCAGCCCGGCGGCAGCACTCCCTGCTCCCAGAAGGTTATGGCCGCAGCCATGGCCAAAGCCGCCATTTCCACATGGGTACGGTACATCCTCCTGGTGAAGGGTTGCCAGAGAATCATATTCGCACATATACCCAATCCGAAACGGGCCATTCCCATAGACAGCCCGGAACGCTGTCTTCTGCCCCTTTAAGCCCCGCTCCACAGTAAAGCCCTTTTCCTCCAGCAGATCGCACAGCAGGGCCGCTGACTGATACTCTTCTGAGCTTGGCTCAGCAAATTCATGAATTTTCCTGGCGCATTCAGAGAATTCCTCCAGATGCTTATCCAAATACGCTTCGATTGCTTCCTGATAACCGTTCAATTTTACACCTCTTAACCTTGTTCTTCAAATTTTTTTACAATTCGAATCAGCAGCTGGGCAATGGTCTCTATCTGCTGCACGGACGTAAACTCATATCTTCCATGAATATTATTGCCTCCGGCACACAGATTGGGACATGGCAGGCCCATAAAGGATAAGGTCGCACCATCTGTGCCTCCGCGGCTGGGCTTGCATACGGGCGTTGTCCCAAGCTCTTCTAGAGCCTCCTTGGCAATATCAATCAGATATTGGTGGGGCTTAATCTTCTCCAGCATATTGTAGTAAGAATCCTGAATGTCCACATCCACCACGCCATCGCCATACTTTCGGTTCAGAAAGCGGCCGATCTCCTGTGCCAGAGCTTTTTTCTCCTGGAATTTTTCCTTATCATGATCCCGAATCAGATAATGAAGCACCGTCTCCTCTACATTACCGGATATCCCGTTTAAATGGTAAAAACCCTCATACTTTTCCGTGTACATAGGATTGTCAAAGGTGGGAAGCATCCCTTGGTATTCCATGCCGATGAGAATGGAATTAACCATCTTATGCTTAGCGGCTCCCGGGTGTATGTTGCAGCCATGAACCGTCACCGTCAGAGCTGCCCCGTTAAAATTCTCATATTCAATCTCGCCCAGCCTTCCTGCGTCCACCGTGTAAGCCACATCAGCCCCGAACCGCTTCACCTGGAACCGGTGGGCGCCCCGGCCGATCTCCTCGTCGGGGGTAAATCCAATCTTGATTTCTCCGTGGGGGATTTCCGGATGATGGATGAAATATTCCGCCATCGTAATGATTTCCGCAATTCCTGCCTTATCATCTGCCCCTAAAAGAGTGGTTCCGTCTGTGGTGATTAAGGTCTGGCCCACATAATCCTTCAGCGCCGGAAATTCGCTGACCCGCATCACAATCCCCTGCTCCTGGTTAAGCATAATATCCTGTCCATCATAATTCTCTATGAATCGAGGCGAAATCCCTGTCCCAGGACAGTCGATCACAGTATCCATATGGGCGATAAAGCCCAGGGCAGGCACTTTCTTCTTTGTGGTTGCCGGTATCGAGCCGTATACATATCCATTCTCATCCACCTCTACGTCGCTGACCCCAAGCTGGATCAGCTCCTTTTCCAGCAAATGTGCCAGGGTCATCTGCCCGGGCGTGCTGGGACAGGTGCTGCTTGTTCCGTCTGATGTAGTGTCAACTGCCACATACGATAAAAACCGGTCCATTATATTCATAATTCACCTCCGCGGCTGGCCGCCGCCTATATTTTTCCTGCAAGTTTAACTTCTCAGAGCCTTTCCCTTTAATCATATAAAAAGCAGGCCACCTGATGTCCTTTTTTATAATCCTTTAACCCTGGCGCTTCTTTTTTGCATCGCTCCATACAGGAGGGACATCTGCCTGCCAGGGGACATCCGATCTGCTCCCCGATTGGGCTGGGAATATCCCCTGCCAGAATGATCCGCTCCTTTTTATCAAATGGGCTTTCCGGAGGAATCGCTGAAAGCAGGGCCTTGGTATAGGGGTGAAGGGGGCTCCTGTAAATCGCCTCTGCAGAGCATAATTCCACTACCCTCCCCAGATACATAATGGCGATTCGGTCACTAATATATTTAATAATTCCCAGGTCATGGGAAATAAACACATAGGTCAGACCATGCTCCCTCTGCATCCGTCTAAACAGATTAATGACCTGGGCCTGGATGGACACGTCCAGCGCGGAAACCGGCTCGTCACAGACAATCACCTTGGGATTCAGTGCAATAGCCCGGGCAATGTTGATCCGCTGGCGCTGGCCGCCGGAAAATTCGTGGGGATAGCGGGAAAGATGCTGGAGATCCAGCCCCACCTCCTGCATCAGTTCTAAAACCCGTTCATCGATTGCATCCTGATTTTTCAAAATCCCATGGACCCTTAAAGGCTCTGCAACCGAATAGGCAGCAGTTCGTCTGGGGTCCAGGGAGGAATAGGGATCCTGGAAAATCATCTGGATATCCCGGCATAGCTTCTGCTGTTTTTCTCCCTTAAGAGCAAAAATATCTTCCCCATCACATAGAATCCTTCCCCGGGTAGGCTTATGAAGCCGTACCATACATCGTCCAAGGGTAGATTTTCCACACCCTGATTCCCCGATAATACCCAGGGTTTCTCCCTGATATATATGTAAATTCACATCTGTAAGAGCATGGAGGGTCTGTTTCTTTCCAAAGACCTCTTTACTTTTAATCTCAAAATCCTTTGACACGCCCTGAACCTGCAGGACCACTCGTCTCTCATCCATCCAGACTACCTCCCCGTTCCAGTGTTTGTGTTTCGGATTGTCTGTGGCAGGCCACAAAATGTCCTGGCGTCAGCTCTGTCAAGGGAGGAATGGCTTCCCTGCACAGATCCGTACAATAGGGACATCGGTTATAAAAATTGCAGCAGGTCCCGGTAAGCCTGAGATCCGGCGGAACACCCGGGATGGCCGCCAGCTCCTTTTTAGAATCGCTGCTTAGCTTTGGCATAGAATCCAAAAGCCCCCAGGTATAGGGGTGGAGAGGATTGGCATACAGCTCCTTGCAGGTGGCATACTCCACTGTCTTTCCTGCATACATCACCATAACTGTATCGCACATCTCCCATACCACCCCCAGATTATGGGTGATCAGGAGAATCGAAGTGCCATTTTTCCTCTGCAATTCCCGCAAAAGCTCCAGCACCTGAGCCTGTACCGTCACATCCAGAGCTGTGGTGGGCTCATCTGCAATGATCAGCTTCGGATTGCTGCAGACCGCCATGGCTATGATAACCCGCTGGCACATTCCTCCAGACAATTCATGGGGATACGAATTCATCCGCTTCTCCGGCTCTGGAATCCCCACCTGAGCCAGGGCGTCCACAGCAATTTCCCAGGCTTCCCTTTTAGAAATCTTTCTGTGGGCCAGGATCATTTCTGTCATCTGCCTGCCCACTTTAAACACCGGATCTAAGGATGTCATAGGATTCTGGAAAATCATAGCAAAATCATTTCCCCGGAAGCTAAGGATTTCCCGCTGACTCAGAGAACGGATATCCGTATCCCCAAAAAGAATTGTCCCGTCAACAATCCTTCCGGTTTTCGCCGGAAGCAGCCTCATAATCGAGGAGGATGTAACACTTTTTCCAGATCCGGATTCCCCTACAATCCCCATAGTCTCACCCTGGTTCAGGGAAAAGCTTACCCCGTCCACCGCCTTGGAAACTCCGCTTGCCTGGTAAAAATAGGTTTTCAGGTTTTCCACCTTTAATAATACTTCACTCATATCCGCATCCACCTCCTACTGCTTCATTTTCGGATCCATAATATCGCGGATCCCATCGCCAAGCAGGTTAAAACCCAGAACCGTAACCAGGATAAATACGCCGCCGATGGTAGCCACATGAGGCGCTGTGGTCAGACATTCCCTCCCTGTCTTCAAAATACTTCCCCAGGAGGCTGTAGGCAGTGCGATCCCCAGACCCAGAAAGCTTAAAAACGCTTCCGATATAATGGCATCTGCCACCCGAAGGGTTGCATATACGATGATCTGAGACATGGTATTCGGAAGAATATGGCAAAACAGCTGTCTTGTGTTGGAAACACCGATGACCTTCCCTGCATTGCAATACTCCTCCCGCTTCACTATATGCACCTGGCCCCGTACCACCCGTGCAAAGCTGGGCACATTCGCGATTCCGATGGCAAAGGTTACATTCAAGACACCATTGCCGATTACCGTGATCAGAATCATGGCCATCAGGATAAATGGAAAGGAAAACATCCCGTCCATAATTCTCATAATCAAAGAATCCAGCCACCCGCCGAAATACCCCGCCGTCAGCCCAAGCAGGATACCTAACGTGGCGCCTACAAAGGTAGCGCCCACTGCCACGATCAGAGAGATCCGCCCGCCGTAAATAATTCTGGATAACAGATCCCTTCCCAAATCATCGGTGCCGAAAATATGGCCTGGCGAGCCGAAGGGAAGGTAGGCCTGCCCGGGATTTACTTTGTTAGGCGGATAAGGGGCGAGTAGCGGGGCAAATATTGCCACGAGCACCATGAATACTATGACAAACAGCCCGGCCATGGCAATTTTATTCCGCTTCAGCTTATGCCAGGCATTATTTGCTCTCCGCTCCCGTTTCAGCATCTCTATATTGGCCTCTCGCCCCAGTGCATCACCGGAAGGCCTGCTTTTCTTATCTCCCATATTAATGCCCTCCATTTTCAAAATCCACCTTCGGATTCAGAAGCATATAAAAGATATCCACCAGCATATTGCAGAATACAAAGGAAATCGCAATAAACAGTACCGCTCCCTGAATCAGGGAGTAATCCCGGTTATTGATGGCCGTATTAATGACTGTCCCCATGCCTGGCCAGGAAAAGATCCCTTCGGTTACAATGGCTCCTGCAAAGGTGCCCGCCAGCTGCAATCCGAACACAGTAACAATGGGCGGAAGGGCGTTTTTCAGCCCATGAATCCAGATTACCTTGGATTCACGGATTCCCCTGGCACGCAGACAGCGGATGGAATCACTCCCCAGCACGTCGATCATACTGGAGCGGGTCGTTCTGGCAAAGGTTCCCATAGGAATCACTGCTAGGACAAGGCCTGGCAGCAGCATATGGGAAATCACATCCCCGATCCCCTTTTCCATACTTCCCATGCCCATCACCGGAAGCAGGTTCATCTTTACGGAAAACTGAAGGATCAGCATCAATGCCAGCCAGAACACTGGCATGGACACACCCAGCAGGGCGACGACGCTAATACAATAATCAATGACCGTATTCTGCCTGGTCGCCGCCAGCACACCTGCCCCTACCCCCAGCACCAGAGAAAAAATCAGCGCAGTTAAAGTAAGCATTAGGGTGTTGGGGATCCGGCTGATAATCAGGGACAGCACCGACTGATGATAGCTATAGGACTCTCCAAAATTCCCCCTGCATACATCCGCTATGTAGCAAACGTACTGCTCTGGCAGGCTTTTATCCAGCCCCATCTCCTGGCGCAAAAGCTGGATCTCATCCGCCTCTGCTTCCGGCCCCAGTATGGCAAGGGCCGGATCGCCAGGCAGCATTCTGGTCAGGAAAAAGGTTAAAGATACAACTACCAGCAAGGTCGGAATCATCTGAAGGAATCTCCTTAAAACAATTTTGATCACTGGTTAATCACCACCTTTCTTAAATCATTCATTTTCATTCGCCTTACGCAAAACAAGCGGCGCATGGCAAATCCCGCCAGCGCCGCTCTCTGATTCTACTGCTCAATCCAGATATTATTAAAGGGCGTGCAGATCAAAAGTCTGCTGTCCGCACGTACCACAGAATCATGAACCTTCGGTGCGATTCCCCAGTTTCTGGCTTCGCAGGCGTAGAAAATACCTACATTGTCATTCATCACCTTTTCCATGACCTGACCGTAATATTCCGTTCTCTTCTCACGGTCAGTTTCCTTATAGGCCGCATACAGCCACTCATCTACCTGATCGTCTGCATATCCTCCTGCATTGCTGACCGAATCAATATTGTTGGAGGTAAAGAATTTCTCCTCATAGGCATATGGATCAATGGTTCCATTAAACGTGATTCCATAGCTGTTAACCACACTGTCCTTATAGCTTCCGGTTACAGCGGACATCCAGTCTGCCATGGTGCTGGACTTAATCTCCACGGTAATTCCCACTTCACCCAGATAATACTGGAACAGCTGCGCCATCTTCTCCCGATTGGTGCTGGAGCCGATATACATGGTCATAGTAAAGCCGTCTGGATAGCCAGCCTCTGCCAAAAGCGCCTTGGCAGCCTCCGGATCGTATTCCGGAATCAGGCTGTCATACTTATCCTGATATCCCCAGGATAAAAACGTCAGCGGCTGATAAATTCTGGAGGCCTCTCCATACTGATAAATTCCGCTAACCATGCCATCAATATCCACTGCTTTAATGATCGCCTCCCGAACCTTAGGATCCGCAGTAGGACCATTCTGCATATTAAAACGGATCATAGTTACGCTGGTAGCCGGAGCCTGCGCTAACAGGCCTGCATCTTTAGCCCTCTGGATGGACTCACCCTGAAGATACATGCCGATATGCGCTTCATCGGATACCAGGGCATTGACAATCTGGCTGTTATCCGAAGCAGTTTTTACCACTACGCCGTCTACATTCGGCTCATCTCCCCAGTAATTCGGGTTCTTTTTCAGCGTTACCTGCTCGTCTGCTACCATCTCCTCCAGCATAAAGGGACCAGTTCCTACCAGATGATATCCAAACTCATCTCCCCAGCCTTCTACCTCTTCCTTGGGAAGAATACCGTTTCCGATATCGCACAGGGTCTCTAAAAACGGCCCGCAGGAATCCTTCAGATGGATAATTACTTCAAAATCATTCACAACCTCCACCGACTCAAAGAACTCGCGGCAGATTCGGTCAGTCGCACATTCATTATAAATTCTTTCCAGAGAATACTTCACATCCTCTGCAACCATCTGCCGGCCATCCTGGAATTTGCCCGGCTGGAAATAAACATCGTCCCGCAGCTTGAATGTATAATCCTTCCCATCCTCGCTGACTGACCACTCTGTGGCCAGAAGGGGAATGATATCTGTGTAATCCTTATTATAGGTTACCAGATTCTGTGCCACCTGGAAAATTATGTCTGCCTCATAGTCCGTGGTATGATCCTTTGGATCTACCGTTTTGGGGCTGGATGGAACTACCACAGTCAAAATGCCTCCTTTTTGGACTTCACCGGAAGGTTCCTCCTCTGCTCTTGTCTCCAGCGCTGCGGTGGTCGCAGGCTCCGAAGCTGCTGCGGTGGTAGTGGTGTCCTGCTGCGGAGCACTCTGATTGGAAGAACCACAGCCAGCCAACGTCATGGCTGCCAATGCTGCCGCCAGTACCCATGTTGTTACGCTTCTTCTTATCATCTTGTCCTCTCCTCCTGTTACGGTTATACATTACATACCGATAGTATACTTCACATTCCTGAAATTGTCCAGCATTTTATTTACTCAAGTTTATATACATTTTATCCCATATTACATAGATTTTATTAAAATTTATATGGATTTTTTCTTTACTTAAGTTTATAATAGTAGAAGATCCAATGAATATGAAGGAGGTTTTTCATGAAAAAAATAGAAGCAGCCGATTTTCTGACCTATAAGACGATATCCAGTCTGACCTACTCCCCTTCTGGCGCCTGCGCCGGGTTTATTCTCACTACTCCGGATGACAAAGAAAATTCCTACCATCAGGAGCTGTGGCTTTATGAGTCAGAAGCCCTCCGCCCCCTGGTCCACGGCGCGGTCCGATCCTTTATCTGGGACAGTGATGATACCGTTCTTTATCCGGCAGAGCCAAAAAATAAGGAGGAAAGGCTTTCCGGTTCCTTCACTGCCTATTACCGTCAAGGCATCTGTCAGTCAGAGCCTGTGTGGGCCTTTACCCTCCCCATCTGTGTCACTGACATTAAAAAAATCCGTTCCGGCTTGTATTTTGTTACCGGGACATGCGATGCCAATTATCCTGAATACCACTCTATGAGCCAGCAGGAGCGGGAACTCATCGAACAGGCCAAAAAGGAGCAGGCAGATTATGAAGTTCTGGATGAAATCCCCTTCTGGGCCAATGGATCCGGCTTCATTAACAAGCAACGGAAGCGTCCCTTCCTTTACCGGGAGGCTGACCACGCCCTGATTCCCTTAGCTGGCCCCCTGTTCGAGCTGGCTGCCGCTGCTGTCTCTGGCCAGTATGTTCTTTTTGCCGGGGAATCCTATGAGCAAAAGCCCTTAAAAAGAGCCCAGATCTACCGTTATAACATCCAGACGGAGCGCTGCGAAAAAATCTATGGCGGGACCGACTACTTTATCCAGAATATGGAGGCTGTAGGGAATCAGTTTATCCTTGTGGCCTCTACCTTCCAGCGGTTTGGGGTGGAAGAGAATTATTGTTTTTACAAGGTTGAACCAGAGTCCGGCGCCATCTCTCTTTTAGCGGATGCGGATATCTACATCAATAATTCCCTGGGCTGTGACTGCCGCTATGGACAGACTCGTTCCATTAAGGGAACGGATTCGTATCTCTATTTCATAACCACCCAGCGCAAGACTGCCCAGCTATATCGTCTGTCCTTAGACGGCCAGATCACCCCTATGATTACTCAGGAAGGCTCTGTGGATGATTTTGATCTCTGTGGCGACACCATTCTCCTTACAGGGCTTTACCAGATGCTGCCCCAGGAGCTTTACCGCTACTCTTTGTGCAGCAATTCCCTGGAACCGATCAGCGCCTTCCAGGCTTCTGCCCTGGCAGACCGGTACATAGCCCGTCCGCAGCCCATTCTCTTTCAGAACCATGAGGTGGAAATGGACGGATGGGTTCTGCTTCCCATAGACTATGATCCAAAGGGCACGTATCCAGCAGTTCTGTCCATCCATGGTGGGCCCAGAACCATCTATGGCCCTACCTTCCACCATGAAATGCAAATGCTGGCCAGCGCCGGATTTTTTGTATTCTTCTGTAATCCGGAGGGATCCAGCGGATGCGGCAATGTATTCGGAGATTTAAGAGGGAAATATGGAACCATTGACTATGAAGACCTTATGGTGTTTACAGACGTAGTGTTAGAACAGTATCCGCAGATCGACAAAAACCGGGTGTGCGCCATTGGCGGATCCTATGGCGGTTTTATGGTCAATTGGATCATCGGGCACACAGACCGTTTCGCGGCTGCCGTGTCCCAGCGTTCCATCTCCAACTGGGTTTCCTTCTGCGGCTATTCGGATATTGGCCCCTGGTTTGGCCTCGATCAGCAAGCTGCTACTCCCTATGACGGCGTGGAGCGGATGTGGGAGCATTCCCCATTAAAGTATGCTGACCGTGCAGTTACCCCCACCCTGTTCATTCACTCTGACGAGGATTACCGCTGCAATATGCCAGAGGGGATTCAGATGTACACTGCATTGATGAATCACGGTGTTCCCTGCCGCTTCTGCTATTTCCGGGGAGAAAATCATGATCTTTCCCGTTCTGGAAAGCCGCTCCACCGGCTTCGCCGGCTTCAGGAAATTTTGGACTGGCTTATAAAATATACCAAATAGCGTATCAGAAGCAGAAAGAATCAAACAGGGAAGACTTTCCCCTGCCCGCCGTGCGGCTCACACGCCGCCTTAGCGGCATATTCCTATGTGTGGACCTGTGCATAAAAAGGGGGCCTCTGGCCCCCTTATGTACTCTCCCGTATAATCAATTCTCCCTTATACAGCCGATCCTCCGGCTGTTTTCCATTCACCAGCTGGTCCAGAGCCACTGAAACCTCCCGGGCAAACTGCCCGATCTCGCAATCCACTGTCGTAAGCTCCGGCGTGGTAATGGTAGAGCTTGGGATATTTCCCCATCCAATCACCGCCATGTCCTCCGGTACTCTCATGCCGAATTTTTTCAGGTACTGCATCACCTGAGCCGCCAGATGGTCATCTCCCACCACAAAGGCTGTGGGGCGGCAATTGGCTGCCGTTATCATAGTAAACACATTTTCCAGAATACTGGAAACCGTTTTTGTGTGAGTACAGAATAAATCCGGATTCACCTCCATATTATGACACTGAAGGGTATCCACATAAGCCTTAGCCCGAAAATCATTCCCCCCAACCCCTGCAGTCTTATATTTCAGAGGGGGAATATAGGCGATTCTTTGATGCCCCTTTAAAATAAGATAATTCAGAGAGCGCTTCACCCCGTCATAGAAATCCGGAGCGCGGATTACTATCCGTGGATCCAGGCCTTTGTATTCCCGGCTTTTATACAGAATCAGCTGAATCCCGCTTTCCACAATCTCATTCAGGTTTCGCACATCAAAGCCATTGCTGGTCATGAACACCGCATCAAAGCGAGCATCTATGATTCGCTGGATAAAGGCATCCTCCATCTGGCTATAAAAAAGGCTGGCATAATATCCCAGCTCAAAAAGCCTGGTCGCCAGCTCTCCAAACAGCTCTCCCTGAAGAGAGTCCCCCACAAGGGCAATCTGGTTGGAACGGTTGGTTTTCAGGCTCTTGGCAAATACATTCGGCGTGTATTCCAGCTCCTGGATGGCCTTCAGCACTGCTTCCCGCTTATCCTTGCTGACATAATTGGAATCATTCATTACATAGGAAACCACAGCAGGTGAAACCCCTGCCAGCTTTGCCACATCATTTCTTGTAACACTTCGTTTCATGGACCTTCTCCCTAACTGACACTATTTCCATAGTACCATCGGAAACTTTTTTTGTCAATGAAACTATTTCCCGGCAAGCTTCTCATGCTCCTCCAGCAGCTCTTCATATAAATGATAAAACGTCCACTGTGCATTTTGCGGTGTAAGCACTGCCTTTAAATCCCCCTTTGCCCCGCCAGCCTTCCGAAGGCCGAGAAGCAGCGCATCGATCCGGGCACTGGTAAAATTCTGCATAACCAGAATATCCTGATGAATAGCTGGAGCTCCTTCCCCTTTTTGCTCCTGTTCCATGAACCCTGGCAGCCCTGCCAGATAGCCCACCAATTCTTTCGTCTGCTCCGGCCGAATATTTTTAATCCGTACTCCCATACGGATCAGTACGCTTTTCAACAGGCGTACCTCCCTTTCCCCCTTTTCCTCATTCCCATGGTAGTATAAAACACTTTCCTGCAATTTCCCCATGATTTGCTCCTATCCTTTCGAAACCTTTGCTTATAATTCAAACCGCCGCCTTTTTCCTCCAGAAGAAGTCCCTGCCTCCAGCCTTTTCCTTCTGGCATCCATGAGAATTCCTGTGGCCTGGGCTTCCCCCCTCCTTTGTCCTTCCTGGAGCATCTCGTCCAGGCATTCCAGAGTACACCAGGGCGCACTGGAAATAAACCAAAGAGCCTTTCGATCCCTCCCCGCCTCTGCCGCCAGAAAAAGCTCCCGTCCGTGGCTGGCCGCGTATTCCTCATAAACCGCCTTTCGCTCCGGATCCAGCTGGACCGGATACATCAGCCGCCCTAATACCAGCTCTGCCACCAGCTCTGATTTCTCCTGCACCTGAATGTGGGGGAATAACCTGTCATAGGTCAGGTACTGGAACTGCGTTCCGCTGAATGCATTGCGATACCGATGGCCGCAGCCATGCATTTCCTGAGTTAAGATCCTGGCCGGGGTATTTTCCACCGATTCCTCATAATACTCGGGAAAGAGAAGCTTTGCCTGTATCTGGCCCAGCTCATCCAGACAGCTTACATAAAGCGTCTGGCGCAGCTCTGTAAGCACCTCCTTTAAACAGGACTTCCCTCCAGGTGGAAGAATCACCTCCAGATAGCGGATCCTGGCACATCCGGTAAATAACCCAGCCCCCAGATCCTCTAAGCCTCCCCAGAATCGCAAACGCTCCAGCCTCTCACAGTTATAGAAGGCGTAGGCGCCAATCCTTTGAAGGCAGGAAGGCAAGCTGATAGAGCGAAGCCTGTCTCCCCGCAGTGCAGGGGTGCCATCTGCCAGCGCCTCTGCCTGCAAAAGCGCTTCCTCTGCCTTCACTCCCAAGTGGCTTTCCCCTTCTCCCCAGCCAAGCTCTGCTTCAAATTTCTCTCCCGGCATCACCCTCCGGAGCTTCTGGGAAAACACATAGGGCCCCAGCTCCTTCACATCATACCCGCAGATTTTCTCCGGAATCTCCACCTGCCCGTCATAGCTAAAACACCGGAGAATCCGGACTCCATCCTTTACCCTGTCATAAATTATCCTCATTGGAATCCTCCAGCCTTATCCCTGCCAGCGCCTGAGCAAAAGCATTGTTAAGCGGCTCAACAGCTTCCCGCTTCTGTTGATTCAGATATTTAGCCACATCCCTTTTGGATACTCCGGCGCCTTCCTTTTTCCTACGCTCCTGAAAGGCTGTTAGTTTTTCCTTGTGTCCGCAGGCGCAGACAAAGATCTGCCCATCTCCCTTTCCGCGAAGCTCCATCCTTTTATGGCAGACCGGGCAGCGGGCATTGGAAGTTCGGGAAATGGTTTCCCGGTGCCCGCAGGCCCGATCCTGGCACACCAGCATCTCACTGTTTTTCCCCTTCACCTTCAGCATCCGTTTCCCGCAAACCGGACACTTGGTATTCGTCAGGTTATCATGGCGAAAGGTTCCCTCCCCGGTTTGAATCTGGGACAGCAGCTCCAGGGAATACTCTCTTATATCACGCATAAACACATCCCGGCGGATCCTTCCCCTGGCAATTTCCGACAGCTTCATCTCCCATCGGGCTGTCAGCTCCGGCTTTTTTAAATCCTCCGGAACCAGCTCAAGCAGCTGCCGCCCCTTAGAGGTAACAAAAATATCCTTTCCTCTCTTTTCCACCAAAAAGCTGGAGAACAGCTTTTCAATAATGTCCGCTCTGGTGGCCACAGTTCCTAAACCGCCGGTTTCCCCCAATGCTTTAGCCAGTGCCTTATCCTTTGTTTCCAGGAAAGCCGTCGGATTTTCCATAGCAGATAAAAGCGTCCCTTCGTTAAATGGCGCCGGCGGCTTCGTCTTTTGTTCAGTCAAGGCAAAGACCAGCCCTTCCAGCCGCTCCCCCTCCTTCAAATCCGGGAGCGTCTGGCTCCGAAAGGCTCTTTCCTCCTGATCAGAATCCCCTTCCCACGCTTCCTCCTCTGCCAGACTCATATTCCCCTCACTTTCATATACCAGCTTCCAGCCCAGGCTTTTTACAATCGTCCCATTGGCCAGAAACCGCTCCTTCCCCGCCCTTACTACCAGCCGGATCTGCTCATACTCATAGGGAGGATAAAGGACCGCCAGAAAGCGCCTAACTACCAAGTCGTAGATTCTTCGCTCATCCACCGTCATATGATCCAGCTGAACAAATTGCTCCGTGGGGATAATGGCGTGATGATCCGAAACCCTACTATTATCCACAAAAAAAGGCTTCGTCTGCAAGGGGCGCTGCAGAGCCTGAGCTGCCGCTTTTTTATAAGGGCCTGTCCCGCAGGCTCTTAAACGCTCCTTAATAGTAGGCAGAATATCGCTGCTTAAATAACGGGAATCCGTTCTGGGATAAGTAAGTACCTTATGGTTCTCATACAAGCGCTGCATAATATTCAGCGTTTCCTTTGCAGAATAATTAAATCTCTGATTCGCCTCCCGCTGAAGCTCTGTTAGGTCATAAAGCAAAGGCGCCTGCTTCCTCCTGGCTGTTTTCTTTATCTCTGCCACCTCCCCTGCCTGGCCCCTAAGCTCCT
This sequence comes from uncultured Lachnospiraceae bacterium, assembly GCA_951800145.1. Lineage (GTDB taxonomy): Bacteria > Bacillota > Clostridia > Lachnospirales > Lachnospiraceae > Caccovicinus. Next base: position 1,181 of record CATOJE010000012.1, on the reverse strand, counting down.
TAAGCAGGGCTTCCATCTTAGCCTTATCAAAGGAATGAACCCGTTTCGACCCTTCCTCCTGCCAGGTCAGGAGCAGGGAGGCCGCACCCTTCCCGTTCCACCTTGCCTCCAATCCATAGTATGGCTTAGGGACAAAGGTTTTAATCTCCCTTTCCCTTGCTGCAATCATCGCCAGCGTAGGCGTCTGCACCCGGCCGCAGGATAGCTGGGCATTATATTTACAGGTCAGCGCCCTTGTAGCGTTCATTCCCACCAGCCAGTCCGCCTCTGCCCGGCACATAGCAGCATCATACAGGCTGTCATACTCTCTTCCGTCCTTAAGATTTGCAAATCCCTCCCGGATAGCCTTATCGGTCACAGAAGAGATCCACAGCCGCCGGATAGGCTTTTTGCATTCCGCCTTCTTTAAAATAAGCCGGGCCACCAGCTCCCCTTCCCGTCCGGCATCTGTGGCGATAATCACCTCCCTCACATCCTTCCGGTAAAGCTGTGCCTTCACAGCCTGATACTGCTTCGCTGTCTGCCGGATCACTTCCAATTTAAAAGGCTCCGGCATCATGGGAAGGTCCTCCATCTTCCATTCCTTATATTTCTTATCATAATCCTCTGGATCCGCCAATGTCACCAGATGCCCCAGTCCCCAGGTCACCACATAATCAGAGCCCTCGATGGCTCCGTTCATCTGCTTGCTGCATTTCAAAACTCTGGCAATATCCCTTGCCACAGACGGCTTTTCCGCGATAACTAATGATTTCATGTGTGAATCCTTTCTTACATAATCGTTGCTGCGCTAACCTTAGCGGTATGACTGTGTCGTGCTGAGGTTCGTCTTAATGCTGTTTACTTTTAAGGATATTCTATCACAACTGTGGTGAATTTTCATTATTTCGCACCATAATAAAGAAAGATGTATTGCTATTTACTTTAGTCTCTGTGATCGCGAACGTCTGAGGAATCGCTAGCCAAGTGCATGTCGCAACCCGGTAGGATTCGTCAGCCGAGTGTGTGTCGTTACCCGTTAGGATTCGCTGGCCAGGTGGGTGTCGTTACCTGCTAGGGAATCCAAGTTTTCGGGGTATGGATGCAGGCGCATATTCGCCGGGAAGCTACGCGCCCCAGCAGGCGGGTCCCAACGTCACCGCGCTCTCGCTCCGCCGAAAGCGTAGCGGTGCGTAAGGTCC
>CATOJE010000011.1 GCA_951800145.1 uncultured Lachnospiraceae bacterium | reverse complement strand
GAGGATGCGGACTTTGTCCTCTATAATACCTGCACCGTCCGGGAGAATGCTAACAAGCGGGTTTACGGCCGCTTAGGACAGCTGGGGGTGAGGAAGCGGAAGCACCCGGAGATGCTTATCGCCCTCTGCGGCTGCATGATGCAGGAGGAGCAGGTGGTAAAGAAAATCCGAAAAAGCTACCCCTTCGTGGACTTAATCTTCGGAACCCATAATATCTTTCAGCTGGCGGAGCTGATCTGGCGGAGGCTGGAGAAGCAGAAGGCAGTGACCGAGGTGTGGGAGAGCACAGACCAGATCGTGGAAAAGCTGCCTATCGACCGGAAATACCCCTTCAAATCCGGGGTTAATATTATGTTTGGATGCAATAACTTCTGCAGCTACTGCATCGTCCCCTACGTGCGGGGCCGGGAGCGGAGCCGGAATCCGGAGGAGATTCTCAGGGAGATTGAGTCTCTGGTAAGAGACGGAGTGGTAGAGGTGATGCTTTTAGGCCAAAATGTGAATTCCTACGGAAAGACCCTGGAGCAGCCCATAAGCTTTGCCCAGCTTTTAAGACAGGTGGAGCAGGTGGAGGGCTTGGAGCGGATCCGTTTTATGACCTCCCACCCAAAGGATCTGTCGGATGAGCTGATTGAGGTGATGAAGGAATCCAAAAAGATCTGCCCCCATCTCCATCTGCCCCTCCAGTCGGGCAGCAGCCGGATATTAGAGCGGATGAACCGCCGGTATACCAAGGAGCAGTATCTAAAGCTGGCCTTTAAAATGAAAGAAGCCATTCCCCAGATCTCCCTGACCACAGACATTATCGTAGGCTTTCCCGGGGAGACGGAGGAGGACTTTCTGGAGACCATGGATGTGGTGGAGCAGGTGGGCTTTGACAGCGCCTTTACCTTTATCTACTCCAAGCGCACCGGGACGCCGGCGGCGGTTATGGAGGATCCGGTGCCGGAAGAGGTGGTGAAGGACCGGTTTGACCGGCTCCTTAAGAAGGTGCAGGAGACTGGCGCTAAGGTGTCCGGCCGTCAATTACACACCACTCAGAAGGTACTGGTGGAGGAGATCAATGACCACGACGCCAGCCTGGTTACCGGCCGCCTGGGGAATAATACAGTGGTTCACTTCCCTGGAGGAGCGGACTTAATCGGGAAGATTGTGGATGTGTATTTAGAGGAATTTAAAGGCTTTTACTATATAGGAACGATGAATTAAAAGAAGAGAGGTAGTTCATGGCTGGAATGACACCAATGATGACGCAGTATCTGGAGACGAAAAAGCAGTATCCGGACTGCATCTTATTCTATCGCCTGGGGGATTTCTATGAGATGTTTTTCGAGGACGCCCTAAAGGCCTCCAAGGCTCTGGAGATCACCCTGACTGGCAAGGACTGCGGCTTAGAGGAGCGGGCGCCCATGTGCGGCGTCCCTTTCCATGCTGTGGATTCTTATTTAAACAAGCTGGTGCAGAAGGGCTTTAAGGTGGCCATCGCGGAACAGATGGAGGATCCGAAGCAGGCCAAGGGGCTGGTAAGGCGGGAGGTGATCCGGGTGGTCACCCCGGGGACCATCACCAGCACCCAGGCATTGGACGAGACAAAGAATAATTATCTCATGGGAATCGTTTACCTTGGGGAGGTATTCGGCATTTCCTCGGCAGATATCAGCACCGGGGATTTCTTTGTCACAGAGGTAAAGACAGAGCGGGATCTTTTTGATGAGATGAATAAGTTCTCGCCCTCGGAGATCGTCTGCAATGAAGCCTTCTACATGTCCGGCGTGGATGTGGAGGAGCTGAAGGAGCGGTATCAGGTATCCATCGCAGCGCTGGACGGCCACTTTTTCGGGGACGAGACCTGCAGGAAGATTTTAAAGGAGCACTACCATGTGGGGAATCTGGAGGGGCTGGGGCTGGCGGATTACGACGCAGGGGTGATCGCCGCCGGGTGCGTGATGCAGTACCTTTATGAGACGCAGAAAAGCACCCTGGAGCATCTGACCACCATCACCCCCTATCAGGTAGGGCAGTACATGGTCATCGACACCTCCACCAGAAGGAATCTGGAGCTGGTGGAGACCCTTCGGGAAAAGCAGAAGCGGGGAACCCTTCTGTGGGTGCTGGATAAGACAAAGACCGCCATGGGGGCAAGGCTTTTGCGCAGCTACATCGAGCAGCCCCTGATTCACCGGGAGGAGATTTTAGAGCGCCAGGAGGCGGTTCAGGAATTTAACATGAACTATATCTCCAGGGAGGAGATCTGCGAATACTTAAATCCGGTCTATGATTTAGAGCGCCTTATCGGCCGTATCAGCTACAAGACGGCGAATCCCAGGGATCTGTTAGCCTTTAAGAACTCCCTTTCCATGATCCCTTTTATTAAGGATATCTTAAAGGAATTCCACAGCCAGATGCTGAGGCAGTATGAGGAGGAGCTAGATCCCTTAACCGACTTAAAGGAGCTGGTGGAGCGGGCCATCCTGGACGAGCCTCCCATATCCGTGCGGGACGGGGGCATCATCAAGGACGGCTTCCATGAGGAGGCGGATAAGCTGCGCCAGGCAAAGACAGAGGGGAAAACCTGGCTGGCCCAGCTGGAGGCCAGGGAGAAGGAAAAGACCGGGATCAAAACACTGAAAATCAAGTTTAATAAGGTATTCGGCTACTACTTTGAGGTGAGTAATTCCTTTAAGAACCAGGTGCCGGATTATTTTGTGCGGAAGCAGACATTGGTAAATGGGGAGCGGTTTACCACCGATGAGCTGAAGGAGCTGGAGGACATTATCATGGGGGCGGAGGAACGGCTGGTTTCCCTGGAATACGAGCTGTTCTGCCAGGTGAGGGACGCTATAGCCGCGGAGGTTTTAAGGATCCAGAGGACCGCTAAGGCATTAGCCGGCATCGATGTCTTCGCCTCACTCTCCCTGGTTGCCACCCGCCATAATTACATAAAGCCCGCCATCAATGAAAAGGGGAGCATCCAGATCAAAAACGGACGCCATCCGGTGGTGGAGCAGATGATGCGGGACGATCGGTTTGTGGCCAATGACACCACCTTAGACAATGGAAAAAAACGGATCTCCATTATCACCGGCCCCAATATGGCGGGAAAGTCCACCTATATGCGCCAGGTGGCATTGATCGTCCTGATGGCCCAGATTGGAAGCTTTGTGCCGGCAGAGGAGGCCAATATCGGCATCTGCGACCGGATTTTCACCCGGGTGGGGGCCTCGGACGACTTAGCCAGCGGCCAGAGCACCTTTATGGTGGAGATGACAGAGGTGGCTAACATTCTCCGGAATGCCACCAAAAACAGCCTGCTGGTATTAGACGAGATCGGCCGGGGCACCAGCACCTTTGACGGGCTGTCCATCGCCTGGGCGGTGGTGGAGCACATCAGCAATACCAAGCTTTTAGGGGCGAAAACCCTCTTTGCCACCCATTACCACGAGCTGACGGAGCTGGAGGGCACCATAAGCGGGGTGAATAATTACTGCATTGCAGTGAAGGAGCAGGGGGATGATATCGTCTTCTTAAGGAAGATCATCCGGGGCGGGGCGGATCGGAGCTACGGCATCCAGGTGGCTAAGTTGGCCGGAGTGCCGGATTCGGTGATTCTCCGGTCTAAGGAGATTGCCGAGGAGCTAAGGGGGGCGGATATCACCGCCCGGGCGAAGGAGCTGGCTGAGGCCAGCGCCACGGTGACCCAGCGGAAGGCGGTGGCAAAGCCGGATGAGGTGGATCTGCAGCAGATGTCTCTTTTTGACACGGTAAAGGACGACGACATTATCCGGGAGCTGGGAGAGCTGGAGCTGGGGCATATGACGCCCATTGACGCCTTAAATACCCTGTACCGCCTCCAGACCAAGCTAAAGAACCGGTGGGACGGAACCGGACAGAGCCTTGGCGGAAAATCAGTCAATTAGGTGGAGCATATGGCAAATATCACTGTATTAGATCAAAATACTATTAATAAAATCGCTGCCGGCGAGGTGGTGGAGCGCCCTATGTCAGTGGTAAAGGAGCTTTTGGAGAATGCCATTGACGCGAAGGCCACTGCCATTACGGTGGAAATCAAGGACGGGGGGATTTCCTTTATCCGGGTGACGGATAATGGCTGCGGGATCCCGGGGGAGGAGATCCCCATGGCCTTTTTGCGCCATGCCACCAGCAAGATTCAGTCGGTGGAGGATTTATTTACCATCTCATCCCTGGGCTTTCGGGGGGAGGCTCTGGCCAGTATAGCCTCCGTCTCCCAGGTAGAGCTGATCACCAAGACCGCTGCCGAGCTCACCGGCTTCCGGTATCAGATCGAAGGCGGGCTGGAAAAATCCATGGAGGAGGTGGGGGCGCCGGAGGGCACCACCTTTATCGCCAGGAACCTTTTCTATAATACTCCGGCCAGAAAGAAGTTTTTAAAGACAGCTGCCACAGAGGGCGCCCATGTGGCCGGACTGGTGGAGAAGATCGCCATGTCCCACCCGGATATCTCCATCCGGTTTATCCAGAATAACCAGAATAAGCTTCACACCTCTGGAAATAGTAATTTAAAGGACATGATTTATACCATCTTCGGCCGGGAGATAGCGGCGAATCTTCTCCCGGTGGATCAGGTGATCGGGGACGGCCGGGTCACTGGGTTCGTGGGAAAGCCGGTGATCGCCAGGAATAACCGGAATTTTGAAAATTATTTTATTAATGGAAGATATATAAAAAGCAGCATCATTGCCAAGGCGATTGAGGAGGCCTATAAGCCCTTTATGATGCAGCATAAGTATCCCTTTGTCATGCTTCACATTACCATGGAGCCGGAAACCCTGGATGTGAATGTCCATCCCACGAAGATGGAGCTGCGCTTTCGGGACGGGGAAGGGGTATTTGTGAAGCTGCGGGACGCCGTCAGCCAGGCTCTGGCGCACAGGGAGCTGATCCCTAAGGCAGAGCTCTCCAGGGCGCAGAGGACAGAGAGAAGAGAGGCAGAGCGGGAACGGGAGAGAGCCCGCGCTGCCAGCCCGGAGCCATTTGAGAAAAAGCGGATAGGCCTTTATGAGCAGACCTTAAAGCAGCTCACCTCCATGCCGGAGGATGGATTCTTAAAGGAGGGCTTTGAAAGAGAGGCCAGGGCAGAGCGGAAGCTGACGCCCCTGCGGTCCCAGCAGGCTTCCATCGGGACCAATCCTCCCATACCCTTCCCGGCCGCTGGCAGCACAGTACCGGACGCTCCGGAAGTTTTAGCAGATAGGCCAGAACAAAAGACTGCAGCTGAGACCTCCGGGCAAAGCAGTCTGGCGGAGGCCTCCGGGCAGGGCCGTCCGGCAGAGCCATCCCAGATGGAGCTGTTTGATGAGAAATTTTTAGGGAAGAAAGCCCGGGAGAGGCACCGCCTCATCGGCCAGCTCTTTGACACCTACTGGCTGGTGGAATATAATCAGCAGCTTTTCATCATTGACCAGCACGCAGCCCATGAGAAGGTACTGTTTGAGCGAACCATGGCCTCCTTAAAGACCAGGGACTTTGGCACTCAGATGATCAGCCCTCCCATTATCCTCACCCTGAGCATGAATGAGGAGCTGCTGATGAAGCAATACATGGACTATTTCCAGGGGCTCGGCTTTGAGATCGAGCACTTTGGGGGCCGGGAATACGCGGTGCGGGGGGTTCCCGCAAATCTTTTCTCCATTGCCAAAAGGGAGCTGCTGTTAGAAATGCTGGACAGCCTTTCCGAGGACACCCAGGCCGGGAATCCGGACCTGATCTATGAAAAGGTAGCCTCTATGTCCTGCAAGGCGGCGGTAAAGGGCAACCATGCCATGACCTTTGCCGAGGCGGACGCCCTCATAGACCAGCTTTTGGACATGGAAAATCCATATGCCTGCCCCCATGGCCGTCCCACCATAATATCCATGAGCAAATATGAATTAGAGAAAAAGTTTAAACGGATCGTATAACAGAAAGGAGTCCCATGGCAAAGCCGCCTTTAGTCATTCTCACCGGCCCCACCGCAGTGGGCAAAACCACCCTTTCCATCCGCCTGGCCAAGGCCTGCAACGGGGAGATCATCAGCGCAGATTCCATGCAGGTTTACCGCCATATGGATATCGGATCCGCTAAGATCACCCAGGAGGAGATGGAGCATGTTCCCCATCATTTGATCGATATCCTGGAGCCGGATGAGGAATTTAATGTAACCATGTTTCAGAAGCTGGGAAAGGAGGCCTTAAAGGATATTTATTCCCGGGGAAGGCTGCCGATCCTTACAGGAGGAACCGGATTCTATATCCAGGCCCTGCTCTACGATATTGATTTTAAGGAAAACCCGGAGGGGGAGGGCATCCGCCGGGAGCTGGAAGAGCTGGCAGAGGAAAAGGGGGCCCTGTATCTCCACCAGCTTCTTTCCCAGGTGGATCCGGAATCTGCGGAACGGATACACAGCCATAATGTAAAGCGGGTGATCCGGGCGCTGGAGTATTTTCGGCAGACCGGGGAAAAGATCTCCCTTCACAATGAGCAGGAGCGAAAAAGGGAGTCTCCCTATACCTTCCGCTACTTTGTGATCCATACCCCAAGGGAGCGGCTTTATAAGCAGATCGACCGCCGGGTGGATCAGATGGTGGAGCAGGGCCTGGTGGAGGAGGTACGGCGCTTAAAGGAAATGGGGATCCGTCGGGGGATGACCTCCATGCAGGGCCTTGGCTATAAGGAAATCCTGGATTATCTGAACGGGGACTGCACCCTGGAGGAGGCTATCGCCATCTTAAAGCGGGACACCCGGCATTTTGCCAAGCGCCAGCTCACCTGGTTTAAGCGGGAGAGGGATGTGGAATGGCTGAACCTGCCGGATTTTGACGACGACCGGGAAAGACTGTTAGAATATGTCATAGCCAGGGTAAAGGATATGGGAAAAAGCCTGGAATAGGGCGAAAGAGATCGACGAAAAAAAATTGACAATCTATGGGAAGTATGCAAAATTATAAAAAGAAACGAAAGCAGGACAAATCATGCATAACACGAAGAAGCTAAGGGAGATTTACTGCCAGATGGGGATCCGCCGGGAGGTGCTGGACTATTGCCAGAGGATAGAGGAGGGCTTAAGGCCAAGATTTGCGGTCATGGATCAAACCGCTGAGTACAACCAGATGAAGGTCATCAAGGCCATGCAGGATAACCGTGTCAGCGATATCCATTTCGCAGCCACCACCGGCTACGGCTATAATGATTTGGGAAGAGACACCCTGGAGGAGGTGTATGCCAGCCTGTTCCACACAGAAGCAGCCCTGGTGCGCCCCAACCTTATCAGCGGGACCCATGCCCTCCATGTGGCACTTTCCGCTAATTTGCGTCCCGGGGATGAGCTTTTATCCCCGGTGGGAAAGCCTTATGACACTCTGGAGGAGGTGATCGGGATCCGGGAGTCAGCCGGCTCCTTAAAGGAGTACGGCGTCACCTACCGCCAGGTAGATCTGCTTCCCGACGGAGGCTTTGACTATGAGGGAATCCGGGCGGCCATTCGGCCACAGACCCGGCTAGTAACCATCCAGCGCTCCAAGGGCTACATGACCCGCCCCACCCTGTCGGTGGCGCAGATCGGGGAGCTCATCGCCTTTGTAAAGCGTATCAACCCGGACATTATCTGCATGGTGGATAATTGCTACGGGGAATTTGTTGAGCCCATAGAGCCCACGGATCTGGGGGCGGATATGATCGTGGGCTCTCTGATCAAGAATCCCGGCGGCGGCTTAGCCCCCATCGGCGGCTATATTGCCGGGAAAAAGGAGCGTGTGGACCGGGCGTCCTACCGCCTAAGCGCCCCTGGACTGGGGAAGGAGGTAGGGGCAAGCCTGGGGTTAAATACTGCCTTTTATCAGGGGCTTTTCCTGGCTCCCACAGTGGTGGCCTCTGCCTTAAAGGGCGCCATCTTCGCCGCCTCTGTCTACGAAGGGCTGGGCTTTTCGGTCACCCCCTCTGCCGGGGAGGATCGCCATGACATTATCCAGGCCATTACCTTTGGGGATCCCAAGGGCGTCATCGCCTTCTGCCAGGGCATCCAGGCGGCGGCGCCGGTGGACAGCTTTGTCACCCCGGAGCCCTGGGATATGCCGGGCTATGACGCGCCGGTGATTATGGCTGCCGGCGCCTTTGTCCAGGGCTCCTCCATCGAGCTCAGCGCCGACGGGCCCATCAAGCCCCCCTACACCGTCTTCTTCCAGGGCGGCCTCACCTGGTATCACGCAAAGCTTGGGGTTATGATGTCTTTGGAGAAATTAATGGCCAGCGGGCTTTTAGAGGAAAACCTTAAAGAATTATAAATATTTTTCAAAACATATACAGATCTGAAAAGTTATGGTAGAATAAAGGAAAGTGGGAATGTCATGAGAGAAAAAAATGTTTGGGTGCTGTTAATCCTGCTGCTGGCAGGGGTAGTCCTGGGCGGCTTTATCGGAAGCCTTACCGAGAGCCTGCCTGTCCTGTCCTGGCTGAATTTCGGCGACTCTTTCGGACTGAACACACCTCTTGTGCTGAATCTCGGCATCCTGGTGATCACCTTTGGATTATCCATTCGGATTACCATCGCCGGTATCATCGGTATGGCTCTGTCCATCCTGATTTACCGCTGGCTGTAGCTGCACAGATATGCCCCGGATACGTACTTGGAGAGTAGGATAAGGGGATTTTATGGAGACTAATCAGGAACGCAGAAAAATGAAGGACATTCCGGCAGAAGAGCGCCCCTACGAGCGCTGTCTTGCTATGGGACCGGAGCAGCTGACGGATGCGGAGCTTTTGGCAGTGATCATCCGGACCGGCTCCCGTGAAGCGACCTCGCTGGAACTGGCACAGAAGATACTAGCCTTAAACTATCCAAACAAGGGTATTTTAGGGCTTTTGCATCTTTCATCGGCAGATTATATGGGATTAAAGGGCGTGGGCCAGGTAAAGGCGGTCCAGCTTTTATGCATCGGGGAGCTGTCCCGGAGGATCTGGAAGGGGGCCGCAAGGCGGTCCAGCCCGGTGATGACGGAGCCGGAGGCTATCGCCGGGTATTGCATGGAGGATATGCGCCACTTAGACCATGAACAGGTGCGGGCGCTGTTTTTTGACACCAGGCAGAGGCTGATCCGGGAGGAGCTGCTCTCCAAGGGCACGGTGAATGCCTCCGTGCTTTCTCCCAGGGAGGTGTTTCTTGCCGCCCTGCGCTGCCAGGCTGTCACCGTGATTTTAGTACATAACCATCCCAGCGGAGACCCCACACCCAGCCATGAGGACCAGCTTCTGACCATGCGGGTCAAGGAGGCCGGGGAGGCCCTTGGGATTTATCTGTTAGATCACATCATTATTGGAGATACTACTTTTATAAGCTTACGGGAACGAGGAATATTATAGATGGAAACAAAACCCAGCAAATATCTGTTAATCGGGCTTACGATTCTCTGTATCCTGCTGATAGGAATTACGTCCATCCGGGATGGGATCCTGGATCCTGTGCGGACTGGGGTGGGGTATGTACTGGTGCCCCTCCAGACCGGGGTGAACGCTGTGGGAAAGGGGATTTACCAGGAGCTTCGGGATTACAGCCAGCTGAAAAGCGCGCTGGCGGAGAATGCCGCCTTAAAGGAGGAGATTGCCCGGCTCACAGAGGAGAACAGCCGTCTTCAGTCCCAGCAGTTTGAGCTGGCCCGGCTTCGGGAATTATATTCTCTGGACCAGAACTATATGAATTATGAGAAAATCGGGGCAAGGATCATCGCCAAGGATTCCGGCGACTGGTTCCAGGTCTTCCGCGTGAATAAAGGCTCCGCCGACGGGGTGGAGGTGGATAATAATGTTATCGCCGGAGGCGGCCTGGTGGGAATCGTCACCGATGTGGGGGCGAATTACGCCACGGTCCGGTCGATTATCGACGATTCCAGCCGGGTGAGCGCCATGGCTATCCAGTCCGGGGACGACTGCATCGTAGCCGGGGATCTGACTCTCTTTCAGGAGGGCCGCCTCCGGATCACCAATATCTCAAAGGACGGGGATGTGAAGGATGGGGATCAGATCATCACCTCCAATATCAGCTCCAAGTTCCTTCCCGGGATTCTCATCGGCTATGCGGCGGACATCACCGTGGATCCCAAGCGTCTGACCAAGTCCGGCTATCTCATCCCGGTGGCAGAGTTTGACAGCCTCCAGGAGGTGCTGATTATCACCGGCACCAAGGACATCGGGGAAGAGGGGGCCGGCTCATGAAGCGGATATTTGCAAACCTGCTTTTGATGGTTCTGGCCTTCACCGTCCAGACCTGCGTCTTTCCCATGCTGCCCTTTTTATCAGCCGCGCCGAATCTGCTGTTGATCCTCACCTTCTCCTTTGGGTTCATCCACGGGAGCCAGGCCGGGATGCTTTATGGCCTTTTTGCAGGGCTTCTCTCGGATCTTTTTTACAGCGGCCCCTTTGGCTTTTATATGCTGATCTTTGTTTATATCGGCTATTTTAATGGGATATGCACCCAGTATTACTACGAAGAATATATTACGCTGCCGCTGATCCTGTGCGTGCTCAGCGAATTTGCTTATAATCTGTATATGTATGTTTTCCGGTTTTTGATTCGTGGAAAGCTGAATCTGTTTTACTATTTCCGCGAGATCATGGTTCCGGAGATTATTTTCAGTGTTGCCACCACTCTGTTTATCTACCGGCTGTTTTTGTTTGCCAACCGCAGATTGGAGGAGCTGGAAAAAAGGAGAGATACTACCATTGTTTAATGACTTACGTGAGGTACTGAAGGATTTTTTTCACAAGGTTGCTTATTCCAGACTATTCGCCCTTGCCATCGCCTTTACCGGCATGTTTGCAGTGCTGGCGGTCCATCTGTTTCAACTGCAGATCGTCCGCGGGGAGGATATGCTGAATAATTATATTCAACAGACAGAGGAGATTTTGTACACCCCTGGCACAAGAGGGAATATTTACGATCGGAACGGAAAGCTTCTGGCTTATAATGAGCTGGCCTATTCCGTCACCATACAGGACACCGGCGCTTACCGCACCGGCGGGGAGATGAATCAGATGCTTCTGCGTCTTGTGACCATTCTGACAAAGCACGGAGCAGATATCGAAGGAAAGTTTGAAGTGGGCCTGGATGAGAATGGAGACATGTTTTACACCTCCTACAGCGAGACCAGCCGCCTGGGATTTTTGCGGGATGTGTTCGGAAAGAGGAATATCAGTGAGCTTTCTGAGGAGATCGACAAGGATTTCGGCAAATACCCGGCCGATGTGACGGCCAGGGAGCTGTTCGAGCAGCGGAAGGAGCTCTATGGCCTGGACGAATTAAAGGATGAAAAAGGGAATACCATGATGCTGGACGATAAGACAGCGCTGGATCTTATAAACATCCGCTACACCATGTCCTTAACTTCCTTCCAGAAATACCTGTCCACCACCGTTTCCTCCTATGTGGACAAGGAGACCGTGGTGGAGGTCATGGAAAATATGGCTGAGCTTCAGGGGGTGAATGTAGAGGAGTCCTCTGTGCGGGTTTATAATGACAGCATTTACTTCGCTGCCATTCTCGGCTATACAGGAAAGGTACAGAAGGAGCGGCTGGAGGAGCTGCAGCAGTCCAACCCGGATTATGACCTGAACGATTTGGTGGGCTTAATCGGAATCGAGTCCTCCATGGAGCTGGCGCTTCAGGGAAAGAAGGGCTATCAGGTGGTGAATGTGGATAACCGGGGCCGGATCCGGGAGATCAAGGAGGAGAAGCCCTCCACAGCCGGCCACGACATCTATCTGACCTTGGATGCGGACCTGCAGAAGGGAATCTACCACCTCATTGAACGGCAGCTGGCCGGTATTTTAGTGAGCAAGCTGGTGCCGGAGGATGACCCCAATGAAGAAATCACCGATTCCTCCAAGCTGATGATACCCATTAAGGACGCTTACTTTCAGCTGATTAATAATAACGTGCTGTCCTTAAGCGAATTTACACAGGAGGACGCCTCGGAGACGGAGCGTGAGATACAGAGCACCTTTGAGCGTTCCAGAGAGCAGATCATGGCCCGGATCCGGACAGAGCTTATGAGCGATCAGGCCGCAAGCATTAAGGATCTGCCTCCGGATCTGGCAAATTACATGGTATATATCTATTCCTATCTGTCCTCCTCTGCTGTGGGCATCATCGATGAATCTAAGATCGATACCTCCAGCGAGGCCTACCTGGCCTGGAAGGCAGATGAGATCAGCCTGCGGGATTACCTCTACGAGGGGATATCCAGCAGCTGGATTGATACCACCAAGCTAAATGCGGACAGCCGCTACTCCAATGCCGGAGACATCTATAACCAGCTGGTGGACTACTGTCTGGCCCAGCTTTTAGAGGATGTGCGGTTTACCAAGCGGATTTACCGTTTCCTGATCAATGACAATGTTATCACCGGCAGGATGCTCTGTCTGGCCTTGTATGATCAGGGAATCTTAGAGGAGGAGCCGGACCAGATCGCAGCACTCCGGGGGAATGGGGACGGGTATGCCTACCAGTTTTTGCTGGATAAGATCTCAAAGATTCAGATTACCCCGGCTCAGCTGGCACTAGACCCTTACAGCGGCGCCTGCGTGATCACCGATGTGAATACCGGGGAGGTGCGGGCATTGGTCACCTACCCCAGCTATGATAATAACCGGATGTCCGGAACCGTGGACAGCGCCTATTTTTCCAAGCTGCAAAATGACTTATCCCAGCCTCTTTATAATAATGCAACCCAGGCCCAGAAGGCGCCAGGCTCCACCTTTAAGCCCATCACAGCCGTGGCCGGGCTGGAGGAGGGGGCGGTCAGCCTGGAGGACGCCATTAATTGTACAGGTATTTATGAGGAGATCGCCCAGCCCATCCGGTGCTGGATCAGCCCCGGCCATCACGGCCCCTTAAATGTGGTGGGAGGACTGCAGAATTCCTGCAACTTCTTCTTCTCTGAGGTGGCGCACCGCTTATCCACCGATGAAAACGGGGTCTACAATACAGAAAAGGGATTGGACATCCTGCGGAAATACGCCACCATGTTCGGGCTGGATCATGCCTCCGGCGTGGAGATTTCGGAGCGTGACCCGGAGATCTCCACCATTGACCCGGAGCGTTCCGCCATGGGACAGGGCACCAACAGCTATACCAATGTCCAGCTTTCCCGGTATGTGGCCGCGCTGGCCAACCGGGGAACCGTGTTTGAGCTCAGCCTTCTGGATAAGGAGACAGACTCGGACGGAAATTTAATCAAAGACTTTACCCCTATCGCCAGCTCCCACATTAATATCCAGAGCACTACCTGGGATGCAGTGTCCCAGGGAATGCGGGCTGTGATCGAGAAGGGCTCCGCCTCCAGGATTTTCAGGGATCTTCCTGTGGAGATCGCCGGGAAGACGGGAACTGCCCAGGAGTCAAAAAGCCGTGGAAACCATGCGTTTTTCATCTCCTACGGGCCTTACACCAACCCGGAGATCTGCGTTACGGTGAATATCCCCTACGGATACACCTCCGCCAACGCGGCCGAGGTGGCAAAGAACGTGTACCAGCTGTACTACGGATATACCAGCGTGGACGACATTATGGATGCCGGCGCGATGAAGATTTCCAATGTAACCATTGGAGATTAAGATACGAATGCATTGACAAAACTGAGGTGATTGTATGGGCAGCAGCGTTGTAATAAAAGGAAATAAATCGGGCATGAGCGTGTATCTGGACCCCCATGTCCCCTTTGAGCAGCTTTTGCAGGATATTGAAAAGAAGTTTCGGGAGAGCGCCAGGTTCTGGGGCTCGGTTCAGATGGCCCTGGCACTGGAGGGCCGCCCCCTGACCCCGGAGGAAGAATACCAGATCGTCAATGCCATCATGGGAAGCTCCCAGGTGGAAATCCTTTGCTTAATCGACCAGGACGGAGAGCAGATACGGCGCTGCGAGAAGGCGCTTAATGAAAAGCTGATGGAATTAAGCTCTCAGACCGGGCAGTTTTATAAGGGGGATTTGAACCGGGGAGACAGCTTGGAGTCAGAGGCCAGCATAGTAATCATCGGGGATGTCCATCACGGCGCCCGGGTAACCGCCAAGGGGAATATTATTATCCTGGGAGAGCTGAAGGGCTCGGTTTTTGCAGGCGCGGCGGGGAATGAGGAGGCTGTGGTGGTGGCTCTTGACATGGCGCCCACCCAGATCCGCATCGCCGGCGCCATAAACCGGGTGGGGGATAAGAATAAGCGTCTGGGCCGCGGGCCCATGATTGCCAGCCTGGAGAATGGAGGGATCTGCACAAAATCCTTAAAAAAAAGCTGGCTGAGTATGTTTAATTTTAATTAATGCTGGTCAAAATCTTATTTATATAGTATAATATAATAGCTATTTTTATGCAGGAGGATAACCGTTATGAGTGAAGTTATTGTTATTACTTCTGGAAAAGGAGGGGTCGGTAAGACTACGACTTCTGCAAATGTAGGAACCGGCCTTGCCATACTGGGGAAAAAGACGGCCCTGATTGATACAGATATCGGGCTCAGGAACCTGGATGTGGTGATGGGGCTGGAGAACCGGATAGTCTATAATCTGGTGGACGTTGTGGAAGGAAACTGCCGCATGAAGCAGGCCCTCATTAGAGACAAAAGATATCCGAACCTGTATTTACTTCCATCTGCCCAGACAAGGGACAAGACCGCGGTCAGCCCGGAGCAGATGACCAAGCTGGTGGACGACCTTCGGGATGAGTTTGACTACATACTCTTAGACTGTCCTGCCGGCATCGAGCGAGGCTTCCAGAATGCCATCGCAGGCGCGGACCGGGCGCTGGTGGTGACTACCCCCGAGGTGTCCGCCATCCGGGACGCGGATCGCATCATCGGCCTTTTGGAGGCCTCTGAGATGGGAGAGATCGATTTAATCATAAACCGTGTCCGGATGGACATGGTAAAGCGGGGGGACATGATGTCCGTGGAGGATGTGACGGACATTCTTGCAGTGAATCTGGCAGGGGTGATTCCCGATGACGAATCCATCGTCATCTCCACGAATCAGGGAGAGCCCTTGGTGGGGATGGGCTCCATGGCCGGACAGGCTTACTTAAATATCTGCCGCCGGATCATGGGAGAGGAGATCCCGTTTTTAAACCTGGATACTCAGCCCAGGTTTCTGATGCGGCTGTCCAGCCTCTTAAGAAGAGCTTAGGAGGACAGCGGATGGTTTGGAATGTATTCATGAGATTATCGGGGAACCATTCCGGCAGCCTGGCGAAAAAGAGGCTGAAGATGGTGCTGGTCACAGATAAAGTGGACTGTTCCCCGGATTTGATCGACCGGATGAGGGACGATATGCTCCATGCCATATCAAAATATATGGTGATTGACCGGGAGGGGATCGAGCTTCGGATCGTGCACCGTCCGGGAACTGCCCTGTATGCTGCATTTCCGATTTTAGATATACCGACTAAGGGGATCTGTTAAGTATGCTTTTTGAGTATAAGATACGAAATTTTAATTTCCGGCTGGTGCTTTATGTGCTGCTTTTAAGCTGTATCGGCGTGTTAGTGATCCGGAGCGCCGCCTCCAGCGGGGAGGATACCAGAGCCACCCGCCAGATCATGGGAATCTGCGTGGGGCTTTCCACCGCAGTGATGCTTTCCCTCATTGATTACCACCGGATTTTGCGCTTTGGCACCATGGTATACTTAGGGTGTGTGGGCCTTCTGGCATGGGTTCTCATCAATGGGGTTTTGCGGGGCGGCGCTACCCGGTGGGTGGTGCTGCCGGTCATCGGCCAGCTCCAGCCCTCCGAGTTTACTAAGATTGGCCTGATCATCTTCTTTGCCTGGTATTTTGATAAATACCAGGAGCGGATTAATCAGATGCCTGTCCTGGCAGGCGCCGCAGTGCTTTTCGGAGTGCCGGTTTTCCTGATTTTAGCAGAGCCCAATCTTTCCACCAGCCTGATTTTGATTATGCTGTTCACAGCTATGATTTTTGTCGCAGGCTTAAGCTACAAGTGGATTTTAGGCATTGCTGCTGTGATCGCGCCCTTAGCCGGTCTTTTTATCTATCTTCTGCAATATGAGATGGTGCCCTTCCTTCGTGGATACCAGGCCCAGCGGATATTAAGCTTTATCAATCCTGCCAAATATCAGGATAATAATCTTCAGCAGGATAATTCCGTTATGGCCATAGGCTCCGGCCAGCTCTGGGGAAAGGGACTGAATAATACCACCATTGCCTCTGTAAAAAATGGCAACTTCCTCTCAGAGGAGTCCACGGATTTTATCTTTGCGATTATCGGGGAGGAGCTGGGATTTGTGGGGAGTATGCTGGTGCTTGGATTGTTTTTACTCGTTATATACGAATGTTTATGGATGGCCAGAAAGGCAAAGGATGTAAGCGGCAAGATATTGTGTACTGGAATGGCGGCCTTGGTGGGCTTCCAGAGCTTTTCCAATATCGCGGTTGCCACCAAGCTGTTCCCCAATACCGGCCTGACCCTTCCCTTTATCAGTTACGGTGTAAGCTCTCTCCTCAGCATTTACCTGGGGATAGGGATTGTTTTAAATGTCGGACTACAGAGAAAAATCACTCACAGTTAAGGAGGAGTACCTGAATGAATATCGGACTGATTGCACATGACGCAAAGAAGAAATTGATGCAGAATTTCTGTATCGCATACAGAGGAATTTTAAGCAAGCACGAGCTCTATGCAACCGGCACTACCGGACGCCTGATCGAGGAGGTAGCGAACCTGAATGTTCACAAGTACCTGGCAGGCCATCTGGGAGGCGAGCAGCAATTGGCCGCCCAGATCGAGCATAATGAGATCGACCTGGTGGTCTTTCTCCGGGATCCTCTGACCTCCAAGGTTCACGAGCCGGATGTGAATAATGCAGTGCGGCTCTGCGACACCTATAATATCCCTCTGGCCACCAACCTGGCCACAGCAGAGCTGCTGATCAAGGCCCTGGATCGGGGAGATTTAGAGTGGCGGGAGATGTACCGTTAGAGGGAGAAGCTTAGAACGATGATCCGATTTATGAAAAAACTATGGATGGGCTGTGCCTTTTCCCTCCTCCTTCTGGCTACTGGCTGTGGGGCGGGGAGCCTGGAGCAGCCCTATGAGTGGAGCAGTCAGAGCTTTTCCCTGCCACCTAAGGAGGAGGCAGGTGGGCGCGCGTCCGGATTTGCCCATGAGCTGTGCGTCCTTTCCCCGGATCAGTCCTGGGATGAAGCGGGGGTCAGCGCAGAGGCGGCTGCTGTATTTGACTGCTTTGACAAGCAGGTGATCTTTGGGAAGAATGCCTTTGAGCGTCTGTATCCGGCCAGCATTACTAAGGTGATGACTGCCCTTGTGGCCATTAAATACGGGAATCTGGAGGATGTGGTAACGGTTACGGAGGAGGCTGTGATCACAGAGCCAGGGGCTACCCTGTGCCATATTAAGCCCGGGGACACCCTTACCTTAGAGCAGCTGCTCTACGGCCTGATGCTTCCCTCAGGGAATGACGCCGGGGCGGCCATTGCCGTCCACATGGCCGGAAGCATCGAAGACTTTGCCCAGATGATGAACCAGGAGGCAAAGGCCTTAGGGGCCACAGGCACTCATTTTATGAATCCCCACGGCCTGACGGATCCGGAGCACTATACCACTGCCTATGATTTGTACCTGATCTTTAATGAAGCCTTAAAGTATCCCCAGTTCCGCCAGGTGACCGGGACCACGGCCTACACGGCAAACTACACCAATGCCGCCGGCGAGGCGGTTTCAAAGGAGTGGAAGGGCGGCAACTGGTTTATGACCGGGGAACGGCCCACGCCGGAGGGGCTGACTGTATTCGGCGGAAAGACGGGAACCACCAGCGCTGCCGGCTATTGTCTGATTATGGCAAGCCGGGATGGGGCGGAGAAGGAATATATCTCTGTGGTGCTGAAGGCGGAGAGCCGTCCGGGGCTTTATGATAACATGACAGAAATAATTCAGAAAATAGTCAATTAGCCGTTGCGTTTTTTGGATAGTTATACTATAATTGTTTTATAATTAATTGACATTTTATACAACTTAGTCAAAGCCCCGCGGCAAGCTGCCTGGGGATAGGAAATAAACCGAAGGAGGAGATTACTATGGTTCAGATTATAGCAGGAAGAAAGGGAAAGGGAAAGACAAAGCATCTGTTAGAAAAGGCCAATGGGGCAATCAAGACAGCCAAGGGTTCCATCGTTTATCTGGATAAGAGCTCCAAGCACATGTACGAGCTGAGCAACAAAATCCGCCTGATTAATGTGAATGAGTTTCCGCTGACTTCCAGCGAATCGTTTATTGGTTTTATCTGTGGTATTATTTCCCAGGATCACGACCTGGAGATTATGTTTTTAGACAGCTTCTTAAAGCTGGCAGGCCTTGAGGGTGAGGACATCTCTCAGACCATCGAAAATTTGGAAAAAATCGGTGAGAAGTATCATGTGACGTTTGTGTTGAGTGTTTCTCTGGATGCAGATGAGCTTCCGGACAGCATAAGGGATGACGTGATTATTTCTTTATAATCATACATAGAATGGGCTGCTGCGAAAGATAGTTTCCAGCAGCTCTTTTTTATAAGCTTGCTTTTTTTCCGTATTCCTTTTATAATGGAGCTTTAGGAGGAAGGAATGCTTTTATGGGCAGTCAGAACATGAAGAAAAAGAATAAGAAGATCGTGCCATACAAGCGGCCTAAAAACCTGAATGTAGGCATGATTATTTTTGCCATTATCTTTGTCTATATGAGTTTCAGTGTTTACACCTATTTAAAGCGGGATAAGGTTCAGTTTTATGAAGTAGCGGAGGGCGGTATCGTAAATGAGAAGCGGTATACCGGGATCATCCTCCGGGATGAGACTACCAAATACACGGACCGGGCAGGGGATATTAATTATTATATCCGGGAAGGAAAGCGGGCCAGTGTGGGGACCAGCATCTATTCCATCGACGAGACCGGGGTGCTGAAGACCTTTATGGCAGAGCATCCGGAGGCCGGACAGACCTTGAGCGAGGAGAACCTCTCGGATTTGAAGCGGCAATTAACATCCTTTGCCACCACCTTTGAGGATGAAAACTTCCGCACCGTTTATGACGCCAAGTATTCCCTGGAGGCTATGATGCTGGAATATGGGAATTTTCATGCACTGGACAGCCTGGAGGAGCTCATCGCCCAGGCCGGGGCTAACTTCCAGCAGGTCCGCGCAGACGAGGCGGGGGTGATCTCCTATGCCATCGATACATATGAGGATCTGGATGTGTCTCAGATCTCAGAGGAGGTCTTTAATAAGACGAATTATTCCAGGAGCATCACCATCTCCGGAAAGAAGGTGCCCAAGGATTCACCCGTATATAAGATTATTACCTCAGATAACTGGTCCATCGTCTTTCCCATGGCCCCGGAGGATGTGGAGAAATACGGGGAGGAGACCTCCTTAAAGGTAAAATTTGAGGGGACGGATCTGACCTCCAGCGGTGATTTTTCCACCTTTCTCGGGGCCGATGAGAAGGTTTACGGGAAGCTGGATTTTAATAAATACATGGTACACTTTATTTCAGAGCGGTATGTTGACTTTGAAATTTTGTCACAGCAGGTTTCGGGCTTAAAAATTCCCGTCAGCGCTGTGACAGAGAAGAATTTCCATCTGGTTCCCATGGGCTATCTGGCCAGGGGCGGGGATGAGAACAGCTCCACTGCCGGATTTATGAAGGAGGTCTATACAGAGGAGGGAACCTCGGCCATCTTTGTGCCGGCCACGATTTATTATTCCACAGAGGAGTATTATTACATTGATTTAAGTGAGATACCGGATTTAAATACAGGGGATTATCTGATTAAGCCAGACAGCGCCCACGCGGCCACAGAGGAGCTTCTTCTGGAGGAGGAGGGCGGGACTCAGGAGGAGACCAATGAGGCCGCCTCCCAGACAGCCAGGGCGGCAGAGCAGAACGGCCGTTTTCAGCTGGGAGCCAATGCTTCCCTGCTGGGCGTTTATAATATTAATAAGGGCTATACCGTGTTTAAGCAGATTGAGGTGCTGGCCTCCAATGAGGAATATTACACAGTGAAAAAGGGGATGCGGTACGGCCTTGCAGTCTATGACCACATTGTGTTAGATGCCTCTACAGTGGAGGAAGGAAAGCTGATTTACTAAGAGAAGAAAGGAATTCGAAGGGGGAGAAGCGATGATTCGGGAGCAGTTAATTGAGGTAGAGGAGCGGATAAAGGCAGCCTGCCAGAGAGCGGGAAGGGATCGGCGGGAGGTGACGCTGATTGCAGTCAGCAAGACGAAGCCGGCGGCCATGCTTCAGGAGGCCTATGACGCCGGCATACGGGATTTCGGGGAGAATAAGGTCCAGGAGATCCAGGAGAAGGCGCCGGTGCTGCCAGAGGATATCCGCTGGCATATGATCGGCCATCTCCAGAGAAATAAGGTAAAGCAGGTGATTGATAAAGCGGTATTAATTCACTCCGTGGATTCCATCCGCCTGGCAGAGCAGATCGAAGAGGAGGCGGCGAAAAGAAAGCTGCGGGCAGATATCCTCCTGGAGGTGAATGTGGCCAGGGAGGAAAGCAAGTATGGATTTATGGAGGAGGAGGTCCTGGATGCAGTGCTACAGATCAGCCGTTTTCCCCATATTCATATCTGCGGGCTTATGACCATTGCGCCTTTTGTCGAAAATTCCCAAAATAATCGAAAAGTTTTTAAAAAATTATTTCAATTATGTGTTGACATGAAAAGTAAAAACATTGATAATGTTAATATGGATATTCTATCAATGGGAATGTCCGGCGATTATGAAGTGGCAATCGAAGAAGGCGCTACCATGGTTCGTGTGGGCACGAGCATTTTCGGTTCCCGTTAACGATTGAGATTGGAGAGAATGTAATATGAGTCTTTTAAGCAAGCTGATGAGTTCCATGCGTCTCAGTGGAGAAGAGGAAGACGATTACTATTTAGATGACGATGATACATTTGAGGATGAGGTACCAAAGCGGGGAGGCTTTTTCTCCAGAAGGAATGAGGAGGACGAGTATGAGGAGGATTCCCGTTCCCGTTTTTCCGGCGGCAGAGGGAATAATAAAGTCGTCCCTATGAAGCGCGGGATGGAAGTGACCATGATTAAGCCTACTTCCATGGAGGACTCCAGTGAGATCTGTGATTATCTTCTTGCAGGAAAGGCAGTTGTGCTGAATCTGGAGGGAATACATACGGAGATCGCCCAGAGGATCATCGACTTTACCTCCGGGGCCACCTATTCCATAGGGGGGAATTTACAAAAGATTTCGAATTATATTTTTATCGCCACGCCTCAGTCGGTGGAGCTGTCCGGTGATTTCCAGGATCTCCTGTCCGGCGGTAATATAAATACCAATGGCGTGTCCGGATTAAATATCCGTTTATAAGCAGGAAAGTGATTGATCAGCAAAGCAAATGCTTTCTTCCCAGTGGAAAAGTGTTTGCTTTGTTTTGTATCACAGATTAGGGCGGATGGAAAAGCAGGAGGGAAGACAGGATGGATTGCCTGGAAATACACTTTGATGGAAAACCAATTTATAACATTCTAATCGCTCCGTCCTTTGACGGATTAGCCGATGAGGTGGCAGGACTGAAGGGATCCAGAAGGAAGCTTTGCATTGTAACCGATTCCAATGTGGCCGGGCTTTACCTTAAGGAGGTGCAGGCCCGGCTGTCCCAGGTATTTTGCCAGGTGGATGCTTTCGTGTTTCCCCAGGGGGAGGAGCAGAAGAACCTGGACACAGTGAGAGAATTATACCAGGTGCTGATTCAGAAGGGATATGACCGGAGCGATATGCTGGCTGCCTTAGGCGGAGGGGTGACCGGGGATCTCTGCGGCTTTGCCGCCGCCACCTATCTGCGGGGAATCTCCTTTATCCAGATCCCCACCACACTGTTATCCCAGGTGGATTCCAGCATTGGAGGGAAAACCGGGGTGGATTTTGACGCCTATAAGAACATGGTGGGCGCATTCCACATGCCCAGCCTGGTTTATACTAATGTAAAGACCCTGGCGACCCTGCCCCGGGAGCAATTTATCTCCGGTATGGGCGAGGTGGTAAAGCATGGCCTTATTAAGGATAAGGCGTACTATCTCTGGCTGGCGGATCAGGCGGAAAGGATTATGGACCGGGATGATACGGTCTGCAAGCAGATGATCCTCCGGAGCAATCAAATCAAAGGAACTGTGGTGGAGCAGGATCCCAAGGAAAAGGGAGAGCGGGCTCTTTTAAACTTCGGACATACCCTGGGCCATGCCATCGAGAAGCTGAAATGCTTTTCCATGCCCCACGGGCACTGCGTGGCAGTGGGATCCTTGGCTGCCTGCCAAATCTCTGTGCTCCGGGGATATCTTTCAAGGGAGGAGCTTACAGGGCTTACCCGTGTGATGGAGTCCTTCGGTATGCCTCTGACCGTGGAGGGAATTGACCGTGAGGAGGTTTTAGAGGCGGTAAAGCACGATAAGAAGATGGAGAGCGGGAAGATTAAGTTTATTCTCCTGAAGGAGCTTGGAAGGGCATTTGTGGATTCCACGGTCAGCCGGGAGGAAATGCTTTACGGGCTGGATTGGATTTTGCGTTAATGTGCATAATAAGAACCATGGAAGTGAGACCGTATTTATGGAACAAAAATTAAATCAACCGAACTATAAGGCCATGGGATTCCTGGCCTTTTTCCTGAGCACAGCCCTTCTCATCTGGCTGGACCAGTGGACTAAGGGGCTGGCTGTGGCACATTTAAAGGATCAGCCGGAGATCGTACTGATCCCGGGGGTTTTCGAGCTGCGCTACCTGGAGAACCGGGGGGCGGCCTTTGGCATGCTTCAGGGACAGCAGATCTTCTTTTTTGCGGTGGCAGCCGCTGTTTTTATCCTGGTCCTTTATGCTCTCTGCCGGATGCCTTTTACAAAGAGGTATCTTCCCCTGGGAATATGCATGGTCCTTCTCTTATCCGGCGCCCTGGGTAATATGGCAGATCGGGTGAGCCAGCAGTATGTGGTGGACTTTTTTTATTTTTGCCTTATTGACTTTCCCATATTTAATGTGGCGGACTGCTATGTTACGGTGGCTGCCTTTCTCATGGTTTTGCTGACCTTGTGGTATTATAAGGATGAGGAGCTGGAGGTGTTCCATTGGAAGAAAAACAGGGGGAACTGATCTGCCAGTTTGTGGTATCGGAGGAGGATGGGGACACACGGATTGACCGGTATCTGGCTGGCTGCATGAACCAGCTTTCCCGCTCCTTCCTGCAGAAGCTTTTAAAATCCGGTGAGGTGCTTGTAGAGGGGAAGCAGGTGAAAAGCAGCTACCAGGTCAGGGAGGGAGAGACCATCTGCTGCCATATCCCGGAGGCAGTGGAGCCGGAGATTCTGGCGGAGCCCATCCCCTTAGACATCCTGTATGAGGACGAGGATGTGATTCTGGTCAATAAGCCCAAGGGGATGGTGGTACACCCTGCAGCAGGCCATTTAAGGGGCACCTTGGTCAATGGGCTGATGTACCATTGCCGGGAAGGCTTATCCGGCATTAACGGCGTGCTGCGGCCTGGTATCGTCCATCGGATTGACATGGATACCACCGGCGTCCTTATTGCCTGTAAGAATGATATGGCCCATCAGGCCATCGCCGCTCAGCTGAAGGAGCATTCTGTTACCAGACGCTATCAGGCCATCGTCCACGGCGTGGTGAAGGAGGAGGAGCTGTTAATCGACGCTCCCATCGGCCGCCATCCTACGGATCGGAAGAAGATGAGCATTAATGAAAAAAACGGAAAGCGGGCCGTCACCCATGTGAAGGTGCTGGAGCGCTTCCCTCAATTTACCTGGATTGAGTGCCGCCTGGAGACTGGGCGCACCCATCAGATCCGGGTCCATCTGGCTTCGCTCCATCATCCCCTGGCGGGGGATCGGGTTTACGGGCCGGAGAGGTGCCCTTTTCCGGTGCTCCAGGGCCAGACGCTTCACGCAGGCGTTTTAGGCTTTCGCCATCCCCGTACTGGAAATTATATGGAATTTACGGCTCCTCTGCCAGAATATTTTGAACATCTCCTTGAGACACTGAGGAGAAAATAAAAAGATGTACTTTTCTGGAAATTTATAGTATAATAGTGTTAATCCAGAGAATGCACTGGGATAGGGATGATGAAGTCAGATTCCGGAAAGGAGACATGGATATGAACGGAAATTTGGTGATTACTATCGGACGTCAATGCGGAAGCGCAGGCCGCAAGATCGGCATGAAGCTGGCAGAGGAATTAGGGGTAAAGTGTTACGATAAGGAGCTATTATCCTTGGCAGCGAAGCACAGCGGGCTGTGCGAGGAGCTTTTTGAAACCCATGATGAGAAGCCCACCAGCAGCTTTCTCTATTCTCTTGTGATGGATACCTATTCTATGGGCTATAATTCCTCCGCCTATATGGATATGCCCATTAACCACAAGGTATTTCTGGCCCAGTTTGACACCATTAAGAAGCTGGCGGCGGAGGAGTCCTGTGTGATTGTGGGACGGTGTGCGGACTATGCGCTGGCAGACTATCCCAATACCGTCACTGTTTTTATATCCGGGGATGAGAAGGATAAGATCGCTTATCTGAAGGAGCTGTATGATGTGAATGACGCCAAGGCAAAGGACATCATGATCAAGACGGATAAGAAGCGGGCCAGCTATTATAATTATTATTCCAGCAAGAAGTGGGGGGACGCCAAGGGATATGATCTGTGCGTCAACAGCAGTGCTGTGGGCCATGACGGGGCGGTGAGCATCATCCGCGCCTTCGCCCAGGCGAAGCAGGCATGGAAGAATAAATAAAATCGTCGAAAATAAGTAAAAAAGGTTGACAATAAAATCCAGCCATGCTATGATACACAGGTATGCCGCACAATGAGGTTATAGTACCGGCTGATTGCTTAAGCAGCAGGACAAAAAAGAGCTGCAGTGCAGACACCGAAATTGGCGAGTAATGATAATAGGAGGTCCTTAAGAATGTACGCGATTATTGCAACAGGCGGAAAGCAGTACAAGGTAGCTGAGGGCGATATCATTAAGGTAGAAAAGCTGGGCGTGGAAGCTGGCGAAACCGTTACCTTCGATCAGGTATTGGCTGTAAGCAACGGGGAGTTGACAGTAGGCTGCCCCACCGTAGAGGGAGCGACGGTCACTGCGTCCGTGGTAAAGGAAGGCAAGAGCAAGAAGGTGATTGTCTACAAGTATAAGAGAAAAACCGGATACCACAAGAAGAACGGCCACAGACAGCTTTTCACAGAAGTGAAGATTGAATCAATCAACGCTTAATTATGATTTGTGTTACCGTATTTCAGGATTCCCATAAGCAGACCACTGGTCTGGAGTGCAGAGGCCATGCAGGGTTTGATGCGGAGGGGCGCGACATTATCTGCGCCGCAGTCTCCGCTCTGACGCTGAACATGGCGAATTCCGTGGAAAGCTTCACCCATGATCCCTTTCGCGGGGAGGTGGATGAGGAGAGCGGCGGATTTTCCTTTCACTTCACCGGGGAGGTCAGCAGGGAGTCGAGGCTTTTGATGGATTCCCTTGTGCTGGGGCTGACTCAGATTCAGGAGTCCTATGGAAATGAATACATTGCGATTGAAGTTAAGGAGGTGTAAGAGATGTTTAGCATGAACCTTCAGTTATTTGCGCATAAGAAAGGTGTTGGTTCCACCAAGAATGGCCGTGATTCTGAGGCAAAGCGTCTTGGGGCGAAGAGGGCGGACGGACAGTTCGTTCTGGCAGGGAATGTCCTGTATCGTCAGAGAGGAACCAAGATCCATCCTGGCAACAACGTGGGAAGAGGCGGGGACGACACCCTGTTCGCCCTGGTTGACGGCGTGGTAAGGTTTGAGCGGAAGGGCAGAGACAAGAAGCAGGTTTCTGTTTATCCCAGAGTGATCAATGAATAATGAACCGGACAGGGCTTCATACTTATAGTATGGAGCCCTTCTTGAATGATACGTGCAGAAAGGTGTGGTGCGCAGGGTGTTTTGTGACAGAGCCAAAGTTTTTATCAAGTCGGGGAAAGGCGGGGACGGCCATGTTTCCTTCCGGCGTGAATTATATGTACCTGCAGGCGGGCCGGACGGCGGGGACGGCGGCAGGGGCGGGGATATCATCTTCCAGGTGGAGGATGGCTTAAATACGCTCTCTGATTTCCGCCATGTGAGAAAGTATGTGGCCGGCAGCGGCAAGGAAGGCGGAAAGCGCCGGTGCCATGGGGCAGATGGAGAGGATCTGGTGATCAAGGTGCCTGAGGGCACGGTGATCCGGGATTTTGACAGCGGAAAGGTAATCGCCGATATGTCTGGTGAGAACCGGCGGGAGGTCATCCTGAAGGGCGGGAAGGGCGGCCTGGGGAATATGCATTTTGCCACCTCCACCATGCAGGCGCCAAAGTATGCCCAGCCAGGGCAGCCTTCCCAGGAGCTTTGGGTCCAGCTGGAGCTGAAGGTGATCGCAGACGTGGGGCTGGTGGGATTCCCAAATGTAGGAAAGTCCACCCTTCTTTCCCGTGTGAGCAATGCCAGGCCTAAGATTGCCAATTATCATTTTACTACCTTGAATCCCCATCTGGGCGTGGTGGAGCTGGGGGACGGGGTTGGCTTTGTGATGGCGGATATTCCGGGACTGATTGAGGGCGCTTCCCAGGGTGTGGGGCTGGGCCATGATTTCCTGCGCCACATTGAGCGGACCAGGGTGCTGATCCATATGGTGGACGCGGCCTCCACAGAGGGGAGGGATCCCATCCAGGATATCCGCGCCATTAATCAGGAGCTGGCGGCCTACGAGCCCTCCTTATCCCAGAAGCCCCAGGTGATTGCAGCTAATAAAATCGACGCCATCTATGTGGATGAGGAGCATCCGGACCCTGTTGAGAAGCTGAAAAGGGAATTTGAGCCGGAGAATATCCAGGTATTCCCCATCTCAGCTGTAAGCGGCCAGGGGGTGAAGGAGCTTTTATCCTATGTAAATGAGTTGTTAAAAACAGCGGCCCCGGAGCCTTTGATGTTTCAGAGGGAGTTTGACCTGTCCTCTATCCAGACGGATCCGAATCTTCCCTATACGGTGGAGAAAACAGAGGAGGGCATATATGTGGTGGAAGGCCCGCGGATCGAAAAGATGTTAGGATATACGAACCTGGAGTCTGAAAAGGGCTTTGAGTTCTTCCAGCGTTTTTTAAAGGAGAATGGAGTGCTGGAGCAACTGGAGCAGGCAGGGATTCAGGAGGGGGACACGGTCCGCATGTATGGACTGGCCTTCGATTACTATAAGTGATGCGGGAGATTGAATACAGAGAAGGCCGCAGCCTCTGGCTGCGGGAAGGAGCAAGACAATGACAAGCAAGCAAAGATCCTATTTAAAGGGATTGGCGATGAATCTGGAGCCTATCTTCCAGATCGGGAAATCCGGCCTGACGCCGGAGATCACAGAGGCTGTGAATGAGGCATTGGACGCCAGGGAGCTAGTGAAAATTACGGTTTTGAAGAATTGCCTGGATGAGGGAGGGTCTGTGGGGGAGATGCTGGCTGAGCGGACCCGCTCCCAGCTGGTGCAGGTAATCGGGAGAAGGATCGTTCTTTACCGCCCGGCAAGGGATGAGGCGAAGCGGAAAATTAAGCTTCCTTAAGGAGTTAGGAGAGGATCATACATGGCCAGAATTGGAATTATGGGGGGAACCTTTGATCCCATCCACAAGGGCCATCTGCTAATCGGCAGGCAGGCGAAAACAGAATATAATTTGAGCCAGATCTGGTACATGCCCTCCGGGCAGCCGCCTCATAAAAGGGATCACAGGGTCTCAGAGGCGGATACGCGGTGCGATATGGTAAAGCTGGCTCTGGCCCATGAGGATGGCCTGATTTTCTCTGATTTTGAGATCCGCCGCCCGGGCAATACCTATACAGCACAGACCCTGGCGCTTTTGCAGGAGGCTTATCCAGAGCACGAATTTTACTTTATCCTGGGCGCAGATTCCCTGTACGAGATCGAGCAGTGGTATCACCCGGAACAGATTATGGCAAATACGGCTATTCTTGCGGCATGCCGGGAATACGATCCGGACCATCCCAGCCTGGCTCAGCAGATCCAGTATCTCACCAGGAAATATCAGGCCCGGATTTACCAGCTTCACAGCCCTGAGATGGATGTGTCTTCCGAGGAGATACGAAGGCTGACGGGAGAAGGGAAATCAGCAGAAGCCTATGTTCCCCGGGCGGTCTGGGAGTATATTTGCGAGCATGGGCTGTATCAAGATAGTAATTCAGACGGGGGAGCTTCTTGCCCGTCTGCGCCAGGGATAGAAGGGATGGAAGCATGACAGAAGCATATAATTTAATTTTATCTTATCGGAAGAACCTGGAGACGAAGCTGGATCCCATGCGCTATGAGCATTCCTTAAGCGTCTCCTTTACCTGCATGAGTCTGGCCATGCGCTTTGGGTGCGACCTGGAGCAGGCGGAGCTGGCCGGACTGCTCCATGACTGCGGGAAGCGGTATTCGGACGATATTATCTTGAAAAAGTGTAAGAAGCATGGGATCCTTGTCACTCCGGAGGAGGAAGAGGCGCCGGCGGTTCTCCACGCAAATTATGGGGCGTGGCTGGCGAAGCATAAGTATGGGATCCGCGATCCGGAAATCCTTTCTGCCATCCTTTATCACACTACAGGGAAGCCGGATATGACCTTGCTGGAGAAAATCGTTTATATTGCGGATTATATTGAGCCAAGACGGAATAAGGCGGAGAATCTTCCCAGAATGCGTTCCCTGGCCTATGAGGATCTGGATGAGACCATGTACGAGATCTTAAAGGGCACCATAGAATATCTGGATCGGAAGTCAGGGAGCATTGACCCGATCACTTTAAAGGCTTTTGAATACTATCAGGAATTGCACCAGAAGAATGTGCTGAAGTTACCCAAGAATTAAGGAGGAGCGTATGAATCATTCGAAAGAAATGGTAAAGCTGGCGTTTGCCGCCCTGGAAGAGAAAAAGGGTGAAAATATCCAGATTATTGACATTCAGGAAATATCGGTCCTGGCGGATTATTTTATCATCGCCAATGGCAGCAATCCAAATCAAGTGAAGGCTATGGCGGATCAGGTGGAGGAATCCCTGGGAAAGGCCGGATATGAGGTAAAGCAGATCGAGGGCTACCAGACTGCCAACTGGATCCTGATGGACTATAAAGATATTATCGTCCATGTATTCTGCAAGGAAGACCGGCTGTTCTATGATCTGGAACGGATCTGGAGAGATGGAAAGACCATCGTGGATATAACCGAGCTGTAATTTAAAAGCCAATTCTATACCGTGATTTAACGGTGTGGAATTGGCTTTTTGTCTGTATTACATGATGTTGGGGTCAAAAGGTCTTTTGACCCTGGTATCATTACATTTGGCTGCATTACATTAAGCGGATTAAACCAATGACCTTCCCGAGAATATGGACATCTGTGGAGTAAATGGGCTCCATGGAGTCATTCTCCGGCTGAAGGCGAATCTGATGACTCTCCTTATAAAACCGCTTCACTGTGGCGGAATCCTCTAGCAGAGCCACTACAATATCGCCATTCTCTGCATTCTCCTGTCTGGCTACGATGATGTGGTCGCCATCGCAGATCCCTGCATTAATCATGCTTTCCCCCTTTACCCGCAGCATAAAGGTCTCCTGGTTGGGGAGCATCTCAGCCGGGATGGGGAAATAATTTTCGATATTCTCCTGAGCCAGGATGGGCTGACCGGCAGCTACCGCGCCTACCAGGGGAACATTAACCAGCTCCCGGCGGGTCAGGTTAAAACAGTCGTCCAGGATTTCGATGGACCGGTTCTTAGCAGGATCCCGGCGGATATAGCCTCTCTCCTCCAGGGTTTCCAGGTGAGAGTGAACCGATGAGGTGGACTTTAGATGAACCGCCTCGCAGATCTCGCGGACGGTAGGCGGAAATCCTTTCTTTAAAATCGCTTCCTTAACATATTCTAAAATTTCCTGCTGCTTGGCAGAAATTCTTTCCTGTGACATATAAACCCTCCGTGGATTATTCGGAATATTCTGAAGTATCCTGAATCCTAGTTTTGCCAGATATAACCCAGTCAAGACACTAGCTTTAAAAGTTACCATAATGATAACACAGATTCCAGGAAATTGCAAATAAAAAACAAACTTTTGTTCGAAAAAGGGAAAGTCACTATTGACAAACATATGTTCGAATGGTATTATGGGATTAATTCAGAACAAATGTTCGAAATGATTATTTGTAAACACAAGCGGTCTACACTGGGAAGGGGGAGGAGCTATATGACAGAGCGTGTTCAGAGAGGGATTGTAAGCGCCAGAGACGGGGATGGCAGGGAATGCAGGAGAGAGGATGAGGGGAATAAGCTGGCCAATGCCATTACCATCATATTAGCACGGGAACAGAAGGCAGAAGAGCAGCGCCGTTTGCGCCGTTTACAGGTGTGCAAGAACATATGTTTGGCTATCGCGGCAGTGGTATTGTTTAGCATTCACACCGGGAACGATATGATAAATGCCTTTGCCGACACCTTTCAGATCTCCGGAGGAATATGGGAGAGAGAGACACAAGGGGAGAAGGAGATAATTCAGAGTAGCGTGCAAGACAGGATTCTGAATAGTGCTCAAGGCAGGGAGGAGGAGGATGGCCAAGAGAAAGTTGCCAGGCCCAGCCCCCGCTACACCAGTATTCAGGTGGAAAACGGGGACAGCCTGTGGAGCATCGCTTCCCGCTATGCCGATAGAAGCCCCATGGATATCCAGGGGTATGTAGAGGAGCTAAAGCGGATTAATCAGCTGAAGGGCGATACCATCCATACAGGGAATTATCTGATGGTTGTCTACTATCAGTGATATCCGTGATCCTTCTGCCGTCATGACAGCTCATCCTCATAATCTCCATCGTAATCATCCCCATGGCCATGGTCGCAGATGTGATCATGACCTTGCCCGCTGTAAAATTCCTTTCCGACTACATTGCGGCTTTGCCTGCTTTCCTCTACTAGCTCAGAGATTAGGAGGCGGACCTTTTTGGGGTTGGAGATATTGTGGAGCACGATCTCAGAGGAGGTGTCCACCTTAGCTTTGAGGATGATATCCCCTGTGTTAAAAAGCTTTCCTGCAAAGGACTGGCGCATGGTTAAATCCACGATGCGGTATAACAGGGTTTCATCCAGTGTTGTGTGGAGGAGCCCGCTTTCCAGCATAAGCCTGTCATTTTGAATGTAATATTTTGTGAATGACCATGGAAACCACATAAAGTGCTTCCGATCCTTCCACAATACCTCCTGCGTCTTGACTTCCTGTGTTTTGTTTTGCTCAGTCATAACGAATTTCCTTTCCTTTTTATTTGCACAAAGGTTTTCAGTGCGGAGTACTGGAACCCTTTGATTCTTTTTCCCTAAGCTGGACTGCATTGCGGGCGCTTCGCCGCCGCTGATCCTCCAGTGCTGCGTAGTGCTTTTTCGTGGTATTCACATCGGAGTGCCCCAGAACATCCGCTACCAGATAAATATCTCCGGTTTCCCGATATAGATTGGTTCCATAGGTGCTTCGCAGCTTATGAGGGGTGATTTTTTTCAAAGGCGTGACCAGTGTCGCATATTTTTTAACCAGATTTTCCACGCTTCGGACCGAGATCCGTTTATTCTGAAGGGAGAGGAACAGCGCCTCCTCGTGGCCTGATTCAGGAATTATAAGCGTTCTCTCATCCAGATAATCCCGAAGGGCCGCTTCCACCTCTGTGCCAAAATAGACGGTGACTTCCTTCCCTCCCTTACGATGGATGCGGATTCCACCGCTGTCAAAGTCGATGTCCCGGAGGTTTAAGCCAACACATTCGGAAACACGGATTCCAGTTCCTAAAAGAAGGGTGAGAAGGGCGAGATCCCGGATCTTTGTCTTTGCATGATATGCTTTTTGCTTTTCTGTAAGCTTATCCCCGGCTTCCACCTCATCCAGGAGATGAACCACTTCATCGATTTCCAGCCGTATAATCTCTTTATCATGGAGCTTGGGAAGCTGAACCAGGGCAAGCGGATTTGTCTTGATCTCCTCTAAACGGAAGAAATAATTATAAAAGCTCTTTAGAGCGCTGATTTTTCGGACGATTCCCCGCTCCTTATTTATGATCTCCTGATTCTTGTCATTAAAGCGGTACTTTAAATACTCCATATATTCTTCAATATCTACCACCTGCAGCTCATCCAGCTGAGAAAGCTTAAACTGCCGGATGTCCATACCCAGGAATTTCGGATGCTCCTTCACTAAAAATTCAAAAAATACCTTCAGGTCATAAGCATAGGCAATCCTGGTTCTGGATGAGGTTCTGGGCTCGATCCCCCGGAAAAACTGGGAGCAGAAGAGAGGGAGAGCCTGCATCAATTGGCGCAGATGCAGGATATTATCCCGATCAATTTGTTCATGATATGGAAGATTACTCAAATCAATACCTTCTTTCTATGGAAGCTTAGAGCGGTCTGGCTCCGGCCAGCCAGGGATCGTTCCTTCGATAATTGTCCGGAACAGCTGCTTTTTTGCCCCGGGGTTCTCTAACTCTAATTTCTTTAATAATTCTTTTACATATTCTCGTTTCGTGTGTCCATCCATGGGACAGGGATTTTTACAAACTGGCAGCTGATATTTATTGCGGAAGCCAATCACCTCTGCCTCAGACACAAAAATAAGAGGGCGAATCACCGCCAGCTCCATCCGATCCAGATAGGTGTAGGGAGAGAAGGAATAAAAGCGCCCCTCGTACAGCATAGAAAGCATCATGGTCTCAATCAAGTCATCCTTGTGGTGGGCATAAGCAACTTTATTACAACCTAATTCTTTCACTGCCCGGTTTAAAGCTCCTTTTCGCATTTTCGCACATAAGGAGCAGGGATTTGACTCCTGGCGGACATCAAAAAGAATTTTCCCAATCTTTGTGGGAATGATTTTATAGGGAACCGATAGCTGTTTACAGAGCTCCCGAACCAGCTCCAGATTCATATTGCCGAGACCTAAATCCACGGTTACTGCCGACAGCTCAAAGGCGTTTGGATAAAACCGCTTGAGATTTGCCAGCGCATAAAGCAATGTTAAACTGTCTTTTCCACCGGAAAGTCCCAGGGCAATATGATCGCCGGGAGAAATCATATGATAAGCATCGATGGCTTGGCGGGTTAGACTTAAAAGACGTTGAAGTTTCATGGAATGAGATAGGGCATCCTTTCTGATGTCTAACTATTCGCGAAAGAATAGTTAATTACGAATAGTTAGCGTATCGTTCCCTGATTGCTTGTTTTACTGTGTTTACCCAATTATTATATCGTTATCAAAATAAATAAGCAAGTATCTTTTCTCGCAGATGATCAACGTGGATCATCTGTGCCTGGAGCAGGGATAAATTTTCCTCTGATATCTGCTTACGGGTTTCCTCGTGGTAATGTTGGAAAAAATAGTTTGTACTTTTGATACGCTCTTCCAGCTGCTCCATGTAGCCGTTTAAGCCATAGGAGAGGAGCAGCAGCTCCTTCTGGTTTAATTCAATGTACATGGTTTTTCCTCCCTTCCGCTGCTGTAAATGGGACAAATTCACCGTCTAAGACAATCCGGAAGCCGCTTCCGATACGCTTGATTTTGTATTCCTGGATTCCTTCATAGGTAAAGTGGCGGATTTTCTTTATGCGACGGTAAAACGCATCAATATCCCGTTCTGTTTCGTTTTTATATTGTTCCGGAAGGGAGATATTGCTAATGATATATACTTTTGTGTAACAGGCGGGCCGGTTTACATAGCGGCAGGGTAAATCAACAGGATGGATATCCGTGTAGTTTAACATTGCCGATATGTTAATTGATGTCCGGAATTCCTCAAAGACAATTACATCTTCCCCTTTGTAACCATCAAAGGGATGTAAATAATCTGTCACTCGATAAATGTTAGCGTACCCGTATTTTTCTACGACCGAGCGCGTTTTTCCTGTCCCTGTGTCACCATATATGTAGACTACCTCTACTTTTCGCGGCTGTTCTCTAAATTTTTCCCATACGATATTCTGACGGGCCGCCTCGATCTTGTCCATATACAGCATCATTTCTGGTATCTGTTCCAATATTTGGAAGTTACTATAACCATCCTTTATCATGGAGTAGACATCGTCCATGTTGTTTTTACGGCCTTTCCGCTCTATGGGCATCTCACCATACTCTTCAAAGCTTCCTTCTACCCGGGTTTCGGATTTTTCATGGTTTTTCCACTTGCCGGTTTTGGAGACGTATTCTTTGTTTTCCTGGGCTGTGCCGTTGCACATCTCAAAATGAGCGCCTTCAAATTTCTTCTTGATGGTGCTAAAGCGGATACCGGAACGGCCACAAAGGAAAATGTGGGTGTGGTAGGTGCCGCTCTCGCCAATTTCATCGGCAAGGCAGTAGTAGATTACCGACTTAAAGTTTGCCTGGATTGTCTCGTTTATCTTGTCGTGGGTAAAGCCCTTTTCTTTTGGGTTGTTAATCGTTATCTGCCATTTCCGGGACTGGGTGTCCTTGTCAGCTATCATGGCTGTTGGCTTTAAGAGTGGGAAAGTGGTGGTTTCCTCCTCAGACGTTACCTGGGGGATCACCTTTCCGGATAGTTTTCCGGCTGTTAATGTTGCGGTGGTTGTCATGTTGCTTGCCCTTTCATTTCTGATTTTTTTTTCGTCAAGACGGTTTCTGGGAATATGCTATAATCTCATTACGTTTTAAGCGGTGGATGACGCTTATGATTGTCTGTGCCTTGGCCGAGTAATTTTCTAAATCGTTTAGGTTTGTTGCTGTTAACATACAGGTTAGCGCGAGGACAAGAATTGTCATGTCTACGGTATCCACGCCTGTATCTTTCCTGTTTAACATCATGGCTTCTACATCATCTTCTGTCATTTTTTTTTGTCCTTATGCTATCTGTTTTGTTAGTTCTCCTGTCTTTTTTAGGGAGGGGGGAGGGAATGGGATGGGGGAAATTACAGCCACGGAGTGTCTGTAATTTTCTCCGCAGAGCCGTCCCGTCTCTGCTGCGCGCTCTGCTTGCCTTTTGTCCCTCCGGTAGGCTTAAGGGGTGCCTCCTTAAGTATCCCCTCGCGGCCCTAAGCGGACTGGTTAAAAGCGGGGGAGAAAGGTAAGCTGGGGAATGGGATAATTCCTTGTGGCTTTTCGGTTTTTTTTAATCTGCGACAAATTTGCGACTTGCGACAAATGCGACAAGGTCATGTCGCAGGGCGGGAAGCCCGATAAACACTGGCAAAACTGCGACTTGCGACATATTTCCCTTGGGTAATACTATACCCAAGGGAAATATGCCCAGACCAGGCCCACACATAGATCGCACAAGGACAGGATTCGCCAGCATAGGTTGTGGCACCCCATAACAGTATTCCCGTGGACGTGGGCCCCCCGGCGATGCTCCCACGTCCCGCCCTAATTTATCGGCGTAAGCAGACTTTTTCTGGGCGGACAAGGAAAAAAGTGGGGAGTTGCGTCCTTAACTTTGCTGGTAAAGGCTTAAATTAATCCA
The DNA here is from genome assembly GCA_951800145.1 of uncultured Lachnospiraceae bacterium. Lineage (GTDB taxonomy): Bacteria > Bacillota > Clostridia > Lachnospirales > Lachnospiraceae > Caccovicinus. The sequence continues at coordinate 26,046 of CATOJE010000011.1, read as the reverse complement.
GGCCTGGGGATCATGTTGACTCACCTATCCTTAAGCGGGAAGCAATTAATCAATCCCTTTCCCCTTGGGAAATGGCTAGATTAATTGCTTCCCTGGCAGGGGGTGGGGCCGGCCTGGAGAGGGCGTAGGGTGGCGCTTGCTATCCCGTCGTCTGGGCGGGGCTGGTGGGATGGAAAAAAGGCCCCTGTCATCCTTGGTAGGAGAGGGCAGGGGGAGTGCATTGCTTGTGGGTGGGCAGTATGGGCGGGGCGGGGTTATTTTGCCGGCTTGCCCGCAGTGCCATCATCAATAATCATTACTCCAGATATACCACCCCTCAAATTTGTGTCCAGCTCCACCGTCATGCCGGGCTGGACTGCTTCCGCATCACGGCGGATGCCAAGGTTGTCTGAAATAAATACTTTATCCACGGCCTCACCGACTATGGATGGATCCTTGTAGGCTATATACAGGCATATCCCGGATACGGGGAGGCTGGTTTTACGGCTGGTATATGATACTTTTTCTGTCCCTAATACACGTGCTTTCATCTTTTTTACTCCTTTTTTCTTTTTTTTATTCTTCTTTTTTTGCGCAGTTTTTCTTCTTGTTTTCTTTTTTTTTGCGCAATTTTATTACTTGCTTTTTGTTTGGATTGCTTTATGTGGTTGTCAACGTACCACATCCAGACGTGTCTCTGGATGTGAGGGGAGAGCCCCAACGTAACAGCATTTTCACCGGTTTGCCGATGAAACCGGAAAAGAACCGCTTGAGTATTTTTTAAGGGCAAGCCCCCGTTAAGGGGCTTCACCCGTGGTTAACTTAAGTGTATATCCTTCACCAAAGACAGAATTCATCGCAGAATTTATAACCTGGCTATATACGTCATATGAGATCAAGCCTAAAGATAACAGTGCAGATAACTTGCCATGATTAAAGGTAATTCCATCAGCGGAAGTAATATCGCTCTTAATCTCAGATAACAGAGTGTCCAGGTAATCTTTACGGATTTTCAGCGTCTCATATTTATTTGCTGCCATAATTATTCCCTTCCCTGACAAAATGAGGATGATTCTATCTTTGTCTTGTCATTTGAGAAACAGATGATATAATCATTGGTGGGAAACTGCAAGCAGCTTTCCCATGCATCATGGTTTGGGATAAAACAAAAGTTTTCACCGATTAAAGTAATACCACTTAATTCAGATATCGTGAACGGGAATCTTCCGTTTCCACCCAACTGTTTAAACACAACATAATCGTTTTTTTCCTCCAAATCTTGTAAGGAAATATTCCAGGATATGGCCCCATTTCGCTCATTAATTTCAAGCCGGTTTCCTAAATCGGACACCCATGCGGAACACTGCGGTGACACATAAATGTCATATCCTGCACGAGCCGTCCGAAAATCATCTAATACCAGTCCTGGGTATATACGATGTAAAATACTAAAAGCTTCTGCTCTTGTCATAGTTATCATGCTGCTTGCCCTTTCCTTTTTTAGGAATATTTGGGATAAAACAATAGTTTGGATTGCTTTATCCTTGTGTTTGTGTTACGATAAAGTTGGATATTTTTTTATGAGGGTTACCGATGCACCCACAACAACAGCGCGGACACTTGCAATACTCTTATAATCGGGATGGCGCTCTCATTGCTACGCTTATGCGTTCTCATTACTGCGCCTTCCCGGTTTATATTGCACTAATGACGGTTACCGATGCACCGACAACAACTGTTTGGGCACGGGATACCAGGGAAAGAACTTCCCGGGAGGGTATCCTTTATTAAGATACCTCTATTGTAACACATTGCGCAATGTTTTACTATCGGCACATTACACAATGTTTAGAAAGGAGGATTATACACATTACACAATGTGTATAAAAGAATTATGTCATATGATAAAGTAAAATATAACAATAAATTCAACAAAGAATCTTACGACAGGGTAAGTATCAATTTCCCAAAAGGCCAAAAAGCAGTAATAGAAGAGCACTGGAAAAGTAAAGGCTTCAAAAGTCTCAACAGTTATGTTAACCATTTAATCAACACTGATATGGCAGGGGGGGCTCGCGCCGAGTCGCGAGGAATAAAATAATCATTTTACAAAAGAGGAGGACTTATTATGACAACATTTATGACAGTAATTGTAATCTGCCTAATTATCCTTTATATTGCTGACCAATTATGCGATATATATGCGCCACAAATAAAAGGATACTGGGGAGAAAAGCGAGTAGCAAAGATTTTAGACAGCCTGCCAAAAGAACAATACCGGGTCATAAATAATGTTTTGATTAAAAAAGGAGATAATGAAACTGCACAAATTGATCACATTGTTATATCTAATTATGGGATTTTTTCAATCGAAACCAAAAATTATAAAGGTCTAATTACTGGAAGCGAATTTGCTCAGCAATGGACAAAATATATGGGAAAGAAAAAGTACAAATTTCAAAATCCAATCCGGCAAAACTATGGACATATCAAAGCACTGGAAAAAGCACTTGAACTAAAAAAAGATAATATTATATCCCTTATCGTTTTTGCACAAGGAGCAAAATTAAAAGTAAGCTGTAAAACTCCTGTAGTTAATAATAGCTCTCTAAACAAAACAATTAAAAGTTACCAGGATCAAAAATTCAGCGCCGAACAAGTGGATACCATTGTAAACAAAATCAACGCCTTAAATATATATACAAAACAGGCTATGCGCGAGCATGTAAAACAGGTAAAAAAGAAGCAAAGACAAGATTGACAGCAGGGATATCTGTGTGATATTATTAAGGACAAAATTATGGAGGGGGGCTACACATATGACAGAAAATGAACTGTTGCTAGCATTAAGAAATGAATTACAACCGCTCAAAGAACAGATAAGAACCGTACAGAACGACCTAAATGATTTCCGGATCTACATCGAAAACGAAATTGAACCTAAAATACAGCTATTAGCTGAAAACTACATACCGGCCGCAAAACGATATGAAAGAACAACTCCAGAAATACAAGACATCAAAAATAATCTGGACATACTAAACAAAGTAGTAGCAGAGCACAGCGAAAAGCTACAAAAAATATCTTAAGTCAAAAACGGATTATCTGCATAATATTATCAAATGGAGGAAGCTACACATATGACAGACAACGAATTGTTACTTGCAATGTCTAATCTTTTAAAAACACAAATTGAACCTTTAAAAAAAGGTATGGAAAACATGGGGCAGGAATTAAGAGAAGTAAAACAAGAAATCCGGGAAGTAAAACTAAAACAACAGCAAACCAGTATTATATTAGAAAATGACGTATTACCAAGACTCCAAAACATAGAAGCTTGCTATACATCCACCTACAAAAGATATGCTGATGGGGTAGGAAATTTAGAGGCCCTCGAAATGAACATGAATATTGTACAAAAAGTAGTAGCAGAACACAGCGAAAAGCTACAAAAAATATCCTAAAATAATCAATAAAAAAGACGGTGGCAAGCCCGTCTTTTTTTTAATCCTCCAGATACTGCTGGATATGCTCCAATGTCCGGTCAATCCGTTTATTACGGTTTTCTTCATCTTTTGTGTCGCGTGCTTCCTGCAAATTGTCTTTTACAAAATTCAAAAGCAGCTTCAATTCTTTTTCACTGATTGCCATATCTTCCATAACCTCCATCATAGCTTTTAACTCCTTCCTGCTCATCAGATTTACTTGCCGCATCTGATACTATTATTATAATATATGTCCGCTATATAGTCAAGTGTCATTTATTTCTTTTGTGACACAATTAATAATAAACTGTGTCATACTCATTCCCCTTTTTTCTGCCTCCTTCCGATACTTATCCTTTAATCCCTTAGGCACACGCAAACGGATATCATCTGTTTTTTCAGACATGTATTTTATACTGGCTTTTTTCTGCGCTTCTGTGTATGACATATGGATCCCTCCTTTATTCCAGTATATCATACTTTGCAGATATGTCCACTATATTATTCCTTCATGATTTCTCACGGTTTAAATTATCAGATAATTCTTGCCGCGGTCACTTAGTATTGTTGGTATGTTTTAAATAATTCTGATAATGATTGCTTCAGTACTACGCATCCAGCCTTCTGCAGGATAAATTGTACAACAATTTTACCCCAAAGCCAGCAAAATCCCGGAATTAAAGCCCTGGACTATTCTTAAGGGTGCCCCCTTAAGTATCCCCTCGCAGCCCTAAACGGACTGGTTAAAAGCGGGGGAATCACCAGTAAAAATAGATAATTATACAACAATAAACCATAAAGTCTAATAAAAGCCCATGTAAAACCTCCCGATTATTCCTGGACTCTTTGCCGTTTACCTTTTGTTTACAATAAGAAAAGGAGCAGCCGCTAAGCTTTTTCTTAACCCCGCAATTAATTTCCCATAACTCCCGCTTTGCAGGAGCGCGGTAATAACGGCATTTTATATTCTGGCATTCCATCAGTCATACCTCCAATTTTTCCTTTTCTTCTTTTTGGCTGCAAGTGCCCCTGTCACAGATATACACCATTTCGCTAAAAAGCTCATCCCAACTCGCTTTATCACAGGTCCTACACAACTCATCCGGCATCATGAATTGGTCCGTCCAGGAAACAATATTACCCCGGCCTTTATCCGTTAAAAATATGCCCGTATCTGCAGAATAATAGCAAATACCATATGAGTTATCTTTATAACAGAGCAGATAAAAACCAGGTATGTCTGGCTTATCCTGTTTGTTTTTTATGATATTATGCCACCACACTTTTATCGCCTCCCGGACATCCTAAGCGGTAAACCATGTTTTGCACGATGATAAAAGCCGAATGACTGGCATTATAAATCCGCTCCCTCCAGGTGCACTCCCAGCCAAGCTCCTTTAAGGCACTTATCTTGTCTGCGCCGCCTTTAAGTGGGATCATGACACCAACTAAAATGATACGATTGCCATCTAAGCCATGAGTGGTAATCACTAAATCCGGTGATATTTCTTTTATTGTTTCCTGAATCTTACTTACTTCTTTTTCGTTTTCGTACATTTTTTTACTCCTTTCTTCAGGCTTTATTTGTAAGCTTTTTAATATAACGGATCAGCCAAAATATAGCTAAAATGGATACAATAATCGGTATGACTATAAAAATGATACCTTTTAATGTGTCTTTCGACACATGGAATATTTTCCCCATAGAATCACCTAACGACACTACACTGTTTTCTAACGGGGTTAACATCGGATAGTATAACTTTATTGTTAAATTATTATCTGCCGGGATCGTTGGATCTTCCGGTTCCGTTAAGTCGCTTTTATATTTATGTCCCTGGTAAGAGCGTGGAGTATATGACGCATCCGCGCCATATACTCCTGATAAGGTTTCTTCATCGGCTTTCTTCCAGCCATTTCCGGATAAATTCTGTATGTAATGTTCTACTTTATAATCAAGACGTTTCCGGTTATAATACAGCTTGACAATCAAACTTCCATCCCCTAAAATCGTCCGGTCTGCTGGTTCGGTTAAGGCTTCATTTACTATAAATCCAGGGTATTCCTTTGCGGTAAAGGTGGCTTCCTTTGCGGCAATCCCTGTTATCTTTTCTTCATCTGTTTTTTCCCATTTGGTATTTTCTAAGTTTCTTTGATAATGTTCTATGGTGTAATCCGCCTGAAAAGAGATGTCCAGACCACAGGCTTTTAACCGGTTTGTTATTGTGTCCAGACGGATATTTCCGGCTGTATTATTATATACTGCCCAAGCATCCGCATTACTAGGCGGAAGCACCATAATATCATTAACTTCTATGGCAGTTGTTTTTTGCAGTTCTAAATTAACACCGTAGCTATCATACCACCAAAGAGAACACTTATCTTTAGAAAATAAATTGTTTGCAACACCAGTTTCTACATAAGTTTTTGCATCATTAACATTGCTAAATACTTTAAAAGGTAAGTTCATAACCGACCGTACATTAGTTTTTATATAATCAGAAGTATAAGAGGATGAAAACTGACCAGCTAACTGATCATCATCGACATAATAAGCACTTATCATAGTTCTGACGTTTAATGAACTATACCCTTCTTCAGCAGCAGAATCTTTTTTATAATATTTAACCGTCACCGTATCCTCTAATCCATCGAAAGATGTAGTTATACCAAACAATTCTACACCAGTCGGTTTATACAAATTACGTCGCATGTAAGCAGGACGAGAATTCCAGATACGGTAATAGACATCCGAAAATAAATAATCATATCCGGATTCTGGCAATGAATTAATGTCAGAAAACGGGACGGCACGAATTGAATATTGACCTGAACCAGTAAGTTTGTCTGGAGCAGGGGAAGGCATTGAAGGCAGTGTGTAAAACCTGGTATTAGTACCATTAGTACCATATATATTTGAATAGGAAAGCCAGCCCTTTAAACTATTATATAATTCTGCCATTCCTGCCACATTATCGCCCCAAGAGAGAGAATTATAACTATTCAGCCGATTTAACATTGCTGTATTTCCTGTAGATTCTAAATAACCGCGATATGCAGAAAGCCATTGCCCATTTGCACCGTACGAATATATTCCACAAGCTTGCAACATAGTCATAAATACATATTCTCCAGGAGTTAAGCTTGATGAACTTTTTGCCCAGACAAAAAATGGGCTGGAGAGCAGAAGAGTAGCAGCTGCTAAAAGGCAAGCCGTCCCCTTAAGAAGCCCTTTCTTCATCCCGGAAAATTGGTTTTTCGTCTTTCTGATTAATTTCTTCATCACCCACCTCTTCCTTTCTTTTTCCTTCTTCTTTTCCCGTCATCCATCCACCCGCCGCGCTACCAGGCGGGGCCCCTGAATCCCCGCCTGTCCGCGCACCGGGTGCCTCGATTAACTCAAAGGTGTCATAAATGCGGTAGTATTTAGGCGTCGCTTTAAAAAACTCGCTGCCTACCTTCTCTTTCATGGGATACCAAACCTTCACTTTTACAAAAAGGTTAAACGGGGAGAGCATTAAGCAGGAGAGGAGATACCCTCTCCAGCCCATATTTTTTACTTTACGGTGGATATACTCATACTCGATTAAGCATCTGACCTGTCGATCGAGCATCCGGTCGAATTGTGCACACAGAATGATAAAGTAACCAAAATGCCGATGCATCGTAAAAAACCAATTCCATCGGTCACGGCCAGCGGCATTCCAATCCCTGGCATTAAACATCAGCTGGGCCTCATCCACGATTAAGAGGATGGAATCTTCTTTTATCCGCTTCCCGCTAAAATGCTCCTTTGCCACACTTACCAGATAGTGTGGTGTAAGCTCCTGGTTTGATACAAAGCGGATATCCTTTTTCCTTCTTAAGCGGATGTTTCCCACATTTACGGGAAAGTTGCAGATAACCGGTGCACCGCGCCGGCACCAGTTATAAATTGTCCTGGCACAGTCTAAGGACTTCCCGGAACCAGGCGTCCCACTGTATAATACAATCATAATAATCACCACCTTTAATCGATTGCATGAATAAACCGGAGCAGGGCGCTGACGGCATAAAATAAAGTAATTGCAATTCCCCAGGCTGTTAAAATATTAATAAAGTCATTTATCGGGATAAAATAGTTCAGATATCCGATATATGGAATATTTGCCAAGTTATCAATAAACGGGCGGAATGGGGAATCCGGCAGCAGGTCGAGAACTGTATTTAAAATGGACTGGAAGCCTTTTAATAATGTTTCCATAGTTACCCCCTGATTAGATTTCTGGTGACTACGATTAAGCCGCTGATAAATAGCACATCCAGCATAATCCGAAATATCCTCACAACGGAATCATAGTCCGAAAAATCAATGATAAATATTTCGTCATAGTGGAAGGACTCATAATCAAACTTTAATGGGATGTCAAATTTTGGCGCGACTGGATCCGCTGCTAAGGCCTTTACTAAGTAGATCACATCAAACGGGATACAAAACGGGAACTTATCCATAATCGACACCGGAAGGGACAGTTTGTCTTTTGCTGTCTCCCCGTCCGTTTCCAGGCGGCCTTCCACGGCATCCACAACCGAATCCGGGAGAGTAACCATCGTATCGATTATCCGTTTTAACAGCGTATCCGTATCTGTCTTATCTTTATCCCCTGTTTCTGTGTCTTCTGCGCCCCAGTCAATGGCAAGCCCGGCATCGGCGATAGCAGACTTTAAGGCCGTATCACTTGCATAGGCATCCGATATGCCGGCTAACTTATTCTGTGCCGCATCCGCACTGGCTGGGATGGTTAAGGTACCAGTAATGCTTTTTATGACAGCTTTCTGCAGCGCTTTATTTTCATTTTCCGCCTCCAGGGGAAGCGTTCCCGGAACATATACGTTATCTTTTGCGCCGGTCTCCACATAATCCATAGCAGCGCTCAGGGAGCCAAAAACGGGGAAGGGGAGAGCGCCGGCATCGGCAGGAGAGCAATAGATAGTAGCACGTTTCCACCAGTCGGTGGATGTTACACTGTATTTCAACGAGCCATCCTCGTAAGCATACGCACTATAGGCCGTACAATAATACGTCCGATACGTCTTATCCGATGCATTGCGCTCATAGGTTTCCAGCTTCTTTTCCGCCGCATCGTATACTCCAAAAACATCACACGCAGGTTCGTAGTACCAGTTTTGGACATTCATGTCATTTGATGTGTATCCGGCCACATAAGAGGTTAAAAACAAGGTAAAGCTTGCGTCATTCGCCACCGCAGGCACCAGGACAGCAGGAGTAGTGGGGAGAGGGAAAAAGTCCCTGCTGGACCACCCAGTCACACCCCAGGTTTTATTTTCCGGGACGGAAGGGACATAGTATACACTATCTGCCGTGCCGTAGCCATAGCAGTAACCAAGATAATCCTTCAGCTCTTTTAGGAGTGGATCCAGATTTTCTATAGTAGCGCCCCAGCTTGCAGACATTGCATCCGCTAAGGCCTGTTCGGCAGCCTGCCCCCGTTCTATGGCTTCCCCTGTTTCTCCTGTATGGGTTTTATTATAAAGGTACTGGGAAAAGGCCCCCAGCTTCCCCTCACTGCCCAGCTGCTCATACTCCTGTAATGTATCCCACTCCCCAATCAGGGCAGTGAGAGAGGAGAGGGAGAGGGATATCCCGCAGGCATCTAAAAGGATTTTAACAACATAACCGCCAGCAGTTATTACGCCAGTAGCAGCGACAGAAGCATAAGCTGTATAAGTAATATTTAATGTAACTGCGCTAACCGTTATATACACTAAAACAGTAGCGATTATTTTTCTTAATTTCTTCACATCGGCCTCTTTTTATAAGCTTTAGGCAATTCTTTCCAAACTGCCTGGTAATTTTGCCAAAAGAAAAACGGGGCCCCAGTCCCGAAAGACCAAGGCCCCGCGCGGGACTATGCCTTGCTGGTAATGTTTTTAAATACCTTAAGGCCAATCGCCACTACCAGGCTAACCCCTACTAACGGGAGAGCAATCGGCAGGATCGAGCCAATCGCACCACCAATGGAACTTGCCATGGAAGTGATGGAAGTGGTCAGTGAAGAGACTGCCGTATCGATAATGGAAGTACCCTCAGTGCCAGCATCTGATGCAAAACAGGTTAAGACACAGGCACCACTTGCCACTACCGGAAGGGCATAAGCCGCCGCTACTTTTACTTTCTCTACAAGATTCTTTCTCATTTTGTTACCGCCTTTCTTAGATTTTTTTTAATATATTGATAATTGCCTGGATACCAAGGCCAAAAACTAAGGGCAGGCATCCTAACAAAAAACCAATCCCAGTAAACGGGGCAATAACCCCGGAAATAAAATCAGCCATAGTTACCACCTTAAAGTAAAGAACCGTCCAAAGATGGATGCACAGATGCATCCAACCAGGAGTGCTAGTAGGACATCGGCTACCGCTAACAGCTCAGCGCAGACATCTAAGGACTCCTGGATCCCGGAAAGATTGGAGGGGGAAGCAAGGGAATATCTTAAGAAGTATTCGTCCTCGGCATCCCACGGCTCCCCAGAATCCAGGAAATCTGCATCCATCTCCTCCAGATTACTTTCCTTGTCCTGACTTGTCTCTTCTTCCGTCGTTTCTTCTACCGGATCTGGTAGAGGATTTTCTGAAGCGCTCTCCAGGGAAGGAGAAGCTTCTGTAACTTCCGCAGCTTCTTCCCCCTCTGGAAAATCCAGAATTTCTTCCGCCGCCTCTGGAGGGAGAGTCTCGGGAACCGTAGGAATATCCGGTACTGGAACATCCACGTCCATAGGGTTATCCCCAGGATTGTCAGGGCTGTTATCCGTGCTGGGAGCATCTGTCTCACCTCCTGTATCTTCTGCCGGGCTTTCCATAGCTGGAACCTCCAGTTCCGGGGAAGCATAGCAGTGAATTGGCGTTAAAAATATACATGCCATGCTAAGGATTAATACGGGATATCTCACTTTTTTCCCTCCCTGGCTAATCTGGCCGTGTTTAACCGAAACAGTTCTTTTAGCTGATACCTTGCAAAGCGGTATCGCTCATCCAGCTGCAGGGCGTCATCGGTTAAACACATGGCAGATAGATTGCTGGATAATTTGCAGGATAAATCCATTAATTCTTTTTCCATATTTTTACCTGTCCGTAACCATACCAAGGATCCAGCTTATCAGCGACAGCAAGACAATGTCCCTGGTTAAGGTTAGGGTTTTAATGTCCATTGTAAAAGTTTCATATTCTTTTTGTTCTTGTTATTTTTTTTTATTGGGAAAACATCTGGCAGAATGCCAAGAATGTAAACAAGCGCGTGTTAAACAGATTCCAAAATCCGGAACGGTTCAGTTAGGAGAGGGGCCTGGGCTGGTAGTTTCCAGGCCCTACTTCCAACTATTCGCGAAAGAATAGTTTAACGAATAGTTGGTATAGGAATAGCCAATATTTCTGCTTTTGTCTATTATATCGTATCTTCCGTGAATTGACAATCTCCAAATACATTGGCAAAGGCTTTTCGATCCATAGTTTATTTCTCCCATTTTCTTCGATATAGTTTGGATGGACGGCGTCCCTGTCCTTCTCCCAGGGTACTGGAATCGGTTTCCTCCACCAGTGGAGACACCTTTCTGCGAAATGCAGGCTTTATAGTAAGGTTTTTCCAAGGATTACCTCGTATACCTTGCTGTAATTGCGTCAGTGTAAACTGGGATTGATAAATATATTTACATAATATTTTTATGTTAACTATTGTTACTTCTAAACATTAACATGGGTCATAAAAAGAGGCTCTCCTTTATCTGGAAAGCCTCTCTTCTATTTCTGCTCTTTATTTATTTTTGCTCGGTTATATAAGCTTGTTCCGTTATTAAGCTTTACTCAGCTATGAAATTTCACACCTTTTTATCTTTATTCAAATCCAGGACCATAGGATTCTGCAGTGGGTTCGTCTGGCTTAGTGAACGCTTCGGTTGGATTATCTGGAGCGGTGGCGCCTGGGCCTTCGAAGCGCTGATCTTCGGATATGGTTGTTTCTATGGGCTCCTCAGGCGGCGCAATAGGCGGCTCAGGGGTTGCTGCCTCACTGCTAAGCTCCGCTTCTGTTTCCTCAGAGGAGGCTTCTTCCATGCTTCCTTCCTCAGCCGGGGTTTCAGGCGATGGATTATCTATCACCGGAGCAGGATTCTCGGCAGCATTTCCAGAATTCCCTCCACCTTGCCCTCCTTCGCCTCCGCCGGGATTTTGGGGCGGAGGGGTTAGGTTCGTGTCAATTCCAGAGGCCTTTCCCTCCTCATAGATCCCTGTACGCTGGCTGATCTCGCCGCTGATCCGCTTTACGGATAAGGAGGGCTCATAGCTTTCTACATCAAATAGGAACTGATGGAGAAGTATAACATTGGATTCCAGGGTCATGGGTATGACGCAGTCCATTTTTCCTACCATGGCAGTGGTTTTTGCAAAGGGGAAACCGCCGGTTTGGCCCAAGTGATATCGGTTTACACTCCTGGCCATGGGGATCACGTCTTCGATTCCGATGCTGGTGGATATTTCCGGAAGTACCGTGCCAATCACTGTTTTTAAGGTGGTTAAGTCGGCCTGTTTGGCCTTATCCAGTGCCAGGGAAACCACCTTTCGCTGGCGCTCTGTCCGGTTAAAGTCCGTATCCATCAGTCTTAGGCGGCTGTAGGCCACAGCCTGTACGCCATCCAGGTGATTCCACCCTGCATTTTGGAGATGGGTGGAATATACGCCGGTGGATTCTACGGTCTCTGTGATGAAGGAATTAATATACTTAAACTCACTGTCTGTGATTTCCAAGTCAATTCCGCCTAAGATATTAATCGCATCAGCTACTGCCTTCCAGTTAAAGGTGGCATAATCATCTACCTGGATGTCCAAATTGCGCTTTAAGGTGTCTAAGGCCTGGGGATAGCCTCCCTTGAAGTAGGCCTCATTAATCTTATGGAACTCTCCGTCATCATTTATCTGTACATAGGTATCACGGAAAACAGAAACCAGTCGGATCTCACCCGTCTTTTTATTGATGCTGGCGATCATCTGCACATCAGCTAATGCGCCCTTTCCCAGGTTATTGTCCCGGGAATCTACGCCGAATACAGCGATATTCCAGTAGCCGTCCCGGTCCTTCATCCAACGTTTTCCATATAAATAGGCGGAAAACAGGAGAAGGAACAAAAGAAGCAGCTTCCATATCCGCCTTTTTTTCTTAGGCTTTTTCGGCCTTTTGTTCTTTCCGGATCCAGAGGAAGAGGTATTTCTCTGGGAATTTTGCGGATAGTCAGAGCAGGGGCGCTTTCTGCCAACTGGCGATTGAGATGGGCCGTTCTTGGGGCGGTTGGCCTGGCCTAAAGAGTTGGATTGACTTGCGCGGTTGGATGCTCCATTCCCGTCATTGCTGAATTTCTTTGATTGACCCTTTGCCGGAATGGTCATAAGGTCTGGCCCGTCCTCCAGATATTCCACCTGGAAGTCATCATCGAAAGCAGCATCGCCTCTATTATAATCACCGTCAAAGAGCTCATAATCTGAGGGATCGTAATCCTCCGAAGCGTCATAGTCCGCCTCATTTCCCACATGATAAAACATCTGCCGATGATCAGAGGGTGATTCCTTAGACCGCTCCCGTGCCCTTCGGTTCCTGCGCCGGGAGCGCATACGATCCAGCTCATCCTCAAACTCTTCTTCAAACTCATCTTCGTATTTATCTCTTGACATAATTTAACCTCATATACAGCTTACGCCAGTCTGTAAGGCCCATGCTCTCGCTTCGCTTTACAGGCACTGCGGGTGGTATCGCGACCGGTAGCATATTCGTGCATCCTTCAGCAAATTCAGCAAATAACTGGGCGATGGATTAGTCCACCAGCTTACGGTAATAAGGCCATGCAGCTTCCATCGTTTTGATGGTGACATTGTTGACGGATGCACTGGATTCGTGAATAACATTCATTTGTCCATTAGCAGACCAGCTCAGGAACATGACCACATGGGCATTAGTTCCGGTTCGGACGATAATATCCCCGGGCTTAAGCTGGCTGCGGCTGATCTTTTCCCCACAGAGAATCAGGCTGCTGGTACTGGAGCCGCTCAGCTGTGTTCCGGTTGCAGACCAGTAAACCCAGCTGATCCATCCGGAGCAGTCCAGGCCACGAAGCATACGGCCTTTGTCATCTGCGGAGATCAGCATGCCGAAGTTATTCCCCTCATATCCGGCGTGAGATGCCTTTCCGCCCCAGTAGTACGGTACTTTTCCTACCGAAGAAAGAGCGAAATGGATAATCTTTCTTCTGGTCTCTGACAGATCCGGAGGTAATTGGCTCATGTACTCATTAATTTCCTGGGCAGTCAAAGGGGTGCTGGTGGAAATGGCGGAAATGCTCAGCCCGTAATCAGCAAACCAGTCCTGCTGGCAAATGGATCGGACATTCTCCAGGTTTTCCTTGGTCCATCCCTTCCAGCCATCTGCCCTCTGATTCTCCGGATTATTCCCTATGGCATCCTTGGAAATGAGCCCCTTTGCATCCTCTAACCCCAAAAGCCGGATGCGGATGTAGAGATCCATATGTCCTGGACATTTGGCATCCTTATGGGACTGGGAAGAACGGGAAGCGGACCTACTGTCAGGGTCTGTATCTGTGGAAGCGCTCCCGGAGCCTTGAGAGGATTTGGAACCAGCCTCTGCCTCATAAGACTTTGTCTCAGACTGACTGGAGAACGCCGGATCGGCTCCGGCCTGAGAGGCTAATGCCACAGCGTCGGAATCCGATGCCATGGAAGCAACGGTTGGGTCTGAGGGGGAGGAATAGCGCGCTGCCTCCTGCTCTGCTGCCTGAGCTGCTACATTCCGGCGGATGACGGTTACTTCCCCGCTTTCATAATCCTGAGCCGCGCTCTCCTCCTGGGATGGAGGTGCGGCATCCGCTGCTGTCTGGGAGGCGGCAAGGGCCTGGGATGATTCGTCCGTCCGGACCGTCTCATTGGCTTGCGGCAAAGCGGTCTGGGGCAGGGAATTTCCGTAAGACGAATCCCTTGTCCCAGACGGCTGCGCCATCCCGCTGGAATTCACCCCAGAGTCTGTCTGGCTGGTATCTGGCAATGCTGCAGCTGAGGGCAGGCTGCCAGACTCTCCTGTCTCTCCAGCTGCTAAGGCTTTACTACTGTCATTTAACCCGGAGTCCAGCCCCGATGCCAAGGCTTTTTCGCTGTCATTTAGCCCGGAGTCTGGCTCCGATGCCAAGGCTTTACCACTGTCATTTAACCCAGAATCCAGCTCTGCTTCCCCATCCCCTTGCGGACGGTAATTCTTCCCTGAATTTATGGTGCGCACTGTGGTTTTCTGGGATGGGGCGGAGGCGTCAGAGCCTCCGGAAGCATTGCCAGAGGCTTTAGAACCGGTCTGGCCATTACCAGAGGGGGCAGAGCCTGCCTGACTGCCGCCAAGAGAGCCAGCGCCTGCCAGGCCACTGCCCGAGGAGCCATCGGAATCGGAAATCACGCGATTCGCGTCTGCGGACAGGAAGGCAGCGTCAGACTCCTCCAGCTCCTCCTCCTGGGCGATCTCCTCATCGGTCTTATCAATACATCCGTCGCAGTAATACACCTTTCCCATACTTAAGGAATAGCTGTGGGAGTCCTTCCAGAGCTGCTTAGCGTAGGACTCAAAGGTATCCACATCCATCATATCCGTATAATATGTATACACGCTGGCCATGGCCAGAATATCCTTGACATTCGAATAGCCGGACACGGCCTTGCCGTCCCCGTTAACGAAGGATACATGGATTTTCTTCCAGTCATTGATCGTCCAGGTGCTGGGATCCTCCGGATCATGGTTTTCCGCCTTGGGATTATAGCCTCCCCTGGCTGAGGCTGCGCTTTTTCCAAGATGCGCGGCCATGAAATCCGGCTTGATATCGGCTAATTCGTAAATGTCTGCCAGCCATTGAGAATCCATAATAGTTAAATCCTGGAAAACCTGACCGGCATAGCTGTTAATAATCTCCTCCGGATCGCTCCCCTCCGGAAAGTAGTAGGCCAGGTTCAGCTTATCCGGAGCTGGCTCATAGGCCGGCTCCTCCGGCTGTGTCTCCGGCAAGCTTTCAGTTTCCTCTGCCGGGGCGGCAGGAAGTGTCTCAGGGGCACTTTCCCCCTCCGGCTCCTGAACCTGGGCCAGAACAGGCTCAGGGCTTTCCCACGGATGAGAAAGCCCATAATACCGTCCCGCCTCTCCCAGGGCGATACCAGTACAGATGAATAAAACTGAGGTGACTGCCCGGGTAAGGGCAGGGTTGGATTTTCGTAATTGCGGCAGCCTTTTTATGTTAAAATTTGTTCTTCGCTTCACGTTTTATCGGATCTCTTTCCATTATTCTTAAAGATTTGGCCGCAGTGCGGCTCACAGCCCCTGGTATCATTATATTCAGTCACCACACTAGGCTGTGAATAGGTGATACATCCCCTTGATTATACCATAAGGCCGGAAGAATAACCAGAAGGAGAAACAAAAGAAAATTTTAATAAAAATGAATTTATTTTTTACATTATTTGATCCGGAAGATTTGGCTCTGGTCTCCAGCCTTTAGGGCCAGGAATATGTGGTCATCCAGCTCAGGAATTTCTTCTGCGATATGGAAAACCAGGGCGCCGCTTTTTACCTCCCCGGGCTCTAAGGATGCGCTGGTTAAATCAGCCATCCCCATCAGATCAACTGGAATGTACCGGTGTCCTCCGGAGGTGACCAGGTGAATCAGCAGGTCATCCTGTGTGGCAATGGTCTTTAAAAAGGCTTCCTTCTGATCCCCCAGATTTTCTATCTCTATATCCAGTCGGAGAAATACTCTCCCATCATCCGCTTCAAAGTACATAGAGCTGGTGTCGATCCGCTTTGTCTCCTCCATATCCAGCAATGTTACCCGCCAGTTAAGGATTTCTGCCAATTCCCCGGTCTGCTTTACGTCCGAGCGAAGGAGATATGTATCCGCCTCATCCTGGATCTCCTGGATCCGCTCCTGTTCATCCTGAAGCTTCAGGCCGGAGTGGATCTGGATATTTGTAATTCCTTCCAATATCTCCGGGGAAATGGTCCCATTGCTTTGAGAAAGGTCAGAGCAGGCAAGGGTACGGTCCGACCCATCTGGGGGATACCAGTACACCTTCGGCTCCAGATCCCCATCCTCTGCTTCTTCAAACACAAGCTGGAATTGAACGCTCTGGTCTCCGGCTGTGATGGAAAAGTCCTGCTCTCCCGCCGCTATTTCCCATCCTTCCTTTAATGCCATCCGGTAAACCTGGGCAAAGTAAAGATTATTATAGTCCAAATGGGGATACTCCACCTGATGGTCCTCATACTCCAGCGTAATGCCATTCGTCCCTTCCTGGAGCAGCTCCAGCTTATCCACAGGCACATCGTCTGGAATCTCCTCCAGGGAATAGCAGGATAAATAGGTGAGATAATTTCGCTCTAGATAGTCCTGCATTTCCTCCTTAGTGTGATAGCCGGTAATGGTATCCGGAATGCGAATCACCCCTGGTTCATAGCCCTCCGGAGCAAAATCCTTCATCTCTACCTGGATCTCTGCGCAGTTCCAGCCATCTCCCTCGGTTCCCTGGGTAAACCTGGCCGGGAGCCCGGCTTCCTCATAAGCCTCAGCTATCTGGGCCAGAGCCTCTGCCAGCCCTTCGATTTCCCCAAAGCCCTGGAGCGTAACCCTTAGCTCCTTTTCCCCATTGCCCGGCTCCAGCACAAGCCCCGCTTCCCGGGCATGCTCTGTTACAAAAGCCAGAGGGCAGGTATCGTCAAACCCTTTATTCGTATATTCCTCCCCTGCCGGGTATACCTTAAAGGTCAGCTTTTCCCCATCCTTCTGGGAAACCTGGTAATAAATAGCGCCATTTTCCGAGACCTCTTCGATGTGAAAGTTCCCTCCAAACTGGCTTTTCAGGTATTGCTCCACCTCTGGGTAGGGGGATTTGACGGCACAGCCGCACAGGCTGAATGCCAGGCAGGAAAAGCCAGCCCAAAAGATTTTCCTTCGGTTCATTCTTACTCACTCCTTATGAATTCCCGCCAGCAATGAGCCAGGCTTGATGCTGGCTGCTTGCGGCGGGTTTTTGACTAATGCCTGCGCGCTTTTTAAAATCCTTTCTTCCAGGTCCCTGGCGAGAACAGTAAAAGCATAGGGAAAATTTCCAGCCTTCCGGCCAGCATGTCAAACATGAAAATGTACTTGGAGAAGGGGGAGAATTCGCTCCAGTTGCAGGTGGGCCCAACCTTAGCCAGTCCTGGCCCGATGTTATTAAAGGTGGCTGCCACAGCTGTAAAATTCGTGGTAAAATCAAAATTATCCAGGCTTACTAACAGCAGCGAGGCAGTAAAAATCAGCGCGTAGGCCAGGAAATATCCATTGGCAGAGCGGATCACATTGTGCTCCAGCTTCTTTCCCTCCAGACGGAGAATCTTTATGCTCTGAGGGTGGAGAAGATTCCCCAGCTCCTTTTTCACCTGCTTCACTGCTATCAGGATCCGGGAAACCTTCATGCCGCCGCCGGTGCTTCCGGCACAGGCGCCGCAGAACATAAGAAGGACTAAGATAGTCTTGGACAGCTCTGGCCATTGATCAAAGTCCATAGTGGCAAACCCGGTGGTGGTGATAATGGTTCCAACCTGGAAGGCCGCATGGTGGAAGGCCAGCCCCAGGCTGGGGAAGAGGTGGCGGATGTTCCAGCCGATTAACAGTGTGGAGGCAAGAATAATCCCGAGATAAGCTCTCGCCTCCTCACAGCACAGGGCGTCCTTTGGCTTGCGGATTAAAAACAGGTAGTATACATTAAAATTAACCCCGAATAAAATCATAAATACAGTGATAATGGCCTGCTGGAGATAGGTGTAGGAGGCAATGCTGTCATTTAAAACTCCGAATCCCCCGGTTCCTGCTGTGCCGAAGCTTAAGCACAGGGTGTGGAAAATAGGCATGCCGCTGAGCAGAAGGCAGAGAATCTGTGCCAGGGTAATGCCAAAATAAAGCAGGTACAAAATCTTCGCAGTCTGGCGCACCTTCGGTACCAGCTTCCCCACAGAGGGGCCAGGGCTTTCCGCCCGCATGATATGCATATTATAGCCGCCGCCGGCTAAGGGAAGCACTGCCAGCATAAACACGATCACGCCCATACCGCCTACCCAGTGGGTAAAGCTCCGCCATAGGAGCATACAGCGGCTCAGGGCTTCCACATCCGTCAGGATGCTGGAGCCTGTGGTGGTAAAGCCGGAGATAACCTCGAATAAAGCATCCTCAAAGCATGGGATCTCCTGGCTCAGATAAAAGGGAAGCGCCCCGAAGATACTGAGGACAATCCAGCTTAAGGCCACGCAGACAAAGCCCTCCTTGGCATAAAACACGGTTTTCTTCGGCTTGCGGAAGGTAGCCAGAAAGCCCAGGCCTCCGCAGATAGCCAATGTGATCAGAAAGTAGATTCCGCTCTGCTCCCCGTAAACCAGCGCTGTAATCAGGGGGAGCGTCATGAGCACTGCCTCCACATTTAAAATCCATCCGAGAAAATATCTGATAATCGCTATATTCATTTCCCATCCATGCCGCCTTTACTTTAAAATATCCTTTAAATCCTGAAGCCCCTTGTTGGTAGTTACAATAATCACCGTATCCCCGACCTCCAGGGTATCCTTACCTCTGGGGGTGATGATCTGTCCCCTGCGATTAATGCAGGCCACCAAGAGATTTTCTTTTAATTCCAGCTTTTCCAGAGGGATTCCCACCATGGGCGCATCATGGCCTACACGGAATTCCAGGGCCTCCGCCTGATCATCTGCGATTCGGTACAGGGTCTCTACATTACTCCCAAGGGAGTTCTGGATGGCGCGGACATACTGGAGAATCAGGTCAGCTGTGAGAAGCTTGGGATTAATTACGCTTCCTAAGTTCAGGGAATTTACCACATCCTTAAAGGAGGTCCGGTTTACCTTGGTAATCATCTTTGCCTTTGTCTTCTTAGCCGCATAGAGGGCCAGCATGATATTCTCCTCGTCAAAGCCGGTGAGGGAGGCAAAGGCCTCCATCTGCTCTAAGCCCTCCTCCTCCAAAAGCTGCTGGTCAGAGCCGTCTCCGTGGATAATCATGGTGTGTGGAAGGAGCTCGCTGAGTTCATTGCAGCGGTCCAGATTCTGCTCTATAATCTTAAGCTTGATCTTTACATTTTTCAGGATTTTAGCCAGGTAATAGGTCATCCGGCCGCCTCCTACAATCATAACTGATTTTACATGGTTATTAACAACCCCTACCCTGTGGAAAAAGTCAGTGGAATCCTTCTGCGATGCGATAAAGGAGATCTTATCTCCGGCCTGAAGGACGAAATTACCGCTGGGAATCACCACATCCTCCCCCCGCTCAGCCACACAGATTAAGACATTGCACTTTAACCGGGTGCTTACCTCCAGAACCTTCATACCGTCCAGGGTGGAATGGTCCGGGATAATGAATTTCAGCAGCTCGATCCGCCCCTTTGCAAAGGTATCGATCTTTATGGCAGAGGGGAAACGCAGCAGGCGGGAAATCTCTGTGGCAGCGGCCAGCTCTGGATTAATGGCCAGAGAGAGATTTAATTCTTCCCGAATATAGCTGATCTCGGTGGAATATTCCGGGTTCCGGATCCGGGCGATGGTATGGCAATTACCAGCCTTTTTGGCGATGAGGCAGCAGAGCATATTCAGCTCGTCTGAGTTTGTTGTGGCGATCAAAAGGTCCGCATCCTTGATTCCGGCCTCCATCTGTACCTGATAGACCGCCCCATTGCCCACTACCGCCATAACGTCATTGCTGTCGGTGAGGGACCGCAGCACATTTGGATTGCGGTCAATAAGGGTAATGTCATGATTCTCCCGATTCAGTTTTTCCGCCAGTGTGGAACCTACCTTTCCACAGCCCACAATAATGATATTCATACCAAATTCTCCTTTGTGTTGCTTTAAAAGTCCGCCGCCCAATAGGCGGCATGCATTCAGATATTCCAAATGCGCCCGCCAGACTTCCTCGTGTGATGGTGCGTCCGCAGCCAGGCGCATGCAGGCTTGCCCGATATTTAAATCGATAATTGTTCGTGGAGGGGACGGTGGATCTTTTTCCGGGTCAGCTCTACCAGATTCAGGGCTGTGATATCCACCACTGTGGTCTTTACCGGATCCTTTTCCACCACCTGCTTTAAATATCCTAATAATCGTTCCTTGTGCTCCTTAGGAGCCATATCGATAAAATCCACAAGAATCATCCCTGACAGGTTCCGAAGGCGCAGCTGCCGCCCAATCTCCTCTGCTGCCTCCAGATTAATCTTAAGGATGGTCTCTTCCATAGTTTTATGCCCGGAATATTTCCCTGTATTCACATCAATGGCCACCAGGGCTTCCGTGGGCTCAATCACCAGGTA
Organism: uncultured Lachnospiraceae bacterium; assembly: GCA_951800145.1. Lineage (GTDB taxonomy): Bacteria > Bacillota > Clostridia > Lachnospirales > Lachnospiraceae > Caccovicinus. The sequence goes on along the minus strand of CATOJE010000011.1, from coordinate 5,152 downwards.
GCCTCCGGACTTCAGCCAGACCCTGCGGGATGTAGCCTGCTCCATGGTCTGTTCAATGGAGTAAAGCTTCTTTAAAGACAGCAGATCGTCCTGATACAGGCGAAGCTTTTCTAGATCTCTGGGCTGCTCCTGGGACAGGAAGGAGCGGATTTGCTGGAAAAGCTCTGGATCGTCGGTGAGAATCTCCTCAAGCTGCCAGGAATAGCTGTCCCGGATATTCGTCAGGAAGGCTGAGGGGGCCTGAAGGAGGCAGCTGTAGCAGCTTCGGTGATTCGCCTGTAAAAGCAGCTCCTCCAGACGTTTTTTTTGCAAGCGGATTTCCTCGGTCAGCTCCTGAGCGGAGGCATCCTGACCATTGGTACGGACGATGAGCCCCAGTCCCTCTCCCACCTCCGGGGAAAGCTGAGGCTTCATCTCTTCCCTCCACTTCCGCTCCGTAATCTTGCTGGAAAAACCTACCCCCTGTCCCCCAAGCTTTAATACCGTCAGCCTTCCGGTAAGCGTCAGCTTCCCGGTAAGAACCGGGGCCTTGGTTTTCACTGCCTCCTTTGCCACCTGAACGACAATCTCATCTCCGATCCGCAGCCCCTTGCTGTGGCCAGGATTCACATAAAGGTGGTTTTTATTTTCGCTGAGGCTGTAATAGCCGGTAATGCCATTTCCAATGTCTACAAAGGCTGCATCAATATTTTTTACTATATTCTGCACCTTTCCGATGTAGATACTATTTACCGTATAGCTATGCCGTCTGGCGGCAGGCAGGCCTTCCCCTTCCTCCGCCTCCAGACTAAGCTGTACCGGCTTCCTCCCATCGGTAAGAACAGTGCAGATCCGCTGGTTCCAGCGGGTGATGATAAGCTTACCCATCTTGCGCCTCCAGATCCTTAAGAGGAAGAAATGGGAGGGAGCTGTCCCCGCCAGGAATCCTTCCATAGACCTCCTGGCGCTGAATCTGGAAGGCGAAGGGTTCCCGCTCCATGCCCTTACTCTGATAAAAAGCATCCAGAACCAGCTCCGGCTTAATATTCTCCTGGCTTCCAGTGGAGATCACCATGGAAACCCCTTCTTCCTGAGCCGTAAGCTCATATACCAGGGATGCTAAGTCCAGCTCCTTCTGCCCCTTTTTCGTCTTCTTGGTGATCCGGATGGAATCCTGATGATAAAATTCCTCCAGCTCCTTCATCCATCCTTTTGGATCCTCCGGCTCATAGCCGGGGCGGAAGGTGAGATAATATCTGGCAGCAGCAACCAGGGACATGGCAGGCTCTGCCGAATCCGGCAGATGGGTAATGCTCTCCACGTGAAAGCCCTCCGCCATGGTCCTATTCATCCTCTCCTTCATGGTATGGAGGGGTTCTGTGTCCTCTACCTCGATATCCAGATACTCTCCTAAGCTGGTAATCCCCACCCCTAAGGGGGCGGCAAAGGACATAATCTGGTGGGGGCTGAAGCCGCCGCTGTAGCGGATGGAGATATCCGCCCGGCGCATCACTTTCTGGAAATACCGCATCACATCCAGATGGCCGATGAATTTGGCGGCGCCCTGTTTGGAAAACTTAATTCTTACCTTCAAAGCAGACACCTCCCTTAAATTTCCGCGCTCCGCACCCGGCGCACTGCGTCCGGCAGTTGGGGGTAACCTCTCCCTTTAACGCCTTTTGCCATTCCTGCTTTAAAAATTCCTTGGAAACCCCGGCGTCGATAAAGTCCCAGGGGAAAATCTCCTCCAGGCTCCGCTCCCTGGTGGTGTAAAAGTCCATGGAAACCCCGCAGGTCTTAAAGGCCTCCATCCAGATGGATTCCTGAAAATATTCAGACCAGGAATCAAAGAGAGCTCCATTCCGGTAGGCTTCCTCGATCACGGCTCCGACCCGGCGGTCGCCTCTGGCCATCACCCCTTCCAGAACCGTAAGCTCCGCCTCATGCCAGTTATATTTCAAGCTCTTATAGTTTAACATTTCCCGAAATTTCTGACGGACAAGATTGGCCTTTTCGATAAATTCCTCCTTGGTGTTCATCCTGGCCCACTGGAATGGGGTGAAGGGCTTGGGCACAAAGAAGGAGGAGCTTGCCACTACCTGTACCTTCCCGCGGCGCTGCTCCTTGGGAATCTCATCATAGTAGGTCTCTGCCACCTTCTCAGATAAAAGGGCAATCCCCTCCATATCCTCCCTGGTCTCGGTGGGAAGGCCCAGCATAAAGTACAGCTTCACCCGGTTCCAGCCGCCGTGGAAGGCGCTGGCAGCGCCGGTTAAAATATCTTCCTCCGTCAGGCCTTTATTGATTACATTCCGAAGGCGCTGGGAGCCAGCCTCCGGGGCAAAGGTCAGGCTGCTCTTCTTCACGTCCTGAACCTTGCTCATCACATCCAGGGAAAAGGCGTCGATGCGCAGGGAGGGAAGGGAGATATTCACACCTTTTCCCTTAAACGTTTCGATCAAAAAGGTAATCAGCTCCTCCAGCTGAGTATAATCGCTGGAGCTTAGAGAGCTTAGGGAGATCTCCTCGTGCCCGGTGGATGTCAAAAGCCTGGCGGCGTACTCCTTTAAGTAATCCAGGCCCCTCTCCCGCATAGGCCGGTACACATTCCCTGCCTGGCAGAACCGGCAGCCCCGGATACAGCCCCGCATAATCTCCAGTACAACCCGGTCCTGGGTTACCTTGATAAAGGGAACCAAAGGCTTTTCAATATAATTCACCTGGTCCAGCTCCATCACCAGCTCCTTTGTAATCCGTTCCCTGGCGCAGGGGCGGTTTGGGCGAAAGCTTTGGATGGTTCCATCCTCATGGTAGGTTACATCATAAAAAGCAGGGACATAGATTCCAGGAATCCGGGCAGCCAGCTCTAAAAACTGAAGCCGTGTTCCGTTCGCCCTTTTATTCTCTTTATAGCGGTCCATCAGCTCATAGTAAACCGTCTCCCCCTCCCCGATATAGAACAGATCGAAAAAATCCGCCAGAGGCTCCGGATTATAGGCACAGGGGCCGCCGCCGATGACGATAGGCACGTCCTCCCCCCGATCCGCAGCATGGAGGGGGATCTGGGAGAGATCTAAAATTTGTAAAATATTAGTGTAGCTCATCTCATATTGGAGGGTGATGCCTAAAAAGTCAAAATCCCGGATGGGATCCTGGGATTCTAGGGCGAAAAGGGGGAGGTTCTTCTCCCGCATAAGCTGATCCAAATCCGTCCATGGGGAGTAAACCCGCTCACAGTATATATCCTCCCGGCGGTTGAACATATCATAGAGGATCTGGATCCCTAAATGGGACATGCCGATGTCATAAACGTCCGGGAAACACATGGCAAAACGGATGGCCACATCTTTCGGGTCCTTGACACACATGTTTACCTCGCCGCCGATGTAGCGGGCAGGCTGCTGGATACTTAGTAAAATTTCGTCAGGTAAGGCTAGTTTTCTCATGATTTTTCCTTGTATTCTTGTTTATATTGCATAAATTTTAGGCTGTTTTTTGTAGTGCGGAAAATAAGGCGATTTTGAAGGATTCGCTGCAAATAAGGTCCTTGTCAAGTCGGTAGAACAGGCCTTTTTTGAGCCGAAAATGGGGTAATTTTCAAAATCGGGGGCAATTTTATTTTCACGTACATTATTTGTCAACAGCCATCAGGCTGCTGACCTGCGCACACATCGGTGTGCTTCCTTGATTCTACCACATACTGAACTATTCTACCACAGTTTCTTACAAAACGGCAACTACTACTTACGTGTCAAAGAAAAATACTTACGTGTCAAAGAAAAATTCAAGTTTATAAAATTTTAATATTGTATGGTGTTGTGTTTCGCGTGAAGCTTCATCTTTTCATAACAAAAGCTTTGTTGTCAATTGCCCTCATGGTTGCTAAAATGCCGTCCAGATGGTCATACTCATGTTGGATTAATTCAGCCATATCATCATTCATAGGCATGGTCTGTTCCTGCCAGCTTTCATCACGGTAATGCAGGATACAATGGCGATAGCGCCGTACCCTCACCAATAAATTTGGAAAAGACATACAGTCATCCATCAGTTCCATCATCTCGTTTCCGATAAACTCCAGGGATGGGTTGATAATCACATAAGGCCTATCAGTCAAAATGCAGATCAGCCGTTTCTTCACTCCGATCTGAGGAGCCGCGATTGCGCGGCCGAAGCCGTAATTCCGGCGGATTCCTTTAATGCAGTCAAACATATCTGTAAATACCGGCTTCAGTAACTCTAACTCTTCCTTCTTCACCTCTTCAGAAATTTCATATAGCCTGGGATCACCAAGCAGTAATATTTCCCGTTCCATTTCTTTACTCCTTTGAAAATCGTTTTGCTTCGTCAGTTTCCATTATAATCATTAATAAAAAATCTCCTTATTTTGCAAAGTTTCCCTTGCTTTTTTATCAATCTATGATTATAATGTATTAGTAGGTCTATAGATCTATCTGTGGAGGTTATTATGTACGTTGAGTGTTTTACGAATAATGGAAAACCCTATCTCCGGCTGGTTCGTAATGATCGTGTCACAAATAAAAAAGGGATGAAAGTCTCTACCAAAACCGTTGTCCTTAACATCGGCCCTCTTGACCGCTTTGATGACGGGCTTCCGGATTATGTGGGAAGACTCAAAAAATCCTTTAAGGCTGGCCAGCCGCTCATTCCGCTTCTTTTGCCTTATTGTGACAGCACACCACCTGCTGAAACCTACCAGTTCTCCATAAAGACAGGAAGCCCGGACTGCTTCGGCCACCCCAGGCTCTTCTCCCATGTGCTCCTGGAGCGCATCCTTGAGGAACTGGGCCTCAACACCTTCTTCTCTTCCTATAAGAGCTTCACTAAGCTGCAATACGATGTTTACGGCTTTGCTAAGCTGCTCTTTTTCGGCAGGCTCTTAAACCCCTCCTCCAAATCCGCTACCGTGCGCCAGAACGAGGATTACTATGAGTCTGTCCTTGGCCCCCACAACTTGGATAATGTCTTCGACACCTTAGACTTCCTTTCTATAACTTCTGTATCTCTTTCAATGCCTTTTGAATATCTTTATAAACAAGCGGCTGCATACTGCCATCATAAAAAGATATATCCGCCCTCTCCAGCGCCGAACAAATATCATTTCTCAACTCCGGCTTATCCTTCGCGATCATGGGCAGCAGCTTTATACACT